>CAYUAP010000266.1:0-1531 GCA_964442735.1 uncultured Planctomycetaceae bacterium | reverse complement strand
TATTATTGTAAAAATTGTATTTTATGGCAGATTATCAGTGTTTATCCGTGATATCTGTGGTTCCAAAATCGTTCGTGAATGGTTACCTATTTTTGGTATCTCGCCTGTTGCCGATACCATTTGCTGACTGTAAAGTATTTAGTCCCTTAACTGCTATCGGAACACGGTTTTTTGATCATTAATCTCTGTTTGTGCACCTTTCTACCTAATATATCTCCCTAAACAATATTTTTGAGAAACTTGATGTTAAATATTTAAATGTTTCCCTAAACCTCAAATTTACCGATAGACTGCAATTGTAATATATCTGATTTTTAGATCTAAAAAGATGATTTACTGAAGTTCAATTATTGGTGAATTTGTTATTTTTTCATTTCCTGATCGACGGGGAGACAATGTAAACGTAATACGCGCCAAAAAGCGAATAAATCGGTTATCCACGAAGAATGCAGTTTTCGTTTCAGCAGATAAAAAGAAACTCCATAATAACGCGATCGATAACGCAGTGCCAGTTTCATACATCGGACCACATAACGTGCGACTTGTTTTTCCGTTTTAATGGTAACATTATTCTGGATACATGTTGCGGTCATACTGTCCAAAAGTGTTTTGATCATGGCCAGGAAATGCTCCGAAGATACTGAATCTGTTCGTAATTCCGATCCGTGTTTGCGATAGAAACAGAGAATCGGTTGAGGAAGATGGAGACCATTTCGGGCATCGGCCACAAGACGAAACGCCATTTCACGATCTTCATAACGAAACATAGTCGGATTCCATAACATCTTCTGTTTTTCCAGAAGTGTTCGGCGCCAGATAAAGGAAACGGTCGCATGGGAAACTCTTCGTGCCGCCAACGCCTCCAACATCGAATATCGGTTCGGTTTTTGTGGAGAAGAACGATAACATTTTTCAATCGAATTTCGAAATCGCGCAAATCGAATATTCACGTAATCCAATTCCGGATTCTGCTCCAGTTGCGGAAGAAACGTTTCAAAAAATCGATTCCCCAAAAGGTCGTCCGAATCGAAAAAATAAATAAAATCACCCCTGGAATGACGAAACCCTTCATTTCGACAGGAAGAAGGACCTTTAATGGGATCGGAACGAATCAGAAGTTGAAAACGTGGATCGTCCATCATATATTTTTCCAATACAGTTACAGTGTCATCGGTTGAATGATCGTCTACGACAATACACTCCCAATCAGTATACGTCTGATTCCGTATCGAATCCAGTGTAGCCGAAACAAGATCGGCTCTGTTATATACAGGAATTATAATGGATAACATACATTTCTCTTTACATAAAAACAAATGGAAGATAATTTTAATGATCGTTTATTGTATCGTATCATCAAAAAAAAGTCCATATGTTCCTTTTAAAAATAACGAAGAAATGGTATAATAATAAAATATACTGTACGATGTTATAAATTCTGTGCGATGTTATAAATTCGGCATTTCCCGGGAACGTGGACGTCTCGTCCATACGCATTAACTTAAATTCAACGATAGAATAGGTAAAACAA
>CAYUAP010000265.1:0-1617 GCA_964442735.1 uncultured Planctomycetaceae bacterium | reverse complement strand
ACTGTATAACGTTGGATCGTATCCCCGAAGAGTTTTATGAAGAGATCGCCGCTAACAACGCGCAACGTGAAGAATGGGAAAAGCTGTTTGCTATTGACGAAATTACTCCGGTGTCGCAACAGGGTAAAACAACAAATTACCGTAACAAGGATTTTGTATATGCCTGCCCATTGACTGTAACTTTTCTAAAAGCATATTCCTATCTCGTTTTGGATACCAAGTTTTTCTCCGAAGACTTCAAACAGCGACTCCTGGATGCCATTCCGAATTTCGATGAACAATGCGATGGACTTATCATTCATTCTGAAAACTTTCAGGCTTTGAACCTTTTACAACAGCGATATAAAGAACAGGTTAAATGCGTTTATATCGATCCGCCGTATAATACGGGCGGGGATGGATTCATTTATAAAGATTCATATCAACATTCGACGTGGCTTACTTGTGTGGCAGATAGAGTATCTTTGAGTTCTTCTTTTTTTACACAAGATGGTTCTCACTTTACAAGTATTGGTGACGAAGAAATTGACAATTTAAAAAAGTTATTCGAGTACATTTGGGAAGAAACTTCTTATAAATCCATGATTATTATTCGAAGAGGTGCAAAAAATGTTCAAGCACAATTTGAAACTATAGATTCGTTAAATCGAGGATACGAGTTTGTTTTACACAATGTTCCTCATAATAACACGCGCTTTGAAAAGCTACTTATACCATCAGATGATGAAAGAGAGGATAATGTATCCGGCAGTTGGAATAATCATTGGCGAGGTACTGATCGTCCGACTATGAGGTATAATATTTTCGGTATTGTTCCTGAACGAGGACAATGGAGGTGGGGAGAAGAGCGAAGTCATATCGCAATCAAAAACTATCAGAGATGTTGTAATGAAATAGGCATAGACGAGCCATCTCAAGATTCTATTGATAAATGGTATATGAAAGAATCACAAAAGACAAAAGATAAAATAGACCTACTTCGTTTATCAAAAACTGGAAAACCTGAACACTATATTCCTCCTGCCAATGAAAAACTTGCAAATGATTTGTGGATTGATATAAAACCAAATGGAAGTAGACAACTTGAAAGATTATTTCCCGAAAACCAATTTGCCACACCAAAATCTTATGATTTAATAGAACGTATCATTCGATTATCTTGTGGTTCTGAAATTGAATCTACCATTCTCGATTATTTTGCCGGTTCCGGTACAACGGGCCATGCAGTAATCAACCTAAACCGTGAAGACGATGGTCATCGCAAATACATTCTGGTTGAAATGGGTGATCATTTTGAAACGGTTTTAAAGCCGCGAATTGAAAAAGTTGTGTATTCCAAAGACTGGAAAGACGGCAAGCCGGTTCTTGATAAGCCCAGTACAAATACTGTTCCTCCCGCAAAAGTGACACTAAATGGTATACAAGTCGATCAACAAACCCTTTTTAGCGACGAAACAGACGAACTGTTCAAAACGGGTAAAATTACCAGTTTCAGTACGCAGGCGCAAGACCCCATAAGTACTAAAAATTCCGATTATAGGCCGGAAAATCCTTACAACGGCGTTTCCCAATGCGTCAAATACATACGTCTTGAAAGTTACGAAGACACGCTCAACA
>CAYUAP010000264.1:0-1628 GCA_964442735.1 uncultured Planctomycetaceae bacterium | reverse complement strand
CATTTTGAAAATCGTCGCCAGAGAAAGAAAGACTGTCTCCCCCCTGTAGAGGTTCATGTGCCATTAGTCAAAAACGATTGCCGGGAGGACCCGCAAACACCGTAAAATACGGTACCTACGAATAACACAGCGGTATTCGTACATGCCAAAAACGGCATGTTTGTATGAATAATGGACGCATGGTACGCTATTCGTAGGTATCTATATTTACGATACCTGTGAAAAACGGTGACAAGTATATATATTGCTGTTGTATTCAATGCTTTTGGGAGCTTGATGCGGTCATGAATTGTTTTCGTGACTCCTTGAAACAAAACAAATGGGAGGTACAATAGACATAAAAACCAAACAAAACGGGAATACAATCCCAAATAATTTAAACAAAACGGGAATTGTTTCCTGGTATGTTACTATTAAGGGAGTACTGAACATGATTAAACGCGAATTGGAAACCGTTTTGAAAAACAAAATCGCCGGGGGAAAGGCCATTATTCTGCTGGGAGCGCGTCAGACAGGGAAAACAACCCTACTCAAAACGCTTTTTCCCGAGTCAAAAGAGACGCTTTGGCTCAATGGTGATGAACTGGACGTTCAGAGTCTGTTTGAAAATATTTCCGCCACACGTTTGAAAGCGATTCTCGCCGGGAAAAAAATACTGGTTATTGACGAAGCACAGCGAATTGAGGACGTCGGCCTTCGTTTAAAGCTGATTATCGATCAGATTCCGGAGATACAACTTGTCACGACAGGAAGTTCCGCGTTCAGTCTTGCCAATCAGGTCAACGAACCGCTCACCGGAAGAAAATGGGAATACCGGCTTTATCCGCTGTCGTTCGGAGAAATGATTGAACACCATGGTTTGCTCGAAGAGAAACGAATGCTTCCCTGGCGATTGGTTTATGGCTCCTACCCGGAAGTGGTGATGAACCCGGGAAACGCAAAAGAAGTATTAAAGCAACTGTCCGACAGTTATCTGTACAAGGACATTCTCATGTGGGAGCAGATCAAAAAACCGGATCGGCTGTTGAAGCTGTTGCAGGCATTGTCCTTTCAGGTGGGGAATCAAGTTTCGTATCAGGAACTTGGCGAGACCAGCGGACTGGACCGTAAAACAGTTGAAAAATACATCCAGCTTCTGGAACAGACCTTTGTTATCTTCCGTTTGTCATCGTTCAGCCGTAATATGCGAAACGAACTCAAGAGCAGTCGCAAAATCTATTTTTACGACAATGGAATTCGTAACGCGTTGATTGCCAATTTCTCGGACGTGGAAATGCGTCAGGATATTGGCGCGTTATGGGAAAACTGGCTTGTTTCCCAGCGTTTAATTCGGAATCATTACAAAGGCATCTGGGCCAACAGTTGGTTCTGGCGAACCAGAGACCAAAAGGAAATCGACTACCTCGAAGAGGAAAACGGTCAGATTGCCGGTTATGAATTCAAATGGAATCCGAAAGCCAGGGTTCGAATTCACAAGTCTTTTGTTGAAACATACAATGCCGGTGTTACCGTGATCCACCGCGATAATTTTGAAGACTTTCTTCTGTAAAATGCGCGGTCCCAAGGGTATTCGCAGGTATCCTTTTTTGCGATACTTGAGAAGATTGTGAATATTTACTGCTCCCTTG
>CAYUAP010000263.1:0-1660 GCA_964442735.1 uncultured Planctomycetaceae bacterium | reverse complement strand
CGGGTTGGCTTGCCAATGTTAAAATGCGTTCGATAAGCCGTTCCGGCTTGGGGGTATCAAAAGTTTTGGAACCAAATAACGCTTTTAGTTCGGCAGTTCCCGTTGCTGAAGTACCACATTGATCAAGCAAAGTACCATAAACCGATTCTGTTATGCGACCGTCTCTGATTTTGCGGTAAACGCGCCATCCTTTTTCTGTGCTTACAAAATCCACCAAATTATCGCGAATCAGTTCCTTAAATGTGTTTTCGCCAACCCTCCACCTTCCTTCTGTTCCATCTTCTTTAAAGGGAAATACTTCAGTCTTATCCGGTGCGATAACGGGATACCACATACTTGGTCGATCTTCTCTTTTGTCTCCTTGTCCCCATTGTCGCAACTGTTCGCGTTTGTAACTGCCGTATTGGTCTTGATAGTTGCCACTACTTGATATCCGTGTTTCCTTTTTTAAATTTGCTTGTTCCGTTTTACGATAACAAATAATGTATTCATGTTGATTTGAAATTTGAGATGCGGTTCCCCCTTTTCCAGCTCGTCCTAACCATATAAAATTACACACGAAATTTACCCGGCCAAACACTTCATCCATCATAACTTTAAGATAAGCCTGTTCGCAATCATCAATCTGGACAAAAATAAAACCGTCATTTGTCAAAAGTCGATAGAGTAACTCCATCCGATCCCGCATAAGTCCCAGCCAGATTGAATGTTCCAATCCATCGTCATAGTTTTTAAAGGCATACCCCGTATTATACGGAGGATCAATATAAACGCATTTGACCTTGCCCGTATAATGTTGTTCCAGCGACTTGAGAGCGAGCAGATTATCCCCAAAAATGAGCATATTATCGAAAATATCCCCCTTCTTTTTCGTTGGAGCACAATAGGAGAGCGATTCGTCTTCAATGAGAATACGCGGTTCCAGTCGCGGACGAATCTCTTTGCCCATCCAGGTCAGTTCCAGTCGCTGTGATTTTGCCATTATCTTTCTTTTCCTTCATTTATTAATTATCACACAAAGGCACCAAGGCACAAAGTGAGAGAATAACTTTAATTTTCCGACTGTCTTGCTTTAAAAGATAAACGATGACTTTTTGAAAAACATTGATTTTCCAAAAATTCCCTTTGTGCCTTCGTGCCTTTGTGTGAATAATACTTCCCCCACAAACTCGAAGCGCAATAGGAGAGGCTTTCGTCTTCAATGAGGATTCGCGGTTCGAGTCGCGGACGAATCTCTTTGCCCATCCAGGTCAGTTCCAGTCGCTGTGATTTCGCCATGTTGGTTATTCCTTATTCTTCGATATCTTCTATTTCAAAAGCCTTCTGTTTTCAACTTCGAGTAATACTTTCATCTGTTGAATGGCAATCTGATTCAATTTGACCAGCCGTTCTTTCTGTGGCATTTTTTCCTGAATAAAAAGAGCATTTAGGTTTTCCATGTTCGAAAGGCAAATCAATTCGTTAATCGTCGCGTAATCTCGAATGTTTCCTTTCTGATCGGAATGAGACTCCCGCCATTCTTTTGCCGTCATACCGAACAGAGCCACGTTGAGAACGTCCGCTTCGTTAGCGTAAACGAAAGATATCTGCTGAGGCGTCAGTTCTGGAGGAATGAGGTTCTGTTTAATAGCGTCCGTATGAATATGATAATTGATCTTGG
>CAYUAP010000262.1:0-1672 GCA_964442735.1 uncultured Planctomycetaceae bacterium | reverse complement strand
CTATCTGTGTTTATCCGTGATATCCGTGGTTCCAAAATCGTTTGTGAATAGTTACTCAAAATGAAATGATTAATATAGTATGTTTACACTTCAAAAGTCTTTAAAATCTTTTTTGCAATATCTAAACAAACCATTTGTTGACGAGGTACATGAAAACAGCCTTTATACATATTTCCCTTGAGGTCTGTCATGATACGACCGTCTCGATTGAAATAACCGAACCAGTCCAAACCGGGTCGGTCCGGAAATAGATTATAGGTGTAATTATGGATTTTTCGATATCGTTCCGCATATTTTTCATTTCTGGTCAAATACCAGGCTAGAAGCATAGCGATCAAGGTCTCGTTATGTGGCCACCAATGTTTTGCGTCCTGCCAGTATTCCGCAACCGGTTTATTATAGACATCGCGATAGTAGAAGATACCACCGTATTCTTCATCCCAACCTCGTTCCCAGGCATAGTCGAGCATACGGCAGCCGAGATCGATATATTCCGGTTTATTTCTTAATTCCCCCTCAAACATAATAAACCAGGAACCTTCAATAGAATGACCCGGATTTAATAGACGTCCGTCAAAATGATCAATAATTTCTCCATTTATTCCGACGGTCTCCAGACAACATCGCAGATCATCCTTGATAAAATCACGTTCAATTTCCAAGATGGTTCGGTCGATTTCGGCGTTTGCATTTTCCAAGCCAATCGAATTCCGCAATCTCTGACACAGGTTCAGATAAATCATGGGTTGAGATAATGTTTTCATGGGACGTGTCGGATAGAATTTCGGAGGATAACAGATATGGTCACGATAGACTTCAAAAAGCCTTCGTGCCATACGTGCGGATTCTTCATTACCCGTTGCGCGATAATGTTCGCCGTAACCGAGCGAGGCGAAAACTTCCGAAAAACAGTAACGTCTTTTTCTGATGGGAAGTCCTTCCCGAGTCACCTGAAAAAAGAGCCGTCCATCCCGGTCGATACAATATCGAGTAATAAAATCCAAGGTCGATTCCAACGCGTCCAACCATTCGATACGCTTTTCCAAGGTATTATAGGCATAACCCATGGTCCAGGCAAACCGCCCTTGCTGCCATACGCCTTTATCGGTGTCTATAATATTACCGTCACGGTCCAGCGAGGTAATTATTCCACCTTTTTCTCGATCCCAACCGTATTTCAGCCAAAATGGGAAACAGTTGTCAAACAAGGTTGTTTGATAAACGTTTATATAATTTCGTATTTCTTCTTCTGTAAATGACATTTTTTATTTTTCTTTTAACAATATTATTTTCTTTAAAAATATTATTTTTTTTAACAATATTGTCCTTTATAAAAATAGTAACTGTCCACGGATATAATGTGAAACCACGGATAACACTGATTTTCACGGACAGTATTTTGGCAAACAAACTTTTTTATGATAAAATTATTTATGATAATAGATAAAAATGTTTCGTTTGTGATTGTAAAATATTGTATTTTACGACAGACTATCTGTGTTTATCCGTAGTTCCAAAACCGTTCGTGAATGGTTACCGTTAATTATACTGTACGACAATTATACTGTACGACGTTATAAATACGACATTTCCAGGGAATACGGACGTCTCGCCCGCATCGTCCAAAACAGATGTCTCGCCTGTTTTGAAAAACAGACTTTTATAACGATCT
>CAYUAP010000261.1:0-1710 GCA_964442735.1 uncultured Planctomycetaceae bacterium | reverse complement strand
AGTTAAAATGTTAGTTTATTATTGTAAAAATTGTATTTTATGGCAGACTATCAGTATTTATCCGTGATATCCGTGGTTCCAAAATCGTTCGTGAATGATTACACCAACGTAAAGCGAATCGGTCGCAACTCCGTCGGTCGGATTCTGATATTTCTTCGTCAGAAGTGCGTACATATCGTATTCGTAATGAACTTCGTTTACGATACTGCCACTTCCGACAAGGACATTGTTCCAACTCGTTATGAAGTCTACCTGACCGGTTACCCTATATTTCGTCGAAACTCGGCGAACAGCTCCGTCAACGTTTGTTCCCAAGGTTATGATTCAGTTATCATGAAGACTACGGCCAAAATTATCATAATCGTAACGATGAATCATTCCGTTTTGGTCTTTCTTCCAAACCTTCTCATGATACGATTGTACTAATATTCCACTCGTTCATCAACTCCATTTTCATCAGATCTTATAATATTTCCTGAAATTTCTTCGGAGAGAACGAAAAGGGTCGGAGGACAAAAAGGGGGCGCGAGCATCCCTTTACATCTTTTACCCTCGACAAATAATTTTGAAGAACAACAAATTCGTCCGATAGCCATAGACCGATACACAACCCATGGAGGTGGGTCGGAAGATGGGCAACATTTGACCGAACGAGTTTGGACCATATTAGCGACCTGTAAATAACAGGGACGTGATGTCTTCTATTTCTTGCGCAACTGTATCACCACTTCTATTTGTGGAACCAAAGCCCCTTCTTTGTTATCAAATTAAAACTTGAGGAATAGTTACGCCTGATTGATTCTCTTTTTACAATATTTTTATTTTTTTTGCTCTTTTCTTGTTGAAATTCATAATATTTTAATTATAATACTATTAAATGGGCGAGGTAGCCCGTGAATAATTACAACATATGATACAACGCAACATATGATACAACATATGATACAACATATGATACAAGTTTTATTGAGGCACAACATGATATTTAGGGCTCTCAGAATTTTTTGCGTAATGCTTATTTTTATGTTTTGTGGTTCTTTGGGATTTTCTGTATCTTCCCCTTCAGACCCACCAAATTTGAATGATGAGATTTATTCAAAGTTGACAAAAAATGAAAAGCAGTTTATTTACGAATATTATTGTTCTTATTTTAAACTTAAACATTATTATACTAATGTGTTATTGTCTGCTCAACGTAAGTCTTATGTAATGCAAGAGACAGAGGGCATTCCAAATCCGCCAGATTCCTCTCCTATTCTAACAAGGATCGACGACTTTGAGTTTTTTTCGAATACAAGTGAACAAGAGTTTTATCGGATGGATCATACTACTAAGTTTATTCGTTCTGCTACAAACAATTTTTCTTAAGGTAATCGTGATGGTTTTATATCGAAAGAAATAGGAATTATGACCCCAGATAAATGTTATTATATTCAAAAGACAGACAGGAAAGCCCCTTATTTTTCTCTTGTCGCAATTCGGGATTTGAACAATGTTTTTTACCAGGTTAACACGTTTGAAAACGCAGTCTATGCAGACAATGGAAATCCAATTGAAAATTTAGTTTTTAAGCGTCCTGCTTTTCCCAACATTCAAGAGTATTATATCGAATCAGTCAAGACAGTAAATGATAATAGCGATTCTTTAATTGTTATAGGGCGGTTCCAAAAACCCTCGAACACCCAAAATAGCGCAACCATATTCTATTGA
>CAYUAP010000260.1:0-1741 GCA_964442735.1 uncultured Planctomycetaceae bacterium | reverse complement strand
AGCCGATGGGAAAACGGAACGGTCGTTTTTGTCTTGCGTACAGACTTCTTTGTTTTGGCCATGTTACTTTTTCTTTCCTTTATTCCGCTTTTGTTTTTCGACCTCTTTCAGGTCTTGTTCCAATTCGTTGAGACTTTGCTCAATCTCTTCCTGTTGCAGACGTTTTTTCAATTGATCCAACTGTTGTCCACTAATTTCCTCCGCAATGGCATGAGAAATTTTCCCGGCGTGATTGAGCAACTCCCGACCGTTCAGCGTCAACAGTCCGTCCAATTTGGCGATCCAGTCGTTCATGGTCATGACAATACGCTGTTGTGCTTGTGCTTCGGCAAACGCAAGATACTGTTCGACAAGCAATCCCAAGGCTCTCATTTCGTCTTGAGAAAGATAATTTTTTGCGGTAAGAGCGTCCTGTTTGGTAATGCGTCGTTCGTTCTTTTTATCGTAAGATTGCATTCCCATGAAAGGAAGTTCGGCGTTAGCTCGTCTTGCTACCAGTTCGGCGGCGGTATTTTGGCTAATCGCCCAAAGGAGTTTGTTCTGAACGATTTTGAAAAACATCATTGTTTTCTCGGCCTGCGGATCATAATCGACACTGGTGGCGTAAATGTCTTTGATTTTCTGATAGAAAACCCGTTCGGAAAGCCGGATTTCGCGGATACGCTCTTGCAGTTCGTCGAAATAGGTCATGTTCCGACCGGTTTTCATGCGTTCATCGTTCAGCGCAAAACCTTTAATGATATACTCTTTGAGAATCTTCGTCGCCCAAATTCGAAACTGCGTCGCTCTTCTGGAATTGACCCGATATCCAACCGCAATAATGGCGTCCAGATTGTAATGTTTGAGTTGCCGATTGACCTGACGATTGCCCTCCTGGCGAACTACCGAGAAATCCACGGTAGTTGCTTCCGGCAATAATTCGCCTTCAGAAAATATATTTTGCAGGTGAAGTGAAACATTATCGCTTGAACAATCAAACAGTTCCGCCATTGCCGACTGTGTCAGCCAAACGGTTTCATTCTCCATTCGAACATTAACGCGAATCTCGCCATCGTCCGATTGATATAAAATCAAATTGTTCGGGTTATCGGACATGGTTATTTCTCCATCCTTTTAAATACATATTCGCCGGTTTTGACCTTTTCTATCAGATCGTGTTTGAGCAAGAGATTGATGATTCTGGAAGCATGTCTTGGAGTGATATCAAACAGTTCAACAAGATTGTTCCTGCCAAAACCGAGGTCGGTTTCGTATGTTTTTCGTAATCTTTGTATGTTTTCTCTGACTTTTCCGCGAATATCGTCCAGTGAATGCAACTTCTGAACAAAACGTTGCTCTTCCAAAAGTTCACTTTCATTTTGCGAAAATGTCCCTCTTCCCTCTGAAAATGTCCCTTCTTCGCCTGAAAATGTCCCTCTTCCCTCAAAAAATGTCCCTTTTTCACTCGAAAATGTCCCTCCGTCCCCTAAAATAGACGTTTTCTTCCCCGAAACTGCACTTTCCCCGTCAGAAATAGACGTTTTCTTCCGAAAGACGTCATTCCGATTCGGCATCGATACCCGAAACCAGGAGGCTTCAGAGAAGAACTTCGGCTTAACAGGGCAGTCGGAAAAGTCTTTCAGAATTCTGTTGATACCGCTTCCGCGACGATCCATATAATCCAGACGGAGAAAAATATCGGAAATGACGTGATTTCGCCTCATGGAAGGGATATTTCTGATATCGAGTTCCTGAATCCGGC
>CAYUAP010000259.1:0-1989 GCA_964442735.1 uncultured Planctomycetaceae bacterium | reverse complement strand
AACATCTTGTTTTACCTATTCTATCGTTGAATTTAAGTTAATGCGTATGGACGTCCCGTCCGCATCCTCCGGACAGTCGTACCGACTGTCCGGTTCCACCATTGAAACAGAAGGTTCCACCACCCCTTCGCTTTTTGACAATCTGCCAAAAGACGAATTGGAAAAACTTCCGAGATGGCATTCACGCGGATACCTCCCGCATTTCGATTCTGCCGAACTACAATTCATTACAATCCGTCTGTTTGATTCCGTACCCAAAGAAACGCTTCAAGCATGGAAAGACGAATTGGCATGGAAAAAGGAAATGGACGCTCAATCTCCGGAAGCGGTTGCGTTACGAAAAAGGATCAATGATTATGAAGACAAGGGAAAAGGGGCTTGTTTTCTCCGAAATCCACAAATAGCGACTATGGTTCAAAACGCTCTTTTGCAATATGACGCGGAACGTTACCGACTTGTAAACTGGTCAATAATGCCGAATCATGTACATGTTCTTATAGAAGTTCTTTCGGACAACTCATTATCCGATATTATTAAAAGCTGGAAATCGTATACTGCGTACGAAGCCAATAAGATATTAAATCGAACCGGAAGTTTTTGGATGTCTGATTATTTCGACCGATATATTCGAAATACGGAACAATACAATGCGGTAAATGATTATATCGATAATAATCCGGTTAAAGGCGGACTTGTTTCTGACGCAGAAGAGTGGGAATGGAATGGGATACGATACAGGCAGAATGAGGTGGGGAGAGCAGATGGTCGAGACGACCATCTGCAGGATGCGGACGAGACGTCCGCGCTCCCAGGGAATCTGCTTCTTGACACCAAGTTTTTCTCCGAAGAATTTAAACAGCGACTTCTGGATGCCATTCCGAATTTCGACGAACAATGCGACGGGCTTCTTATCCATTCGGAAAACTTTCAAGCACTCAATCTGTTGCAATCGCGGTATAAAGAGCAAGTCAAATGCGTTTATATTGATCCGCCGTATAATACGGGCAATGATGGGTTTATATATCGTGATGGATATGCTCGAAGCAGTTGGCTTTCGATGTTGTATGATCGACTACAACAAGCAAAAAAAGAAATGGCGGATAACAGTGTAATTCTACTTTCAATAGATGATCATGAATTAAAAACAATTCTTGCTCTTTGTGATAACATTTTTGATGAATTCAATTTCGTTGCACAAATAGTCTGGAAAAAGAGAAGTACGCCTCCTAATGACAAAATCATTGGAGCAGCACACGAATATATTGTTGTTTATGCAAAAGATATAACAAAGGTTGTATTAAATCTTAGAACAAGATCCGAAGAACAAGTGGCTCGGTATAAAAATCCTGATAATCATCCGAAAGGGCCGTGGACTTCAGGTGACTTGATGGCAAATGTAAAGGGGGGAAGATATGTCGCTTCCTTATACTATCCTATCGTCAACCCTAAAACGGGAGAAGAACACTATCCATCATCTAATGGAAATTGGCGTTTTAATCAACAGAAAGTCTCTGAATTATTAAAAAACGACGAGATCTATTTTGGAGATGATGGTTTGGGAAGGCCAAAATTAAAGCGCTTTTTATGTGATGTAAAAAATGGTATATCCTATACGACGTTATGGGACTTTGTTCCTCTTAATGCTCAAGGGTCTGCGGAAATGTCATCAATACTTGACAACATGACAATATTTGATAATCCCAAGCCAATGGGGTTAGTTGCCGAATTATGCCGTATGGGAGCTTCTAACGACACCGTTATATATGACTTCTTCGCTGGTTCAGGCACAACGGGCCATGCTGTTATCAACCTGAATCGCGAAGACAATGGCCATCGCAAATACATTCTTGTCGAAATGGGCGATCATTTCGATACCGTCTTAAAGCCGCGAATTGAAAAAGTGATTTATTCGAAATACTGGAAAGACGGAAAACCTGGGAGCGCGGACGTCTCGTCCATACGCATTAACATAAAGTTATCTCCTGTAAA
>CAYUAP010000258.1:0-2021 GCA_964442735.1 uncultured Planctomycetaceae bacterium | reverse complement strand
TCAGTGTTTATCCGTGATATCCGTGGTTCCAAAATCGTTCGTGAATGGTTACCAATCACAATCTCGTTCCATTTTTAATGTCAACCTGTTTTCAAAACAGGTTGACATCAATTATCTTGAATGGTACGTCCGAGAACTCGCATTTTACCTGTTTTTAAAGTCACAGACTTTTTTTTGTTTTCTCCGACTGGTCATCATGGCGATCAAGCAACAGAGGATTATCTCGACAAGTCCGTAAAGGAGAAGATGGAGCGAGGTGGTTTCCTTAATCAACCAGGTTAATATAATGGATCCGATGATTCCGCAAATAGCGCCTCTTCCATCGACCTTGGGAACAAAAAATGCCAGAAAAAAAAGTGCACCCAACGTTCCTGTAAAGAGACCGAGAAAAACATTGAACTGGTCCCAGAGCGATTTTATATCCCAAGTAGCCAGGACAATAGCCATTGCGATACCGGCCAGTCCGATAACGATACCGGAATTTCGGGCGAAACGTATTTCCGAATGATCGTTTGAATTGGGGTATAGTACCTTGTAAAAATCACCCAGGAGTGCAGCCGATGCCGAATTGATATTCGAACTGAGAGTTGACATACTTGCGGCAAAAATAGAAGCGATCAACATACCGGAAATACCGGGAGGAAGCTGATGGACAATGAACCAGGGATAAATGGCGTCATTCTGTGACAAATTTTGGTCCAGAAGAGTTGGATTATTATGATAGAAGACGTAGAGCGCCGTTCCGATAGAGAAGAACAGGATTGTAATTGGCGGAACAAGCCAGGCATTGAGCCAGATACTTCGTGCCGCCTGTTTACTGTCGTCTGCCATGGAATATCGTTGTATTAATGTCTGATCGCTTGTATAGGAAATAATACTGGAGGACGCTCCGCCAAGGATAACCACCCAAAATACCGGCTGGGAGAAATCGAAGGAGAAGTTAAATGTTTCGAGTTTTCCGGCCTGATATGCCTGCTGAATAAATCCGAACATACCACCGTCGAGATGAAATATTAGCCAGCCGAAGGTAAAGAGAGCACCACCAACGAGCACGAATCCCTGGATAACGTCTCCCCAGACAACGGCCTTAATTCCACCCATCGTACTGTAGAACAACGTTACGAGTCCGGTAACGAGGATACAGCCCCAAACATTCATTCCGGTAACAAGAGATAGCGCTATTGAAGGCAAATAGAGTACAATTGCTATTCTGGAAATCATGAAGAGTACAAACAGGCCGGAGGCGAACCAGCGAACCTTGCGATTGAATCGCTCTTCCAAAAAGGTATAGGCACTTCGCCCCCCGTATTTGCGAAACATGGGAAGATACAAATAGACAACGAACGGAGAAATAACAGGTACCATAAAGTTGAAGAAGAGCATATTCCAATTGGTCGCAAATGCTTTTGCCGGCATGGCCAAAAAGGTAATGGCACTGAGCATCGTCGCGAAAATACTGATTCCGGTTGCCCACCAGGGCAAGGTTCCACCCCCGCGAAAATAGTGATCCGCCGTTCGATTACCTGACAGAAATCCGAGTCCCAGTCCCAGCATTATCAGTAAATAAACGAGTAAAACGACCGTATTTATTATTCCGAACATAGCTTTTCCATTTATCAATTTTAACTTAATATTAACTCAAGGTGTCAACAAAATAAATTTTGGAATCTCGTATTTCAAGGATAGTACGGATAGTTTGACGAAAATATAGTGTTTTGCAGTAACAAATCAAAAACATTTTGGAATAAATGATTTATTATAATAAACGTCAAGTACTAAAAATAATCCCTACTGTTCCCAGAGTGGTATGATAAAACCTGTTGTTTTGACAGACAGGACTGGAACATGGACGTCTCGTTCACATCTCCGGAAAACAGGGGGCTCCGCAAAACAGGAATCTCCGGAAAACAGGAATCTCCACAAAACAGTGGACTCCGCAAAACAGTGGACTCCGCAAAACAGTGGACTCCGCAAAACAGGAATCTCCGCAAAACAGGAATCTCCGTAAAACAGGAATCTCC
>CAYUAP010000257.1:0-2039 GCA_964442735.1 uncultured Planctomycetaceae bacterium | reverse complement strand
ATCAGTGTTTATCCGTGATATCCGTGGTTCCAAAATCGTTCGTGAATGGTTACAATTTCTGCCCTTCAACCTCCTTGTATCGACCCTTTTCTATTACTTTACAACATCTTCTCTCGTCAAAATATGATGGGATGTTACAGTTCTTGAAAAACTATATCTGATTTTTTCATAGGACTAAGACGCAATATTATTAAATATCAATCGAAATTTTCCATTCTTGGTTGTTAATGGACTATCTATATAATGAAATTCAAATTGGGTATCATCACCAAAAGTATAGTGTAATTTATATTTGATAACATCCTCTTGTGCTTTTCCGTAGCCTTTATCTGTAACAATATAAACATCTATTTTATCCAAAGAATTCTGAACAAATTGAATTGTTACGATGGAAGAACCAAATAAATTACTTGTAAAAGAAAAAAATACTTCTGTAAAACGTCCTCGGGTCCGCGACTCCAAATAATCCTGAGACCTCCCCATCAATTTTTCAATAATTGGAAAACAACAACCACAAGAACAGACATTTTCCTTTGAAAAAATGGCACGGTCACCAATTCTGTAGCGAATTAAGGGTGTCCCAAATGAATCAAAACTGGTAATCAACATATCATTGGTCGTTGGATCAGACTCAATAATTCCAGTATCCATGCAGTAATGTTTGTGCCCCGCTTTACATTCGTTAATAAATGGAGCACCTTCAGAGGAGGAATATTGATCACAAACAGGACATTGAAACGCTTTTTCTATCGTTTCTTTTTGATAATCGTAAAGTGTTTCGGCTGTTGGAAAAATAGCTAATGGAGAAAAACATAAATCAATATGATTGTCTAAAATATATCGTGCCATTAAAAAAATAGCAGAAGGATAACCATCGATCGATTGTGGACGATAATCTTTAATCGATTGAACATAATAGGGTATATTCTTGCCTTGGCAATAGTAGGCAGAATAAATCCGTTGTTTGATGGAATAATTGTCACGCCAAAATATATTGCACTTTTGATTATTAGGGACAATTTTCGGAGAACTAATAGAAGCACGACGCATTTTATGATGAATAAAACCATATTGATATTTAAAGAAATCAAGATATGCCAAACGGCGTTGGATATCCTCATATCTATACAGAACTCGCATGGATGTTCCGGTCGTACCGCTTGTACTAGATTCAAATCCAGCCGATCTGGAAATTGTATAAACCTGATTTATATTTTCCCTTAATATACTTTTTTCAAGAATAGGTAGTTTTGGGAGATCTGCAGTTGTTTGAATTTCATTAATATTAATTCCTTTATAGAACTCTGCATAAAATGGAGATTTTTTTACAGCATAAGCAATTAGTTCTCGTAATTTTCTGTTTTGATAATCGATAAAAAATGATCGATCACTGTAGTCACGACTCTTTAATTCGGCGAGATATTCATGATAAACTTTTCCAAATCTTATTCGCTTCTGCGAGTAACCTTTTAAGGAAACTAAAAGGTTCTGAACTGCAATAGGTGAATGATCATAAATCCACATTAAATCCATCATTAATTCCCTGTCAAAGGTTATTTGTATAACAAAAATACATATTATAATTTCAGCCACAATATTAATTATTAATTATGGGTAAAAAATATAATTAATTATGGATGAAAAAACATAAAAAGCAGATAACGTTTTTTATTGTTCGCGGAAACAATATGTCTCCATATTTTACGTACATTGTATCCGATTTTCTCCTGCCGACAATAGGCAAAAAGTCCTCTTTTGGATATTTTCCTTCGTTCACAGATACTCTCGTTCACAGAAATTCTCGTTCACAGATAGATGATTTAAATGGGTAGTATAGATTAAGAGTATGAATTAGATTAAGGGTATGAACTAATCAAGAAATTAAGAGGACAACAGTTTTTCAAACGGATAAACCATAAAAGTCAATTTTACCCTCCAACTTCTCCCTAACAACAAAATACTTTCATCAGAGTCTTTCCTGTTGATTTTTGGTAACCATTCACGAACGATTTTGGAACCACGGATATCACGGATAAACA
>CAYUAP010000256.1:0-2045 GCA_964442735.1 uncultured Planctomycetaceae bacterium | reverse complement strand
GAGTTACGCCTAATTGATTCTCTTTGTTACAATATTTTCATTTTTTTGCTATTTTTTTGTTGAAATACATAATGTTTTAATTATAATACTATTTAATGGGCAGTGTAACGCGTGAATAATTACTAAATTTTCAAGAATATTCACTTATATTTAAAAAAAAGAGCAATACAAATCAGGAATATGAGGTATAATATAAGCGATGCATAATATAAACGTTCAACGAAGTGGAGACAGCACTGCTGGGGAGCAACTCGCCAGAGAATAATCGAACCTGACGAAGTAAAGTTAAATTGTATTTCATGGATTCATGGAATTTACGGAAGTATTTTGTGATACATGAAACTTCATAATGTAATACATTATAGCTTAAAAAGTTTTTTATTGTCCAATTATCAGGAGACACTTTATGTTATATTCAAGGTCGTTATAAAAGTCTATTTTCCAAACAGGCGGGATGCCTGTTTGGAAGGATGCGGACGAGACGTCCGTGGCTCCCAGGAAATGCGGAATTTATAACGTCGTACCGTATATCATTCAACAATTGATATTGAGAAAAGTTTAAGCCGGAATATGGAACCGTGGTGAATATTCGATCTAAACGACAAAGGATATTAAAATGAAACAAATACAAGATTTGGCAGATTATTGTTATCAATACGACCTTAGTTCTGACGGTAAAACACTTATTGAATGGTCGTCTGCGGAAGGAGACGTCGTGATTCCCGAGGGTGTAACGACAATTGGATACAAAGCGTTCGATGATTGTTCCTCGTTAAGTTCGGTCGTGATTCCCGAGGGTGTGACGACGATTGAAGACAAAGCGTTCGATGGTTGTTCCTCGTTAAATTCGGTCGTGATTCCCGAGGGCGTAACGACGATTGGAGACGGTGCGTTCTGCGGTTGTCATAAACTAATGCAATTCATTGTTTCGGAAAGGAATTCCAATTTCTATTCCCAAAACGGTGTTTTGCTGAGTAAAGATGGTAAAACACTTATTGCATGGTCGTCTGCGGAAGGAGACGTCGTGATTCCCGGGGGTGTGATGACAATTGGTGGCGATGCGTTCCGCGATTGTACCTCGTTAAGTTCGCTCGTGATTCCCAAGGGTGTGACGACGATTGGTGACGAAGCATTCAGCGGTTGTTCCTCGTTAAGTTCGGTCGTGATTCCCGAGGGTGTGACGACGATTGGATGGAAAGCGTTCTATGGTTGTTCCTCGTTAAGTTCGGTCGTGATTCCCGACAGTGTTAAGACTATTTGCAGGAATACATTTATAGACTGTCCTTGTAAGGAAAAAATCATGACATCAGAGACGAAAGATAGTTCTGCTGAAGGTCTTGGATGTATTATAACATTGTTAATGTTCCTGTCCGGAAGTTGTATCGGACTTATCAGTAGAGTCTCTTTTGTTAGTAGTGTTATCATCTGGTTCTTTTTTTGGTTTATTACGATGTATTATGAATGTCATAAAGAAGATAAACAAGATGCTCGAGGTAGTTTCGATAAGAGTGATAGGACAACAAATCTCCCTTGCCCAGTTCTTTGGTTATTCTTTATCCCTCTTGTCTTATTATATGGTTTGTGTTATAGCTTCTTACTTTCTTATCTCATAAGTATACCAGTTGGTATGATTCTTTTAATGTGTTGCCTTTGTATTTATGCGTATATTTATCCGTAAGTATAACTTCTTCGCCAAAATATTTAGGTAAATGAAGAGATCCCAGGAATCTTACAAAAAATCGATTGGGAATAAGGTGGATGGCAAACATCTGACGAGCTGTTATAATCGTCAGAATTATGTTTCTGTTTCAATTCCAATTCTTTTTTATTTTTGGTAACCATACACGGATAGAAAGCGAAACCACCGATAACGCTGATTTTCACAGACAGTTTTTTGGCAAAAATTTTTATGATAAAATTATTTATTATATAGATAAAAATGTTTCGTTTGTTATTGTAAAATATTGTATTTTACGGCAAACGATACTCAAGGGTATTATAAAAGTCTATTTTTCAAAACAGGCGAGACAACTGTTTTGGAAGAT
>CAYUAP010000255.1:0-2233 GCA_964442735.1 uncultured Planctomycetaceae bacterium | reverse complement strand
AATACCGTTCAGAAATCATCAACCTGCTGCATTGAGTATGCGTCAGCCCTGCGGTTTACTCTGGTATAATACTTCCTTCACCCGAGCTTCGATCTCTTTACGGTCGACGGAATAGACGGTTCCATCCTCGAAAACCCGTTCCTTGACAATCGTGACCTTGTAACCATTCTTTTTGAGCTCTTCCGCAAATACCGTTATGTCATTGACACAGCAGGAAAGATCCGCATAATTATCGCCGTCCCCCCACTTTTTATACTTGTCTATCCCCACCAGTATCGCGCGAAACTCCCCCTGACTCTTCACTTCTTCCGGAAATAACGCCACGGTCCTATAAAAAAGGAGCATCAGGATTAAAATTAAAAAAAGACTTCTGCCTGCTTTCATCAGTTACCTCGCTTGATTCTGTTCTTTCTCTGTTATACTGTAATACAGTTCGTAATACCGTCCGTAATACCGTCCGTACAAAAATATCATGAGATACGAAATCACGTTCCCCTTGAAGTTTCCCCTGATAATGG
The DNA here is from genome assembly GCA_964442735.1 of uncultured Planctomycetaceae bacterium. Classification (GTDB taxonomy): domain Bacteria; phylum Planctomycetota; class Planctomycetia; order Pirellulales; family Thermoguttaceae; genus JAUNBG01. The sequence continues at coordinate 1,715 of CAYUAP010000255.1, read as the reverse complement.
GATAATAAAAAACTTTTTTAAGATATAACGTATACATAATGAAGTTTCATGTATCTCAAAACACTTCCGTAAATTCCATGAATCCATGGAATACAATTTAATTTTACTTCGTCAGGTTCGTTTATTTCTTGACGAGTTGCTCCCCTGCAATACGACCTCCGCTTCCTCAAACATTTATATAATACCTCACTTCCAAAGTTTGTGGTATTCTTTTTTTCAATTATCCGGGATATTCTTGAAATATTTTACTTTGCGTGCCCATGTCTTAAATACCCCACTTCGAAATATAAATCCAGTACGGATAAACCATTTTTCTTCCCTCCTCCTATTAAGTACTGATGTTTACCAATGAATGTAAAACACTTTTTTCCTTCCCAAAGCATCAAATTCAACAGTCGTTTCTTCTTCATTTTACTTTTTACGTTACATTTATCTTCGTTATATTTTCTTCGTTATATTTTTTACAGTCCCCCAATTGTGATTAACAAGAGGGATATATCGCCATTTTTGACGATTGCGCTAATAATACCGGTTACCTGGGGCAGTCATGCTCCGGCCAAAACTGTTAATAGTCGGCTTTCATTCAGTGTAACCGTTCACGGATATCAATGGAAACCACGGATATCAATAAAAACCACTGACAAACTGATTTTCACAGATAGTTTTTTGGCAAACAAACTTTTTGATGATAAAATTATTTATGATATACTCAGGGCCATTATAAAGTTCCTTTTGCCAAACAGACGAGACGTCTGTTTTGAGGATGCGAACGAGACGTCCACGCTCCCAGGAAATGCCGAATGGATAACGTCCCACCGTATAAAAAATAAAAATGTTTCGTTTGTTATTGTAAAATATTGTATTTTACGGCAGACTATCTTTTGTTATCTGTAGATATCTGTAGTGATATGCGGTTATCTGCGGTTATTTGTGGTTATCCGTAGCTTCCGTTTTTATCTGTATTTATCAGTTTTTATTTATTTCTATTTTTAATTCTCCTTAGTTATCCGTAGTTCCAAAATAGTTCGAGAATGGTTACCATTTGGAAAGTGTCGGTAAACAACGCTCTGTCTTCTTTCTCTATAAGTAAGTGGAAATAGAGTACTGTTTTTTGCAGAAAATCTTTTATTTTTTTTAAAAATTTTTTCCCATTCACCGACAGGTGGTCAAAATCAGGGTTATCCGGGAGTGTTTTTTGCGTAACAGAGAGGAATCGTCGATCCCTGTCCGAAACCAATTGCATAGGCGGAACTGCTTCCGCGATCAAGCAGAATCAGAAGAGAGTCGTTCGAGTCGGACATGGCCCCCGGAATTTTCGTCATGTTCAAAATATTATTACGTGTCGGAAAGAGCCAGGGATTCTTTTGTCGATAGAACATGAAATGTAACCGTTCACGGATATAAAGTGAAACAATAGAGGTAACCATTCACGGATATAATGTGAAACCACGGATAACACTGATTTTCACGGATAGTTTTTTGGCAAACAAACTTTTTTATGATAAAACTTATTTATTATAGCAGATATATATTCAATAATTTATTGTATAATATAGTAATTTATTGTATAATATAGTATTTTACAACAGACTATCTGTGTTTATCCGTGATATCGGTGGTTACAAAAATCGTTCGTGAATGGTTACCAATAGAGATAATATGAAACCATGGATAACACTGATTTTCACGGATAGTTTTTTGGCAAACAAACTTTT
>CAYUAP010000254.1:0-2242 GCA_964442735.1 uncultured Planctomycetaceae bacterium | reverse complement strand
GAAAACGTTTCTTGACCTTTTTTATTGCTCAAAGCATTCATCCTTTGAAAACAAAAATGATTAGGGAAGGCCACGCTCTATGCAAAATAGACAGATACTTACGAACATCCGTATTAAAGTCGAAACATACGCCGCATTCCGCTTATGAAATCGGATGGACTGAAAGGTAGATTTAACGATTTCAAATCGATATCTTCCCGATCTATTTGAGCCATAAAGTCCTTCATATCTGTTCGTAATGATTCCGGTATTTCAACAGACGAATTACCTGTTGTCCCGGCGAAAAGACGAGCGACGTCGTTGCGATGTTTGCGTATATTACGTGAGTCCACAGAATGTTCGTCCACAAGTTTTCTGTTAAGCAAGTCCATGAACGCTTTGGCTTTCAAGACAATCAGACATTCCGTGGAGACGGTGGAAAGCCCTGTCACGATTCTTTTGTTCTGTTGAATAAAAGAGTAATAATCGCTGTCCAGCAAAATGGCGGACAGACTGGAAACCGTTTCGTCCAAGGGAATCGGAGTCAGATTGTTCTCTTTCGCCAGAACAATGGCATCCGGTTGTCTGGAAAACAACTCCAGTTGAAAAGGATAAGATTCATCTTCCGGCTTGCCGAACCGGTAGAAGCACTTCTTTCCCTCCGCCATTTCCTGAATGGCATATCGTCCCTGTCTGATAAAATCCCAGAAAGTGCGACCAAAATCCGCGTTCATGTTTTCCAGACAGAGAACGATATCCAAATCTTTCGTTGCCCGAAAGGGAATCGCTATTGAATCCAATACAATCGTACAGGCCACTCCGCCAATGAGAACATAACAGTCGGAGTAATCGGCAAAAGCCTCTCGAAAAAGGTCAAGTCCTTTCGGCATAAAATTTCTCCTTGAGTTCGTCGAGAGCCATTTGAATACGTTCGTCCGAATGGTTCTTCAGGGTTAAATACAATGAAATGTCGTCCACTTGTTCGCATTGCGGAAGTAGGGGATTTCTCGACCATATCTGAAGCGAAACGGGCGAATCCTCTACTGGTCGCAACGTCAATTGTTTTTTTGTCTTATTGAATTGAGTGAGAGATACTGCCCGTTCCTCTTGATTCTGCTCCGTTATCATCGTTCGGCGGGACAGTAACGTCATGCCCGACTCGAACATCCATTCGGGCACAATGTCGTTTTTATCGATTCCGACCGTTTTCTTCACGGGATTTTCAAGGCGCTGACAGGCCTGTTCGAAAAACGACAAATCAACAGGAGGAAACAGTAATACTTTCGATTTTCCCCGATTCTCTTTTGTCAGAAACGCAAAATATTCTAACTCGCTCAACGCCATATAAAACGTCTGGCGGGAACAGGAGAACAATGAATACAATTCCCCTTGCGAAATCGGCGTTTTAACAATACCGTTCAGGACCATTAAGAGAATTTCTTGCGCACAATTGGAAAGCCCTTGATGTTCGACGGACCGGGACTCTTTTTTATCGGAGAGAACAACGCCCGCCGAAGGAAGGAAGAGTTGTTTTCCGGGAACGATAAACTGAACCTTTCGTTCGATCAACCGATTCCGCTGCCAGGAGGGCATATTGTCCGTTACGAAGGCCGTAATGAGTCCCGTTTGTTCATGGATGATCTGAAGGTGCTTTTGGATTTCCGCAGGAGCCAGGGTCATTTTGTGCCCGTCGAGCATTAAGAGAAAAGGAACGCCATTCAGAACCATTCTGTAAAAGGCATAGTTCCCCTTAATGATTAACGGAACGTCATCCGTATCATGGAACGGTTCAATACCCGGATATGAACCAAACACCTTTTGAATAAAGTCTCTTGTTTCTGTAAGCATTGTCGTTCTCCTTTCTTTTGCTCATGTCTAATATAATTTAGACACGTGCAGTTGTCAAGTAGTGCTATAGAATTTTAAGATCGAGACGATTCCAGGAAGAAAAGGCTATACCAATCACTGTTTTCGAATGTTTTCCGAATGAAGGTGCCGGGAGGTGCAGGCGTTTGGTCATTAGTAGCGATGGTGCCGAGTTGGACCAACGACAGTGAGCCAAGTTTTGCGATATGGGCGGTTCAAAAATTCGCAAAAAGTCCCGTTTTTATCGAACGACACGCCGTAACACGGCTTTTTACAACGACTTACGTAATGACGCCAATGATGACGGCCAAAGACCAACGAGTCTTGCAAATCCGCGATTTACGGGTTCGAATCCCACCGACGCCTCTTTCAAAAAGGTCGTAAGTGCCCATAAACG
>CAYUAP010000253.1:0-2291 GCA_964442735.1 uncultured Planctomycetaceae bacterium | reverse complement strand
CGGAGAGGACAGGATTTGAACCTGCGGTGAGATTACTCCCACACGGGTTTAGCAATGCCACGATAGCCCCGTGTTTTATAGGCTCAAACCGCTATTAGGTAGTTAATTCGGTCACGTAGCATTAAAATATCGTAAAATACAGTGGCTATGAATAATGTTAGATAGTTTTAGGTTTTATGGCGGGGGTGGGGAACTTCTTCCTGAAAGTCGACTTAGTGAATTACGTTGCATTATCACTTATCTTTTGCTTTCTCTCGAAAACGACTAAAAACAGCCCGTTTGGCTCCAAGTTCCGATCCTGGCCGCGACACCGCCCGACTGTCGCGTTTTTGGCTTTCGTTCGGAAAGTTGGTCACCTTGGATCGTCTTCGCGGGAGAGGGGGCGTGTTTGAAAACGGGTTGGTATTCTATAGATATTCCTTACTGTTTTACTTATTCTTCTCAAAATATCATAATTTCTCTGAGGTAAAGACTTGTCTTGGACAATTATGATCGAGCGACTTTGGCGTACGGTAAAATATGAGGAGGTGTACATCAAAGACTATGAGAGTGTATCGGAGTGTCGCCACAGTCTCGGCGAGTACTTCGAGTGTTACAATAACAGTCGGAAGCATTCGGTCCTGGATTGCGTTCCGTCGCGGAAATATCATGAGAGTTGAAAGCGAAAGAGAAAAAAAGGAGGCCGTAGCAAAAAATAGCTTGACAAGATATTCCGAATGAATTAGACTATAGAGAGTGGTTGTATTCGGTGGATCAAGAGAGCGGAGCGGTAGAATATCGCGTGCGATTCATTCCTTCCATGGGGGGGATACCACACTCCAATATTAGCCGTAACAATAATCCAACAATCCACCTTGTTCAACCCTTTTTTCCTGTCGGAAAAACGGGACCACCTAAGTTGTAGTCGATCATACAACATCGAAAGCCAACTGCTTCGAGCATATCCATCACGATATATAGAAAGAATATAGAAATGAAGTTGTATAGATACTATAGAAAAAACAAAAGAGTTTTAGAGGATTTGCAAACAAATACATTTTTCTTGGCAGATCCAAAGAGTTTTAATGATCCTTTTGACTGTTGTATTCCAACGAGCAATGATTTAACAAAAGAAATAATTATTGAAGGATATGTGTCTTTAAAAGGAGAGAAGAAGCGTGAGTATTATACAAACGAAATCGAAAAACGTATTTCAGAGAATCCTCAATGGATTGAGGATATGCAACAATCGTTATTAGATCAAAATAAAAAACAGCGTGTAGTATGTTTATGTGAAATACCAGATTCTCTTCTTATGTGGGGCCATTATGCCAATTGTCACAGCGGAATATGTGTCGAAATAGATGTTGAAGAAGACTATTATGAAGGTGATGATCCATGTTGTTGTAAAATCAACTATACTGATACACTTCCAACAGCTTTCTGTTCAGATATCTTCCTTAGTAAGAATGCAAAGTTCTCGACGACTATTTTTTGTACGAAATACAGTGGTTGGAGTTATGAGAAAGAATGGCGATTATTATCTGAAAAGGATCATGAACCAATACCAGGTAGAGTATCAAAGATTATTTTTGGCCTAAACTTTTTTGATGAAAACAAGGCTCTACAAGATGATATTTCAAACCAAGAGTTCTTGTCAGAACTCGGGAAAATGGCGAAAGGTACCATATTTGTCTGTGACCAAGAGTTTATTGAAACGAAGTTGGCCGTTTTTTTTCCAGAAAAAGGTGATATTGGAGAGTACGACATTTCACAATATAACAAATCTGACTTTATCATATTATGTATGGCTTCAAAGGATGAGAAACAATATAATATTATATTAAAAGATATTGGCTTTATAATCGTTAATCGGTCAAGTGCAAGCGAAAGGTAGACAGTCAAGAAGAAAATTCTTGTCATCGGGTGTCTACCTTTCGCTTGCACTTGACCGTTAATCCATTGTAATTGTTACGCAGAGTGAACTATCGTAACATAATATGCCTATACATCGGAGTACAGTCAAACTTAACGAAACTGTAATCGAAGAAGGCGAGAAGTTTGATGTAATTGCACACAAATATGTACAGTTACTTATATCGTGTCAAAGTTGCTGACTGACGATGTCAATGATAAGCTTTTCGAAGGACTGTTGTTATCAGTTCTATATTCAAAGAACAATCATACAGTGAAAGGTAGCAAGCCGAAGGGATTGTTTTGGACTTGATCGTTCGTTAAAGTCGGCTTTACTAATATACTGTACTTTCCCCGGTTTTTAGCCAAGGAGAAAATTTTGAAAAATTGATATAGGA
>CAYUAP010000252.1:0-2295 GCA_964442735.1 uncultured Planctomycetaceae bacterium | reverse complement strand
AAACAAAGAAGTCTGTACGCAAGACAAAAACGACCGTTCCGTTTTCCCATCGGCTGGTTTTGAGTCAGTGGTTTCTTTCCCTGTTCGGCTGTCAATCGTTTGTCGAACTTGGAGAGCCGCTTCGGCTGGAACGAGTCCCGGAAGGCTTGGACGAAAACAACGTTCATCATTACCATCATATTTTATGCGATCATTTTGTCAATACGAAAACGATTTCCGATGCAGAACTGCTGGAATATGATCAGAATATCGTGCGTCATACCCAGGCTTTGAATGAATCAAGGCGAACGTTCAATCAGCCGCCGATTGTCTGGAAGTATTTTCAGTATTTGGCCCTGCTGGCAACAGAGATTTATCTCGACCGTTATTTTCGCGATCCGGAGTCGCATCGACAAGAGATTGAACGCCGGATAGAAACGTATAATTCAGGAAAAGACAAAGCGGATCAGGTACCAGGTTTCAGTGGCAGTACCGACCCGGCAGACGACTTGAATAAGGTCGCGTTCTGGATCGCCACCGGCGGCGGTAAAACGCTCCTGATGCACGTCAATATTTTGCAGTATCAGTTTTATCTGGAGAAATTCGGCAGGAGTCGCGAACTTAATCGGATTATCCTTTTAACCCCGAACGAAGGACTTTCCGAACAGCATTTACAGGAGTTCCGACTTTCCGGGCTGTACGCCGTTCCGTTCCGAAAAGACAAGACAGGCGGAAATCAAGATCTGTTTACCGGCAAACAGATCGAAGTGATTGATATTCACAAACTCTCCGATACGATGGGCGTTAAAACGGTTGCCGTCGACGCGTTCGAAGGGAACAATCTTGTACTGGTTGACGAAGGGCATCGCGGAGCGTCGTCCGGCGAGTCGGGTGCATGGCTCCGATATCGAAATAAACTCTGTTCTCGAGGCTTTTCGTTCGAGTATTCCGCGACGTTTGCCCAGGCCGTTCGAAATAATCCAAAACTGTCGGGGCTTTATTCGCGAAGTATTCTATTCGACTATTCCTACCGCTATTTTTACGAGGACGGATTCGGCAAGGATTATCAGATACTCAATCTCGACAAGGAAACGCAAAGCGAACAGCTTGATCTGTATCTGACCGCCTGTCTTTTATCCTTTTTTCAGCAGTTGTATCTCTATAAAAACAAGGGAGCCGAACTCCGTCCGTTTGCGATAGAGAAGCCGCTCTGGATTTTCGTCGGTAGTAAAGTGACCGCAACACTGGCTACAAAAGACGCTTCCGATATTGTGGAAATACTGAAATTTCTGAATCAGTTTCTGGAAGACTCAAAGACGAGTATTCGCCGAATCGACCGGATTCTCAATAAGGAGGGAATCCGGGACGGCAAGGGGAACAATCTCTTCGAAGAATCCTTTACTTGGTTGAATACGTGCGGTTTGTCCCCCAATGAAATCTATCGGGAAATTTTATCGCTTCTGTTCAACGCTCCCAAAGGTGGAACGCTCCACGTTCAGAATCTCAAGGGAGCGCAAGGGGAAATCGCATTGGAAGCCGGAGTCGGCAATACACCGTTCGGAGTCATTAACGTCGGCGACGATTCCAAACTCTTGAAATTATGCGATACCAACGGACTGGATATCGGCGAGTCCCCCTTTGCCGGTTCTCTCTTTTACGAAATCAATAAACGGGACAGCAGTATCAATCTTTTGATCGGCTCGAAGAAATTCACGGAAGGCTGGAACAGTTGGCGCGTCAGTACGATGGGACTCATGAACGTCGGTTCAGGCGAAGGAGCGCAGATTATCCAGCTATTCGGACGCGGAATTCGACTCAAAGGCTATCAGCAATCGCTCAAAAGAAGCGGAGCGACGAACGTCCGAATAAATTATCCGCAATATATCGAACTTTTGGAAACGCTTTCGATCTTCGGAATCCATGCCGATTACATGGCGCAGTTTCGGGACTTTCTCAAAGAGGAAGGCGTTTCGACGGATCGTAAAATCGCGTTTTATCTTCCTGTCGTCAAACTGTCGGGCCGCAAGCCGCTCAAAACGATTCGATTGAAAAAGAAGATTCGGGAAGTCTGCTCCGACTTCGGTCAGGCGTATCGCAAATTCGCCCCCGCTGCGGCACTTGACCTTCCGAATGAATACTTGCAAAAGAACCAGATCGTTCTGAACTGGTATCCTAAAATTCAGGCGATGCGTTCGCAAGGGAACGATACCGCAACAGCGATTGTCCCGAATTTTACGCACTTTCAACCGAAACAGATTGTGTTTCTCAATATCGATAAAATCTATTTTGAACTGGAACGATACAAAGCCCAACGGG
>CAYUAP010000251.1:0-2301 GCA_964442735.1 uncultured Planctomycetaceae bacterium | reverse complement strand
GGAGTCTCGGAAAAAGCGGAATAACACGTTCGTCGTGCCCTTGAAAACGTTCGGTCTTCGGACTGATAATTCGTACCTGATTCTCATTCCATAGGACGTTTTCCCAAGTGAGGGCGTGTGCTTCGCCCATACGAACGCCGCCGATCCGCATGAGGGCAAGGTAGACCCGCCATTGCTGATCCGGACAGATCGTCATGACTTTTTCAAACCACTCCATGGGGACATAAAATTCGTTTTGCTTGTTTTCTGTTGAGCCTTTATGGACTTCGAGAAAAATATTCGTCTGGCAGTATCCGTTTTTCTGTGCCCAGGAGAAGACGGTTCGCGTTCGGACAAGGAGTCTTTTGGCCGTTCGGCGAATCACATCAATTCGATCACAAACCGTTCGAACGGAGACGCCAAGAATCGTGGCAATGTCCGTGGAAGAATGCGTTCCCATGAGATCGAAGACCGCCTGCTGTTTCTCCGAAAGTTTTCCCCGGACGGTGGCCAGGTCAAGCTTCATGTAAATACGGTCGAGTTCGGTCAGTTCGCCGAGGACTCCCTCGTTGATCACCGGCTCTTTCGATTCCGGCAGAGAATCGATGTCCGCCCATTCCCGATTCTTCACGACCTTTCGGTTGGCGAAGTAATACTTGAACGCGTTCCGAACAATCGCGCTGATGAACGTCTTCTGAACCGCCTCGCGATTCTCGTCGTACTCCTTGAACTTTTCCAGCACAGCGACAATCGCGTCCTGCCGAGTATCGTCCGCATCGCATTCCCGAATCCGACCCTCTCAAACAAAATGGTTCAGCTTCGCATCAATCCGTTTCATGGCGAATTCAAGCAGTTCATCACAAGTCATTTCAGTATTTTCCATAATCTTAATCTCCTTAAATATCAATATTTAATATGTAAACGCAACTTTATTATGTTTTTGTACTCAATCCGGCAACAGGACCGGACAAAGGTGGTCAAAAAGGGCTTTTCGTTATCGCAGAACGCTCTTCATTCGAGCGGTATAACGAAGGACGAGCGAATCGAAAATTTCATTCCGATCCAAACGATAGAAGAGGTCGGTCAGTTCTTTTTTGTCCGCGTAACAACGGGGTTCACAGGATTCGATCCAAGCCGGTAAGTATTAATTGTCGAGTCCGGTTCGTCCTCGATCTCCATTTCCACTTCGCAAGATGATTTAAACGGTATCGCTCCGGTGGACTCATGGATATTATGTGAACAATAATAGGTTTGTCCGTTTTGAACAATTCGATCCAAAACGGGGATCTTAATGATTTTCGACATTGTATTTCTCCCATTCTTTAGGTAAAATAATCTTTTTTTGTGCGTATCATACGGAGAAAACTCAATATCTTCCATGACAGTTACACAGGGCATCCTTTTTACCCTTATAGTTTTATTGACATAATCATCTTTTCCTGTCCGAAAAGTATCCAACCGGCAGCCTGTTTCGAGCGCAAAACAGTCCTGTTCCAGACGCGACAATTCACGGCGGATCGATAGATTTTCCGTATAAAGAATGATTTTAACAAATAAGATTCAACTTGGCATAGATAATATAATGAACCCGAATCCCGATAAAGCAAAAGAGTCGGTTGGCAGGCGTCCGTCCAAACAGACCGGAGTCCGTACAAAGACTCCGAGAACCCTTGTCGGCGGATCGTCTGGTTTCACACGCCCTATTCATCATGACCTTCCTCAAAATACTCTCAATGTCCTAAAATTACGCATATTTGACAGCGACAGAACTGTCATTTCAACCAATACTTCCAGTATAATCCGAATAGTTTAAATTTCAACACTCGATTTTAAGAAAATTTTCTTACCGGGAGATTTTAAGCAGTAGATAGATTGGAATTGGAACAGTCTGAGCTTGTAAGTTTTTAGAAATGACGTAAAATACAGAGTCGAGGTTTTTTAAAATATTCGAAAAATTCCTCTTTTTTTAGTAGAAAGTATGCTTGGAAAGAGAACGCGTCTAATAAGTGAAGACGAACAGGCTCCAACGGTCTGGGAACGGCAGTGGAGGATGCTTCAGATGTTCGTCAATAATCATGAGGGAAAAACGCTCAAGGAACTTGCCAATGAATTGGGAGTCGGCGTTTTGACCGTCAAAAGAGATATGAGTATCCTGCAGTCGGTCTTCGGCAAATTTTTGACACGGAATTTGGCTCACGGCGAAAAAGCTTATTTTATGGATTCCAATTCATTCAGTTTTGCCGTCAAACTCAATGGAGACGAAATGGCGTAACTGTCTATTTTCCAAAAATTGGTATTGTGCGAAACATGGAGAAAAGTTAT
>CAYUAP010000250.1:0-2324 GCA_964442735.1 uncultured Planctomycetaceae bacterium | reverse complement strand
ATCAGTGTTTATCCGTGATATCCGTGGTTCCAAAATCGTTCGTGAATGGTTACTATTTTTTCTTCTTTCTTTAAACCTTCTTTACAGATCTTCTTGCATTGAATTATTTGTTTTGTTACAATATCTCTCTATGAATCGAATCATAATACCCTTGATTCATATTATTATATCAGGATAGGGAATTGGAAAAAAACACATCATTTACAAAGGATAAAGGAGATATCAAATGAAAAAGAATTCGACCATAACACGTCGTGGTTTTTTGGGTGTTTCCATGCTGACTTTTTGTTTGCCTACAGGCTTAATTGCTGAAGAAAATAACGATATCATACTTCGCTTCGCCGCATTGAGTGACGTCCACTACGATCTTTCGCATACGAACACCTCGCCACAACACGTTCGATTTGCCCGGGCAATTCAATTTATGAACGAATATGCCGCAAAACAGAAATACGATAAATTTGATGCACTTGTTGTCGCGGGCGATTTTTCCAATCATGGGGTAATCGAAGAAATCGGTCCTTTCAAAAAAACCATGGATGATAATCTCAAGTCGGCAACGAAACGTGTTCTCTGTATGGGAAATCATGAATATTATGGGGGGAATCGTGATTTGTGGGAAAAAACTTTTGCCACCCTCGCAAATCGTCATCAGGTTATTAATGGATATCATTTTATAACCGTTTCGCCTGAAAAAGGAACCTGTGCCGAAAATGATTACGTATACGCTATAGACTGGCTCGAAAAGAATCTCGCCGAAGCACAAGCTGACGATCCGAAGAAAACGATCTTCGTTATACAACATTATCATGTCCATTCAACGGTTTCCGGCAGTTACAATCTTCCCGGTAATTTTCCGGCTGGGGTTCACGATTTCCAAAAAACACTCCGCAAATATCCACAGGTCTTTCATATTTCCGGGCATTCACACGTACCGTCTGTTGACCCACGATCTATCTGGCAGGGGGAATTTACGGCTATCGGTACCGGCTCTATGAGCTATTACGGATTGTATTCCTATGATCATAAATATGAAATACAAAAAAGCAGTATAGCACAAACCGGACTGGCCGGTACGTTTCTTCTATTCGATATCTTCCGCGATGGTACTATTCGTATTAAACTCTATGATACATTAACCGATTCATTTCATGACCGTGAATACCTTGTTGTAGACCCGTTGAATATCGGGAAATTCATTTATACGAATAAACGAGCCGAAAAGGCAAAACAGCCGAGTTGGCCCTCTGACGCCATGGTGTCTGTACTCAAAACCGGTATATCTACGGCAGATATCGAATTTTCTCAAGGTGTCGATGAACAATGTCTAACCGGATATCGATTTACAATCGACCGACTGCTTGACAATAAATGGGTTCCCTATGCTGTCGATTTCGCATGGTCCGATTATTTTATGAAGCAACGCGCTCCTAAAATTGCTGTTACTCTTAATGGTCTTTTATCGAATACCTCCTATCGGATTCGCATATTTGCAACCAATGCTTTTCAAAAAACTTCGTCTATACCGTTGAATGTCGAGTTCAAAACATTGGCGGACGAAAAATATGTGGACCGAAAATCTCTAAAGCCGCAGGCAAACGTTATAAATCTGTTCTTCGAAGATGGTAAACCTGTTAATAACCCCAGCGATCCTTCATTTAAATCGGCTCCGCGAATCTTGGGAAAACCTCAATTTATTCAGGACAATAAACTCGGGGCCGCCGTTTTATTGAATGGGGAAGACGAATGTCTGCAAATTCCGGTCTCCACGAGAAACTATGATCGAATTCGAACAGAAATTACAATTGCGGTAAAATTTCGACTCGATCTTTCAAAAAAGGAAAAGGATGTTATTAGTATTTTTGGTAATACGGAAAGCGGTGGTCTTGCTTTTGAGTACTATCCGAAGAAAAAAATACTGGTGTTTATCTGTTACTTTTTCGGAATTTATGAACGTATAGAAGCGTTCTATGATGGAATGGGTGACACCTCCATTTTCGGTGTTTATGATGGTTCCAATATGATTCTCTATCTGAACGGCAAACCACTGGTACAGAAAAAACAGAACGGTCGGATTAAATACACCAGTACGGCAAAAGCACGAGCATTCTGTGTTGGTGGAGACATAACCCCGACAGCCGGATCACGATACAATCTTCCCGGTTGTATCTCGTATGCCGCCGTCTATTCCTGGGCCCTGACTGCCGAACAGATCGAAACTCTTGTAAAGGAAAATCATTTTTGATAAAATAAATAAAACGTAACCGTTCACGGATATAATGTGAAACCATGGATAACACTGATTTTCACGGATAGTTTTTTGG
>CAYUAP010000249.1:0-2448 GCA_964442735.1 uncultured Planctomycetaceae bacterium | reverse complement strand
TAGCAAAACAGGCGAGACGCCTGTTTTGAAGATGCGGACGAGACGTCCGCGTTCCCGGGAAATGCCGAATTTATAACGTCCTAAAGTATATCATTAGTCTATCATTGCATAGAGACGGAAACAAATGCCGTAGAAGAACAATTATTTACTGGTAATCTCGATTTTAATACCTTCGTTTTTCTTTTCTTCAACGGTAATGGACAATCCAGATTTATCGGAATTAGCATATTTAGCAGGCAGAAGGCTTTCCGCAACGACATCACGAACATGAGTTCCATCTTCCGATTTTTTCTGTTCGGCTTCTGTCAAGGGTTTTGTAACAACGTTTTTAGTCACACTGACTTTATATTTACCGGGCGAAGCGCCATCACCAGGCTTTAAGGTCGTAACGACAAATTTACCTAAAGCATCCGAAGTAGCGGAGGCGGGACGATTATTTGGTCCAATGCCAGCTTCCGGGAATAAAGTAATCGTAGCCCCATCCAGCGGCTGCGAATCCAAAGTAATCGTACCAGAGACAGGATAGAGTCCGGACAAACTTCCCTTTCCCCCACACCCTGCGACAAGAAGACTAATTGCCACACCAACCATTAAAGACAGAATCATTCTTTTCATAGAAAATCCCCTTAAAAAATATATTTTTTATAGATAGTACAGTCCCCTTAAAATGATAAAAATTAACCGGAGCAACGAAAGACGCCTGCTCCGGTTAAAATAATCAGGAAGACCGTAGAAAAACAGTCGGTGATTACGGAGCAACCGTTTCACCACCGTCTCGCGAGCCCATCGCGCCCCAAACACCGAAATTGGATTTACCAGCGCGTTTACAGTAGGCCGTTAATGTTCCGGTATTAATCGTATCACTAACGAACGAAACACTCCCATCAACCTTGGCACAATTGACACCACCGGAATGATAACTCTGTGGAGGTAATAGGGTTGGATTATAATCGTTAAGACTAGCGCCTCCACAAGCAGGAGCATTTGGCGGAAGAATTGTATTACAGGAACTGTAAACCGGCTGTCCATCAGCCCAACGACGACCCCGACGGTCACCTAAAGTCGTGGTTGCCGATGTATTGAACTCAACACCATCACTGGTAACAGCGAGGCAGTTTTGAGCATTCATACCTGACTGGCAGATATTATGGCCTGTACTGGTAATAACGTTAGCACTTCCGGCGATACCACCTTTAACCAGAGCCCCCTTGGCAACGATAATTTCACTCGCCAAAATCGTATTGGAGGTACCATCGGTAATAGCCGCCAAATCGGTCCAGTTACGCGGCTGAAGTCCACCCCGGGAATAACTCGTCGGTTCCGCGACACCATACCAACCCCAATTTTCATCTTTAACACAATAGTCACCATAACAGGAAACATAACTAGCAGGCATCCAATCACTCTGAATACGTTTCGCAGTCGCGTCAGAAGGACAAGCATAACCGGAAATCTTAAACTGCTTGATTTCATTGGATACACTCCATACATAGCAAGAGTCCGTTAAAACTCCAGCACCTCCGGAATAGGCGGAAGCCAAACCAATGTGTTTTTTGATCTGATCATACATGGCAGACTCTTCAATAAAAGGCAGAATGAAGACTCGTACACCATAACCGCTTGTACGCGTATCGCTTGTAGTAGAACCGGCTAAACCGGCGCCAACACAGTCCGATCCCATCGGAAGACAATTCTGATTCGCATCCGCATAGGTCATACAAGCCAGAGCAAATTGCTTTAAATTGTTGGTACACTGCATACGACGGGCTGCTTCTCGTGCCGCTTGCACAGCAGGTAGAAGTAACGCGATTAAAATACCAATAATCGCAATTACGACCAATAATTCGACAAGAGTAAAACCAAAATAGTGGGCACTATTTTTTCTACACTTCATTTTTTCACCTATTTCCCTTTAAATTAGATAAATAAATACAGGAAACACAATCAATCATTTGCACGTTACTTTAGAATGATTGTGCTAATTATAAGTACATTGTAAAATTTTGTACGATATATTATATAATAATGTTATACAACCCCCTTTTACAATAAAACTACTAAAAGTATAGTTATTAAAATTTATTTTGTCAACCCTTAAATTGAGTAATTCGTTCATAAATTCAAAAAAATCCCTTTTCGATAATAGAATATTCCTCTATCTGTCATTATAGAAAATCTTTAAGAAATAATCTAATGTAAATAATTCTATATTATAACCACAATTATAACCACAGATAATACGCATAACAGATAATACGAACGATATTTTGACGAACCGTATTTTTATAAAACCATATTTAACATAAAAATTTATCTGTCGTTCACAGACTGGTAGTAAAAACAGGAAAGATATCAACATAAAACAAGACCAAAAGAGATCTGTTTTGTGAAAAAGGTAATCGTTCACGGATATAAAGTGAAACCACGGATAACACTGATTTTCACGGA
>CAYUAP010000248.1:0-2529 GCA_964442735.1 uncultured Planctomycetaceae bacterium | reverse complement strand
ATTCTATCGTTGAATTTAAGTTAATGCGTATGGACGTCTCGTCCGCATCGCCGGGCAACCGGGCGTCTCGCCCGGTTGTCTCCTCTTCTGTTTCCCAATGCGTCAAATACATACGTCTTGAAAGTTACGAAGACACGCTCAACAATCTTGCGTTTGCGCCGAACGGCAAACTTCAAAAGGAACTGAAATTCAATGAAGACCCGGATTTGCGGGAAGAATATATACTCAAGTATTATCTGGAGATGGAGAGTCACGGAAGTCCCTCGCTATTGAGTGTGGACGCGTTTTTTGAGCCAACGGAGTATCGACTTCAAATCAAAAAGGCAGGGAGTGACGAATCGGTTTATCAGACGGTCGATCTTTTGGAGACGTTCAATTATCTGATCGGTTTAAAGGTGGACCGAATCGCGAAGCCGGAACATTTTACCGCAATGTTCAAACGGGATCAGGACGGCAAACTGATTCTGGACGGCAAACTCAAACGGGACGCCAACGGTCTGTGGTGGTTCCGTCTTGTCACTGGCGAAACGCTTGACGGTCAAAAGGTTCTCATTATCTGGCGCAATCGTCCCGGGAAAGACGTTGTTAAAGAGGGCTCGTTCGAAATGTCGGATAAAAACGCGATCTATCCCGGCATGGAACAGGACAATATCGTTCTGGACGCTTGGTTTGAGAAACTCGGTTTCGATTCCACATCGAATGAATTCGATATTATTTACGTCAATGGAACCAATAATCTCGACAATCTTAATACATCCAACTCCAAATGGAAAATCCGTCTCATCGAAGACGAATTCCAGACGAAGATGTGGGAGTAAGCGCGAATGGAACTGTCCAAAATAGTCGCCGAAAGTACTTCCGTCGAATACAAACTTTCGCTGGAAGAATCGAAACCGAAGAGTTGGCTCAAAACAGTCAGTGCGTTTGCCAACTCGAAAGGGGGTTCGCTCTTTTTCGGTATTCGCGACGCCAATCAAACAAGAGTCGGTTTGGCCGATATTCATTCCGTATCGGAGAAAATCACGGAGTTCATCAACGCAAGAATACAGCCCTGTCCGCGATACGAACTGATCGCCCTACGGGAAAATGAAAAAGATTTCCTTGCCGTTAAAGTCGGGGACGGCCCGACAACGCCATATTATTATACACAGGAAGGAACCCGGGAAGCGTTCGTTCGTAAAGGGAATCAGTCGGTCGTCGCGACCTCTTACGAATTGAATCAGCTCATTATGAAGGGAATGAATCGAACGTTCGACGCTTTGCCTTCATCCTGTAAATTTGGCGACGCCAGCTTTACACTGTTGCAGGCAACCTTCAAACAGGAAACAGGGAACGATTTCGATTTCCAGCGCGACCTGATTTCACTCGGCCTCATGCAACCGGATCGCGTTATTACCAATGCCGGTCTTCTTCTGTCCGATCAGGGAATACTGAAACAGTCGCGAATATTCTGCACACGCTGGAAAGGTCTTGAAAAAGGCGATCTCGATCTGGACGCTTACGACGACAAGGAGTATTACGGTAGTATTATCAGTCTGCTGTTCAACGCGGAGGATTTTATTCGGAATAACTCCAAGACGCGCTGGCGAATCGCCGGAATGAGACGCGAAGAAAGCAGTGATTACCCCGCCAAATCGGTCCGGGAGGTGCTGGTTAATGCCATTATTCATCGCGATTATCAGATTCTTGGTTCGGAAATTCACGTCGATATGTACGACGACCGATTGGAAATCACCTCGCCCGGCGGTATGCCTGACGGAAGCCGGATTCAGGAACTCGATATCAGAAATATCCCTTCCATGAGGCGAAATCACGTTATTTCCGATATTTTTCTCCGTCTGGATTATATGGATCGTCGCGGAAGCGGTATTAATAGAATACTGAAAGACTTTTCCGACTGTCCTGTTAAGCCGAAGTTCTTCTCCGAAGCCTCCTGGTTCCGCGTCTCCATGCCGAATCGGAATGACGTCTTTCGGAAGAAAACGTCTATTTCGGACGGGAAAAGTGCACTTTCGGGAGAGAAAAGTTCACTCGCTGACCAGAAAAGTTCACTCTTCGGGGAGAAAAGTTCACTTGAAAGGGACGCGAGTGAACTTTTGGACGAAGAGGCTTTTGTACAAAAAACAGCATCTTTGTCTGACATTCGCGGAAAAACTAGAGATGGAATTCTGCAATTACGTAAAAAATATGAAACAGAAATGAGCTTCACTCGAAATGATGTTGTGGAACAATTTGGCGTATCCGACAGTCGTGCTTCCCGAATCATCAATATTATGCTCAAACACGATCTGATAGAAAAGGTCAAAACCGGTGAATATGTCTTTAAAAGGATGGGTGAATAAATGGCCAAAACAAAAACAGTAAATCGTAAAACAAAAACGACTGTTCCGTTTTCCCATCGACTGGTTTTGAGTCCGTGGTTTTGAGTCCGTGGTGTCATGTTGTCGGAGAAGGCCCGTTTCGAACCTGTCCCAGCGAAAGGTGTCTGGTCGATCTTGTTCGAGAAAATATCGAAAAAGCAAAATCGGA
>CAYUAP010000247.1:0-2532 GCA_964442735.1 uncultured Planctomycetaceae bacterium | reverse complement strand
TGGAAGTCTTGGCGACGCAATCGAAGAGCAAGATTCTTGACCTTGCCATTCGCGGTAAACTGGTTCCGCAAGACCCGAACGATGAACCGGCGTCCGTTCTTCTCGAACGAATTCAAAAAGAGAAAGAAAAGCTGGTCAAAGTCGGGAAAATCAAGCGTGAAAAGGTCGAATCCTTCATCTTTCGCGATTCTGATAACCGCCACTATGAGAAAACCGGCAACCAAACCCGTTGTATCGAAGACGAAATACCCTTTGAAATTCCCGAAAGTTGGTGTTGGGTGAGACTGGGAAACGTTGCTTACAATGTCACGAACAAGAATAACCAAATTAAAACAAGCGAAATCCAAAAAGTTGGAACTCATCCAGTTGTTAGTCAAGGACAATCATTGATTGACGGTTATTCAAATAACGACGATAAAGTATTTAGAATAAACACGTCATTGACAATGTTTGGAGACCATACAAGAAATGTTAAATACATTGACTTTGATTTTGTTGTTGGTGCTGATGGAACAAAATTCCTTTGCCCCATAACCATTGACTCGAAATTCTTTTACTATGTCATTCTAAACGCAGCAATAAACATGAACAGTAGAGGCTATGAGAGACATTTCGCAATATTGAGAGCGATTTATCACCCACTTCCTCCACTTGCTGAACAACATCGTATTGTCGCAGAGACTGAAAGGCTATTGAACGTTTGTCGCCTGTTAGAATAATTGTAATTAAGTGGTAACCCCTACCATACAAGGATTACATAACATCCGTATAATCAAAGAGTTGCTTTATTTTATTCACGATCCTTTCCTGTTCGATGATGGGAGGAAGTGGGAATAGCATCTCAAGAATCACATCTCTTGAGATTCCAGGAATCAAGCCATTCATTTGAGTTCGTATTAGGTCAACCATCGCAGTCATAAAATGTTTAAGATAATGAATATTACAGTGCTTGGAAGTACGAATAGCCATAATCTGCCGGGCAATGTGTACTCGTTCAAAAGTATTCATTGCCATTTTTCCAACTCCTGCTCCTTTACAAGTGATGAGAATATCCCCGATATTAGAAATGCATTTCGGTATTTCTATCCAACGATTCTCAATAAGAATACCATCTGTTATGCAGCTTGCACCTGTGATATATGGAACACCTTTATGAAGTGAATTGTATTCTTCGGGTAACATGTCTTGTCCGGAAATCAACTCGACTGTATTTTTAAGCCTCACCCACTGCCAGTTTTCAGGAATTTCAAAGGGTATTTCGTCTTCGATACAACGGGTTTGGTTGCCGGTTTTCTCATAGTGGCGGTTATCAGAATCGCGATAGATGAAGGATTCCGCCTTTTCGCGCTTGATTTTCCCAGCTTTGACCAGCTTTTCTTTCTCTTTTTGAATTCGTTCGAGAAGAACAGACGCCGGTTCGTCGTTCGGGTCTTGCGGAACCAGTTTGCCTTGAATGGCAAGGTCAAGAATCTTACTCTTCGATTGTGTCGCCAAAACTGCCAGTTTCTTCGATTCCGCATCTATGGAATCGACATTTTCTAAGACGGCTTCCAGTTTTTCAACAATTCGATGTTGTTCAGCAAGTGGAGGAAGTGGGTGATAAATCGCTCTCAATATTGCGAAATGTCTCTCATAGCCTCTACTGTTCATGTTTATTGCTGCGTTTAGAATGACATAGTAAAAGAATTTCGAGTCAATGGTTATGGGGCAAAGGAATTTTGTTCCATCAGCACCAACAACAAAATCAAAGTCAATGTATTTAACATTTCTTGTATGGTCTCCAAACATTGTCAATGACGTGTTTATTCTAAATACTTTATCGTCGTTATTTGAATAACCGTCAATCAATGATTGTCCTTGACTAACAACTGGATGAGTTCCAACTTTTTGGATTTCGCTTGTTTTAATTTGGTTATTCTTGTTCGTGACATTGTAAGCAACGTTTCCCAGTCTCACCCAACACCAACTTTCGGGAATCTCGAACGGTATTTCGTCTTCGATACAACGAGTTTCCTTACCGACGGACTCATAATGCAATTTATCAGAAGAAATGCATAAGTAAAGAGATAGAATTCTATTCGAGCGTATTTACGACATTCTTTGATTTGTATTCCCACCCCCTTCCACCCATTGGAGTACTGTGGTCTTGGAATACAGACACCGTCTACCCAGTTTCAGGTGGGGAATGGAGCCATTTTTGGTGTATTCCTGAACGCTGCTGCGGGAGAGGCCGAGGAGTAAGGCGACTTGGGCCTGGTTCATGACTTCCGGGTAGTCGGACGGCTGGGGAACGGTCTTTTTGCGATTGAGCATAGCAAAGCCTTTCAGAATAGGGACAAAAAAACCTCCGAGGTAGGGCGGAGGTGAAAAAACAACGAAGTGGGAGTGTTCAGTTACTGGAGGTCGTCGTTTTTAGTTTCTGTGTCGCTGGTGGGTGGTTCGGTGGAGGGGTCCTTTGGTGGTGTTTTCTGCTCTTTTTGCGGCTCCTGTTGCGTCTTCTCTTCCTGTTCCTTCTCTTTATCAAAGGTCTGG
>CAYUAP010000246.1:0-2655 GCA_964442735.1 uncultured Planctomycetaceae bacterium | reverse complement strand
ATCCGTGAAAATCAGTGTTATCCGTGGTTTCACATTATATCCGTGAATGGTTACACAAATAGTATTTCCGGTGTAAAGAAATATAGGGATGTTTTGGATTATCGAATCTTTCCATCATTTCAAGATTCATATACAAATGTTTGGCGGAATCGACCAAACAATGAACGATTCTGATTTATTTTATTTTTTTCATTTGCTTTAGAGTGAAATCCAACGACTGTGCCGCTCTTTCAACCGTCCAGTCGATTTCGTCCCGGGATATAATGATTGGTGGATTAAAGTAAAGTACATCGCCTAGTGGACGAAGCAAGACCCCTGTTTTGAGGGCATTTCTATATACTTGATATCCGAGTCGCAGACGAGAATCGAACGGTTTTTTTGTCTGATGGTCCGCAACGAGTTCAATGGCGTTGATCAATCCTATTTGTCGAATCTCGCCAACACATTCGAATCGGTCGAACGCTTCATGCAGTCGTTTATTTAAATACGGGGCGTTTTTGACAGCGTTTTCCAAAATGGGTTCATCGTCGAAAATACGAAGGACTTCCAATGCGGCGCGACAGCCGAGCGGATTACCCGAATAGGTATGACTATGCAGAAACGCACGGTGTGTTTCGTAATCATCATAGAAGGCATCGAACGTTTTTGGTGTTGTTACGACTAATGCCATAGGCATATAGCCGCCTGTCAGTCCTTTTGACAGACAAATAAAGTCCGGTGAAATTTCTGCTTGATCACAGGCGAACATTGTACCGGTTCGACCGAATCCAACGGCAATTTCGTCGGCGATAAAATGAACGTCGAACCGGTCACAAAGTGCACGGAGTTTTGTCAAATACGCTGCCGGATAGATTTTCATACCTGCCGATCCTTGAACCAGTGGTTCGACAAGAATGGCAGTACACTCCGCGGCATGGCGCTCAAACATTCGAACAGCGTTTTCAAAACACTCCGTTGCGCAGGACGTCCGCGTTTTACCGTAGGGACAGCGATAGCAATCCGGAGCAGATATTCGAAGGACGTCGATCATTAGTGGTTTATACATTTTGGAATAAAGGTCGAGATCACCCGCTGCAAGTGCCCCAAGTGTTTCACCATGATAGGCATCTGAAAGAGCCATGAATCGTACTTTTTTGGGACTTCCCGTTTGTATACGATATTGAAAACTCATTTTCATCGCAACTTCCACTGCGGACGAACCATTGTCGGTAAAGAAAAATTTTGAGAGACCGTGGGGGAGTTTCTGTACAAGTTTTTCGCACAATTCGATTGCCGGTTCATGACTGAAATTGGCAAAAATAACATGTTCCATCCGGTTAAGTTGATCTTTGATTGCGCCGGAAATACGTTCGTTACAATGTCCGAGCAGATTACACCACCAGGAACTAACAACATCGGCATAACGTTCCCCTTGAATACCATAAAGCCAGATTCCCTTGGCATGGTCTATAATTATTGGCGGTAATTCCTCGTAATCTTTCATTTGTGAACAAGGATGCCAGATATATTTCAAATCGCGTTTGGCGAGATTCATTTGTTTTCCTTAAAAGAGATTACATCGTTCGATAAAATGGGGGTAATACATATTTCCTCCAAGTCGCCTCCCATTGGAACGATTGCAATGACAGGCGGAAATTCTTCCTGGTCAAGTGTTTGTTTGTTGTCGCGATGGAGAAAATTATTACAGTCGTAGTGATTTAAAATAATACCGTTTACACGAATATTTCGATTCATTGCGTATTCGAGTGTTAAAACGATTTCATTGAGCGTTCCGAGACCTGCATCGGCAACAAGAATCGTATCGAACCCAAGATGCTGAATAATATCGGTCAATTCAATTTTCACGTCTCCGCGTCGAATTGGACAATAAATTCCACCACTTCCTTCGACCACGAGAAAGTCAAAACGTTTACCGAGGAGAGCACAGTCACAGACAATTTGTTCCAGATTGGGAGGATTTCCTTCCAGTTCAGCGGCAAAAGCTGGAGAAACTGCCGTTTCATAGATATAGGAGACGAGTCTCTCCGGTTCTGTTTCAAGTTTTGCCATTTGACAGACGAACGCCGAATCTCCCGGAATCAGTTTTCCGTTCTCTTTTATTGCTCCAGAGAGTGCGGCCTTGTAATAGCCCGCATTTATACCGATTCGCCGCAAATATCGTGTTAGAAGTCCGGCCACATATGTTTTGCCAACGTCTGTTCCTGTTCCAATAATAAAAATTCCGCTTTTCGTCATTTTTGATCCAATTATTTTTGATCCAATTATTTTTGATCCAATTATACTGTACGACATTATAAATTCGTCATTTCCTGGGAGCGCGAACGTCTCGTCCGCATCCTCCCAAACAGGCGTCTCGTCTGTTTTGAAAAATAGACTTTTATAACGACCTTGAGTATATTTATGATCCAAATATTTTTGATCCAATTATACTGTATGACGTTATAAATTCGTTATTTCCTGGGAGCGCGAACGTCTCGTCCGCATCCTCCAAAACAGGCGTCTCGCCTGTTTTGAAAAATAGACTTTTATAACGACCTTGAGTATATTTTTGATCCAATTATTTTTGATTCAATTATACAGTACGACGTTGTAAATTCGTCATTTCCTGGGAGCGCGAACGTCTCGTCCGCATCCTCCAAAACAGGCGTCTCGCCT
>CAYUAP010000245.1:0-2816 GCA_964442735.1 uncultured Planctomycetaceae bacterium | reverse complement strand
GTTGAATTTAAGTTAATGCGTATGGACGAGACGTCCGCGTTCCAGTCTTGTTTTTTCTGTGATAAAGATGGTTGAAACTTTACGTTTTTTGGAATAGATGCAAAACAGGCGAGACGCCTGTTTTGAGGATGCGGACGAGACCTGCCTGCCGTCAGGCATGGCGTCCGCACTCCCGGGAAATGCCGAATTTATAACGTCTTAAAATATAACGATCAAGGTTAACTTTACGCCAGTACCAAATTCAGGTAGGCATTTTTATTTCGATTAAATTCCTCCGGACTCATATTTTCATTGGTTGAACATATCATTCCCCCAGGAAGTGTGTAAATGGCATTGTCTGTACCTGTTTCCAACATCAAGCGGGGCAGGAACGCGTTCAGGATCTTCTCCTCCAGAGTAGTTTCGACAATAACCAATTGTTTTTTTCCTCTATTTTCTTTTACATAATATATAATTACCGCTTTTTCAAATATTGGAATAGCCTTGTAATTTTTGGGAATGATTGCAACCGTTTTTCCTCCGAACAAGGAGAATGTATTCATGGCAAATCGGATAGCTGCAACGTCCCATTTGAGATAACCGGGCAATTCAAAATGGGCATCACGAAGTACTTTATATTCTTCCGGTGTAATTTTCTCAAAATCACAATCAATATTATAATCAAAATCACAATCAAAATTACAATCAGAATCGCAAACAGAATCTACAAGACGGTCCATTGTATTTCCGGGCAATATTTGTTTTTCCGTCCATGCCGGGAAAAATCCCTGTTTTTTATAGTAATGATAGAGTTTTTCTTCTGCGGGGGAGAGAACGAAGCTCCCGGGCCAAATATCTTTAGCGGACTCCAGAATAGTGCCCGCAAGACCTTCTCTTCGATATTCCGGAGCGGTTCCCACCGCATAGATATAACGTATTGGAATGATATTCGAGTTCGTTACATATTCCGCCTCCCAAAAACTGGCCATGGAAACCACTTTACCCTCTTTATGGATAACGAGCATATTCTGATCTGTCATTCGTTCCGAAAAATAGAAGTCGATAAAAATATTCTCGTCTCCAAAACAGGTCTGCCACAAATATCGTATGGAATCTCTGTCCCGTTTTTTGTCCGCAAAAACGACCTGATTGCACTGTACCATCTATTTCTCCAGTAAAAAATCGGAGTTACAGGATAATTTTCCGTTCGAACGCCCATCTATTCAAAATCGTAACCGTTCACGAATATAAAGTGAAACCACGGATAACACTGATTTTCACGGACAGTTTTTTGGCAAACAAACTTTTTTATGATATAATTATTTATTATACTCAATCCATTTGAATTTTCCGGATCTTGTTTGTACAAGCCCGGCAACGAAGGACGGATTATTGAGGCCGAAGGCTACTGCCCATACCGGCTCCGGTATATAACAGATAAAAATGTTTCGTTTGTTCTTGTAAAATATTGTATTTTACGACAGACTATCTGTGTTTATCCGTGATATCCGTGGTTCCAATGTCGTTCGTGAATGGTTATTCAAAATCTTCTTTACAATTGATAGAACGATCCTCCGGCATTCCTATTGACGAACCATTGATTGATCAAGGGAATACACACCCTGAATCGCCCAAAAGCCCTTTCTCGAAATGAACAACAAACGTATTATCGGTAATTCTCCCAAATTGAGATGGGAAATTTTCATCCGTCTCAAATTTGTTGACCTCCGAAAATCGGAAAAACTATATCCAGTTAGTTTACCAGATAATTATAGACAAGCCAATGGATTTTACAAGAATTATCACGGTCTAATTTATGGGAATAACTGGAAATACCCTTTAGGAGTCTTGTCATTATAACGGAAATTTTTATAATAAAAACAAATAACGTCGAAACGAAGGATTTTAAAACCATAGCGAATTGTTTTTCATGATTACAAATAAAAATATTAATGGAGTTAATTAAGCAGATAATTATGTCCAATATACCGCAGAATTTTATATTTCGGCTCTCTTTTCCTTGTCATAAAGTGCAGGAGATTCCCGAGAATATAACACCGATGTTTCTTGATGAACAATATAGAATTCCGTATCACTGCCGTCGGGGCCATATAACCGAGTTCGATAAAAGAAAAGGAAAGCAGCCGGAATTATTGGTAAACGACTTCAATGACGAAGGAAAAAAAATAGAGTTTGATTTTCGAATCGGATGGCATGAACAGGGTCTGATCATCACGGTACTTCTGGAAGGCAAAATGCGGAAACTCAATTGTAATCCCCTTCAATTGGAGACATCAGATGGTCTTCATTTCGTTTTGGATACACGTGATGTTCGAGATCTCCAACGTGGCGACCGCTATTGTCACAGATTTTTATTTCTTCCAATAACGTCTTCCGACATTCATACACCCGCCCCGCGCCCGTACTGGTTTCCCATCCATCGCGCAAAAGAGCATCCCAATCCGGTGGATATCACTACCTTTAAAATGGCTAGCGAAATTACCGGCTCCGGTTGTCGATTTTCCGTCTTGATCCCCACTGAAACGCTAACCGGCTTCGACCCTGAAGAACATCCGCGATTAGGGTTTCATTTTTCTTTTCACGATAGTGAATTGGGAAACTTCGACCTTCAGCATCCCGAAACGTTTCCTGTGGAAGAAACTCCCAGTCTCTGGTCCGTTCTGGTACTGCAATAAAAGGTGGAAGGAACGATTGAGGTCTTTTATTTACCTCTTGACGGCGGTCTGTGAACACAGGGGAACATTGGTGAACATACAATCACAGTAACCATTCACGGATATAATGTGAAACCACGGATAACACTGATTTTCACGGAT
>CAYUAP010000244.1:0-2817 GCA_964442735.1 uncultured Planctomycetaceae bacterium | reverse complement strand
TTTGGTTTCCAGCTCTTTCTTATTCCCTTCGGACCAAACCCAAACCCGCGAACAGTTTCTTTTTTCTCTGTCTTCGATATTCTATCACAGTCCGATTTCGCCCCGAACTCCGTATGCTTTCGAGTCGGAACCAATACCAAACCGTTTTTTCCTCTTTCTGAACGTTTCTCTCCTAACCCAGCCCGAACTCGAGACCTTTTAACGTTCTCGCCCATTTTCGCAACAAACGCCGCCGTGTCGCCGACAGCCCGTCCATTTCGGTATCCAGCCGCAATCCACCAATTCCCCGCCGTTTGAAAACTTTCGTGAAACAAACGCGAAACGGCTGGAATTATCCTCCATGTAAAACAAGCCTTTTATTTTATCTATATTGTCTTATCAGATTAAATGATTAAATTACATCTCTGTATAAGACATATTATAGCAAAAAAAATAGTTCATATGTTCAAGACAAGCCGATAAAAACCTCAAATCGGCGATTATTTATATAATTGTTATTTCGTCAACAGACAGTAAAACTGGATCACCACTTCGCTACAAGATCAGAGCGATAGGGGCGGATTATGGATACATGGTGTCGAAAGAAGTTCAAAACATGATCATCGTCAACAAAACGCGGGCGAATTATTTGCATCCGAAAATTATCTTTTGCAATAAGCAGTTGTGTGGTTTGGATTCCTATTTGAATATTTGGGAGTCTACTACGGAATTGATGAAAACGCGTTCGGCGGCGACCATTCCGTCAAAGTACTAAAAATGAAATTAGAAAATGGACGAATTAAAAAAACTGTTTAGCTTAAAGATGCGGGCAAGCCATCAAGGAAATCACATCTCTGGTGCGGAACGTATTATTTTGGAATCGGATGTTCAGTCTTTCGCGGTGACCATGCTGGAACGGGCGTTGCGGCATTCGAAGGGAAAGCCCGACTTTATTAATTTAAAACTGGAGTCAGTCGAGCGAACGCAAATTCAATATTTCGACGCATTGCCTGTCTCGACTTGGGAAGCGTCTACCCCAGAGGACGGTCTCAAAATCATGTGCGACCAGCTCCGACTTTTAGACGCGAGCGAACCGGAAAAAATCATTCGCGAACTTATTGAAATGCCGCCAATGCGAGGAGCTGCCCTCCTTAATATCGATACGTTTGAGCGAATGGAACCGGATAAAACAAGAGGTGTTCGCGTTACGTATATGGACGATGAACTCGGTGCCGCGAAGTCGCGTTCGAACTCAAAATGCCATTACGCGGAAGCCATTGTTTTAGCGTCGAAAGTTGCAAACGCGCCGCATATCGTTGCCGAACTTTGCATTTCGGACGATCCTGATTATGTGACAGGTTACTTTGCGTCAAAGAAAAACGGATACGTTCGAATTACTTGCTTGAAAGAGCCCGG
This sequence comes from uncultured Planctomycetaceae bacterium, assembly GCA_964442735.1. Taxonomy (GTDB): domain Bacteria; phylum Planctomycetota; class Planctomycetia; order Pirellulales; family Thermoguttaceae; genus JAUNBG01. The sequence continues at coordinate 1,422 of CAYUAP010000244.1, read as the reverse complement.
TTGCCCTCGCGGCGGTCGTATTTTCCTTTTTCGAGGAACGTCGAGCGATGCAGAGGAAACAATCGCCTTCCTTGAACGGCAGCCGGTTTTTATCAGGAACGTTCAGCAACTGAACTGGCCGACGAGATTGAATCCCTGGCAAAGATTGGAAGAAGAACTCATCGGGTTAAAAAACGCGAATCTTTATCGGACGACTTCGGTGATCGAATCGGCACAGAGTCGTCGCGTTATTCGCAACGGCCAAGAATACTTGTTATTCGCCTCGAACGACTATTTAGACTTAGCGGTCGAGCCGTCGATCAAGGAGGCGACTCACCGGGCGGTCGAGAAATATGGTACTGGCTCTGGCGGTTCACGCCTCACAACGGGAACCCTGCCGTTACACGAAGAGTTGGAGCGGGAGTTAGCCTCTTTCAAAGAGACGGAATCAGCGATTCTTTTTAATTCGGGCTATATGGCGAACGTCGGAACGATTTCCTCACTTGCGAAGGAAGGCAATGTCATTTTCAGTGACTCATTGAACCATGCGAGCATTATTGACGGCTGTCGTTTGAGCCGTGCCAAAACAATTGTCTATCGCCACGGCGACATGTCGGACCTTGAGGTGAAGATTGTCGCAAATCCTTGTGATAGCGGTTTAATCGTCAGTGATGCCGTTTTTAGCATGGACGGAGATGTTGTTGACTTACCGGCCCTGGTTACAATCGCAGCACGCTACGGACTTTTTTCGATGATCGACGAAGCACATTCAACCGGCGTACTCGGGGCGACGGGTCGCGGTGTCATTGAGCATTTTGGGAACAAGTATAAACCAGACGTTATTATGGGAACACTTTCCAAGTCTTTGGGCAGTTTAGGCGGATTTGTTTGTGGCAGGCGTTTATTGACCGACTATCTTCAAAATGTTTCTCGCGCTTATATTTTTTCAACATCACTTACGCCGGGGGATATTGCCTCGGCGACTGCCGCGATTCGTTATTTACTTGCCGATCCGTCGAGAACTCACCGACTTCAGCGCAATATAGTCGACTTCAACACGGCATTGAGAGAACGGGGAATACTGACGCGCCCGAGCGTTTCGGCGATCATGCCCATTCCGGTCGGCGACGAATTACGTGCGTTGGCGGCGTCCAAGGCGTTATTGGACCGCGGCTTTATCATTCCGGCGATTCGGTATCCAACGGTGGCGCGTGGTTCGGCGCGTTTGCGGGTCGCGCTAATGGCTTCTCACACCAAAGCCGAACTTGTGGCTCTGGCCGATGCATTGGCTGAAGTCCTTCGATTTGTCTAAAGTATCGTTAGACGCTGCCCTGTTTCGTCAATTTTGATCTTTTCCAAAACTCGGATAAAAACTTGGACAAGATGCTTCTGTACTTTCCCCGGTTTTTAGCCAAGGAGAAAATTTTGAAAAATTGATATAGG
>CAYUAP010000243.1:0-2855 GCA_964442735.1 uncultured Planctomycetaceae bacterium | reverse complement strand
TATCACGGATAAACACAGATAGTCTGCCGTAAAATACAAATTTTACAATAACAAATTAAACATTTTTATTTATTATAATAAATAATTTTATCATAAAAAAGTTTGTTTGCCAAAAAACTATCCGTGAAAATCAGTGTTATCCGTGATTTCACTTTATATCCGTGGTTTCACTTTATATCCGTGGTTTCACGTTATATCTGTAGTTTCACTTTATATCTGTGAACGATCACCCGATTTCTATTTGTTCTGATTTAACAGGATGGGGGTCTTTAGTCCATTTCAAATGGGTTTCATTACCCTGTATTCCGGTGAAATAGCCCCCTCAAGACTCTATTAAAAGGGGTAAACCTTTTATATTATAAACTTTTTATCATTATTATTCAAGTCCGTATTATTCAAGTCCGTCAAAGTCATCTGCTTCCTCTTGTGTTTGAGCAGGAATAAAATTTTTCATTTTAAAACAAGATTTAATACTAAAAGATTAAATGTCCACCTTTCTTAAAATTTATTTTTTGTTAAACTAATAGAGATGTAAAAAATATTTTGAAGGAGTTTTATATGGCCGATGTAAATTTTGAAGAACCCTTTCTTAAATTGTGTAATTTAATTGACAGAATTCATATGATGGCAATAAAAAAGACGCAAAAGTCACATGTTGAAACGCTTGAAACGTTGACACACCGTCAAGGAAAGGCCATGTTCATCATCGCCTCTATCTATCATGAACAGCCGGAAGGTTTACGTATGACCGAGTTGGCCAGACGCCTCCATATGTCATTACCGGCAACATCGGTACTTGTCGAAGCCATGGTTCAAAAAAATATCTTTATGCGGGCCCAGGGAACAAAAGACAGACGTATTGTTTATGTCACACTTTCCTCCCAGGGAGCCGACAATTTCGAAAAAATTCGTTGCACCATGAAAGAGACAATCGCAAAACTCATGGGGAGTCTGTCTTCAAAAGAAAAAAGTACCTTTGTCGATATTGTCACCCGCTTTTATGAAATCATTCCCGAAGAAGAATAACCATTCACCCCTGTAAAACCATTTTTCATGACCAAAATAGCAATAGCACTTTCCGGAGGTGTCGATAGTAGTGTGGCAGCGTGGTCTCTTCTTCAGGAAAACGCCGATCTCTTCGGACTCTTTATGTGCCATCCCTATCAGATAAATCTGTCGCCCGAGGAAACCCAAACCGCACTTCAACAATGGAATCGAAACGATCTTTTTTCCGTTTTACAGTCCGATCTTCATGGGAATTTTAAACATATTGACGTATGTCAATTGGACTCCACGACTTTCACGATTCCCAAGGAAATGGCATCCGCACTGGAAATCGCGTTTCACCTTCATATTCCCCTGGTTATGGTTGATATGGGTCCCTTGTTTGAAGAAATTGTCCAACAGTTTATCAAGAGTTATTATCAAGGTCGAACTCCCAATCCATGTATACTGTGTAATCGATCACTCAAATTTGGAAAACTATGGGAAGTAGGTCAACTCTTGGGGGCGGAATTGTTCGCAACTGGTCATTACGTCCATCAAAAAACACAAACACAATGGCTAGCGGAAAACAACCAGAATCAAAATCTTCCGAACTGGCTTGTTCAACAGGACCCGAATCTCTCTTTAATCGAACGTTCTGTCAGTCCTAAAGATCAATCCTACGTTCTTTATAATATACAGCGTAATATATTGCCTTTTCTTCGTTTTCCATTGGGAGATCGAACAAAAGAAGAAGTCCGAATGCTAGCACAACACGCATCCCTTCCTGTTGCCAGTAAAAAAGACAGTCAGGAAATTTGTTTCGTTGAAAATGGAAAACATCTCGATTTTCTTCATCAATATGGTCCCAAAATGGCCACAACGGGCCATTTCGTTAATCTGGAAGGTCAGGTTATCGGTAATCATTCCGGTTATGAACGATATACCATTGGCCAGCGAAAGGGACTTCAAACCGGATTCGGACAACGGATATTTGTCCAAAAAATCCTGCCGGAGACAAAAGAGGTCGTTCTCGGACCGTATGACGCCTTGGCACGTACAGAAATTCATGCGGTCAATGCCAATTGGCATCTTGAATTGCCGCCAGAAAATGAATTTCGAGGCGAAATCAGAATTCGTTACCGTAACAATCTAACTCCTGCAGTTATAAAAGTTCATTCGGACAACTCTATAACTGCCTATCCGGAGCAGCCGTGTTATGGTGTTGCGGACGGTCAAGCACTCGTCTGCTATTATGGTAATCGTCTCTTGGGGGGGGGAACAATTGGTTAAATAGGGAGTAATGTCGAAAACAGACGGAACCATGATGGTATAGAGGATTGTGTTCCGGTTGTAAAACTATCTGTATTTATCCTTAACGTCTGTTTGTTATGAAATATGTAACGACAACAACAGCGTTGGTAATTAAAACCACTTGTAAAGACGAATGAAATTGACTTCCCGGTATAAAAGTTATATCGATTAAATAAAGGTAATCGTTCACGGATATAAAGTGAAACCACGGATAACACTGTTTTTCACGGATAGTTTTTTGGCAAACAAACTTTTTTATGATAAAATTATTTATTATAATAGAAAAATGTTTAGTAGTTATTGTAAAAAATTGTATTTTACGACAGACTATCTGTGTTTATCCGTGATATCCGTGGTTCCAAAATCGTTCGTGAATGATTACAAATAAAGTAACCGTTCACGGATATAAAGTGAAACCACAGAAAATACTGATTTTCACGGATTGTTTTTTGGCATAATAACATTTTTATGATACATCTATTTGCTATAATAGATAAATATGTTTATTTTGTTATTGTAAAATATTGTATTTTACGACAGACTATCTGTGTTCATCC
>CAYUAP010000242.1:0-2904 GCA_964442735.1 uncultured Planctomycetaceae bacterium | reverse complement strand
GAATACCGTTCAGAAATCATCAACCTGCTGCATTGAGTATGCGTCAGCCCTGCTGGACGAGGCCCGTCGGAATCTATTTCGAAGATCCCGCAATTCATTATGACTTCGCCGCCGATGGTGGCCAGATCGCCTTCTTCGAAAAGTTTATTCATCGACTTGCCGACTATATGGACTACAGCGGTCAGAATCTTCTCGCCTATCCGCTCGTCTGGTATAACGGAATGATTGGTCCGAAATATATGCCGCGTCCGCATATTCCAAACTACTTTGAAGCGTATTTAACGGTATTTGACCGACGTGGTCTGGAGTTTATGGGGACGATCAATCAGAACAACGTCGAATTCGAACTTCCATATGTGACGCGAACGGGTATTAAGTCGGGGGCGTATAATAATTCGGCATTAACCATTCACAATACCGGTACACCACATCCGGGGGGCTGGCATGGGACGCCGCCGAACTTCAATCCGATTCATCCGGACGTTCAGAAGATGACACTTCAGTATTTCGACGAGATCCTATCGGTCGGGGTCTCTCATCCATCGTTCAAGGGTATTATCATGCACCTTCCGCGACATGCGTTGCATTCGTTTGGCGATATTCGGGCCGGATATAACGACTATCTTGTCGATGAGTTCGAAAAAGATACCGGAATAAAAATCCCGGTTGATAAAAAGGCACCGAATCGCGGCAAGCTCTATTACGATTGGCTTATGGAAAACGCACGCGACAAGTGGATCGACTGGCGATGTCAGAAGCTGGCCGCATGGTACAAGGTACTGGCGGAAAAACTTCGCGCGGCGAGAAGTGATTTAAAACTTGGTATTAACTGTATGACGCCCGTTCGGTACGAGTCGAGTCATTTCGACGAAAATGATACTTCGGATATCTGGGGCGCGATTAATAGGGAAGCAGGGATCGACGCGAAATATTTCGCCGACGTTCCGAATCTCTTTATCGAACAGACTCTCTTTCCCGCCGACTATCGCTGGATGGAAGACAGGAGCAAGCCGGAACTTCGCGAACTGCTCCGCAATACGGAAACGCGGCCAGGTATGTATGAATCGCTAAAAGCGTCTGACCGCCCCTGGATTCACATGCACGACCGATATTGGGAATCCGCAATTGGCAACGCGTCAAAATCCGGAAAGAACAATCAGTTCAATGTTCCCTGGATTAAAGAGCACGGCTGGCGGGTTTCGACTCTTAATCCGTCCAACTTCTATGCCATGAAGCATTATGTCATGCCACTTCGCTATCAGGATGTCCTTGGTTTTTCGAAGGGCGGATTCCTGATTGGCACTTATGGCATGGAAGAATGGCTCGTCCCCTTTGTGGAAGCGTATCGGGCACTCCCCGCCGTTCCTTTTAAAGAGGTCGAAGGTTCGACAGAAACGGTAAAAGTCCGTTCCTACCGGGACGGGAAGACGCTCTGGTTTTACGTGGTTAATACAGAAGAGCATCCGGTTCAGGTAACATTTGGTGTCAAGGCCGATTCGGTGATTGATCCAGGTCGTAATATTAAGACACTGATTCGACACGAAACGTTTCACATAACACTCAAACCGTTTGAACTTCGCAGCTTTTCCGCCGAAACGGAATCGCCCCTGAATGTGCAAATTGAAAATTAAATGTCATACCCCGTTTATCCCCGTTCACAGGGATACTATCTCCGTGGACAGGGTTACATTACGATAAACCCAATCATATTTTCAAAAAACAATACCATGACACAATCTGTTCTACTATTCACAGTTCTACTATTCACAGTTCTACTATTCACAGTTCTACTATTCACAGGAAGAGTTCAAACGATTAATTGATACAACGGAATCCGGACTGCAGGTCGAAAGTATTTGTGGAAGGGATCGTGTTATACTTTACTATCTCGCCGCATGGATCGGTTTTCGAAAAGGAGAACTCGGGTCCCTGACACCACAACATATCTTTCTGGACGCAGAGATTCCCTATCTCTCCCTGTGGACCGGATATTCCAAACGTGGTCATAACGACGTTCCATACCTTTATACCGAACTTGTAAAGCTACTCAAAAAATGGCTCGACCGAAAAAAGCCAAGGCCGGACGAATTACTTTTTCCGATCTCCAAGGACGTTGGTGGAATCGAAAGAAAGACCGCCACCATACTGGCCTTCGACCTGGATAGCACAAGGAAATTCCGGATTGCCGACTCGAAATCGCCGGAAGAAGAAAAAGAACGTCAAAATAGTGATTTTCTGAAATATAAAGACTCCCACGGCGACTTCACCGATTTTCATGGATTACGTCATACCTTTGTTGCGAACCTTCTGAACGGCGTTGATCCGAAAACCACCCAGAAGCTGGTTCGTCATTCCGATATATCCCTGATCTTGAACATCTATGCCTGTCTTGTTCGATCCATTTTTTCTATCAAAACTTGGGAGCCGCCTTGGTTTTACGCTGTTGTTTTCTCTGAAGGTCTTCTACTGTTGGAATAATTGCTTTACATTTCGGTAATGTAACACAAAATCTGCTTCGCATCTCATCTGTCATATTTTTATTACCTGTTAAATCGAAAAACCGCAAATTATCGAGATATCGAAGTTCGACTAAACCTCTGTAAGTGATTTTTCTTTGATAACGTAATTCCAGTGATTGTAAATTCCGCAGTTGCCCAATAGCTTTCATATCTATGTCTGTGAGTTCCATATCTAATGGAAGCTTTAATTCCTGAAGTTCATCATGTTCTAATATATATGCCAAACCACGTTTGGTTAAATTATCTGCATCGAATATTTTAACTCCTACAAGATTTGTTTGATTTTCCAATCTTTTGAAATCGTAATCACGTATTCGGACTTTATGACCGATATCGATACGAAAAGGTTCTTGCATATCAATCATTTCCAACCAATATGATTCTG
>CAYUAP010000241.1:0-2999 GCA_964442735.1 uncultured Planctomycetaceae bacterium | reverse complement strand
ATCTGTGTTTATCCGTGATATCCGTGGTTCCAAAATCGTTCGTGAATGATTACAAGAAATGTATTGTATTCGGCATAAAATTCAAGTAGAGGAGTGAATTATGAGTCAGGGAAGAGTATGGACCTCTGTATCTCCCGCATCGGGTACGGAATCAGTGTTTCGAGTCGTTGGTTTTTGCGAAGAGGAATCAACTCCGGCACAAACGAGCACGATAGACCTGGACGGAATTTCGGTTCAGGATTATGGACGCGCCATTCTGGAACAGGAGGGCCAGGCCATTCTTCAACAGAGTCAATCACTGAACGCGGAAACCTTTTTTCAAGCGGTATCCCTATTAGTACACTGTACGGGCAATGTAATCGTAACGGGAATCGGCAAGGCAGGTCTCGTCGGACGCAAAATAGCAGCGACCCTGTCTTCGACCGGAACATCGAGTCATTTTGTTCATCCGGCAGAAGCAATTCACGGTGACTTGGGCGAGATACGCGCCGGAGATATGATTATTATTCTGTCACACAGTGGTGAAACAGAAGAAATAACCCGACTCCTTCCTCTTCTTCGTACAATGAATATTCCGATTCTGGCAATAACCTCCAATCACCTGAATACCCTGGCCCGATATTCTTCGGCAGTTATTTCATTAGGAGAATTGGAAGAGGCAGGTTTTTTGAAATTGGCGCCATCGACAAGTACGACGGTCATGCTGGCCTGGGGCGATGCCCTTGCCCTGACCGTTAGCCGAATGCGTGGTTTTACCGCAGATGATTTTGCCCGATATCACCCGGGAGGAAGTCTCGGAAAACGCCTCAGTACGGTGGACGATTATATGCGCCCCGTCTCGCGATGTCGAATCTGTTCCGATAGACGTACCGTCCGCGATATTTTCGTCGATAGCCGCTTGCCAGGCCGTCGATCCGGAGCTATTCTTCTCGTAGACGACCAGGGAAAACTCTCCGGTATTTTTACGGATAGCGATTTGGCTCGTATTTTTGAAAAACGTCTCTTTAACCTGCTGGATCAACCGGTCAATAATATCATGACCTGCTCCCCAAAAGTCGTACAGTCCGGAACAAAAATGCAAATTGCCGTCGACTTTATGGGAAATATGAAAATTAGTGAACTCCCCGTTCTCGATCAATTTAATGTTCCCGTCGGTATCCTCGATATTACCGACTTGGTCTCCTTCTTCCCCGAAGAAAAAAATACCAACCTTTAACAAATGTAACTCTATTTGTAAATCATCTTTCAACCGGATTTACAATACAATCAGAAAAAGACTATTATGAAAATATTTGTAAAATCATTTTGTACAATATTGATTGTCCTGACGTCCGTATTAACCATTTATTCCCAGGAAAACTCCAAGATCGTTCGTTATAGCGATTACGGAGCAAAAGGCGATGGTGTTACAGACGATTTCGACGCGATTGTCAAGGCCCATGCGTTCGCAAACAAGGCAAATCTTCCGGTCCAGGCGGATACGGACGCAATCTATTATATCGGCGGTGCAGACAAAACAGCGATCATTCAAACCAATACCGACTGGAAAAACGCCAAATTCATTTTCGACGATACCAAAGTAGAAAAACGTAATAAATCCATCTTTAGTGTAACCTCCAAATTACGTTCTGAATCGGTCAAGACAATACAAACACTCAAAAAAGATCAGAAGAAATTGGATCTCTCCTATCCACACGATTCCTTTATCGTTGTTACAGATCAATCAACGAAACATTTTATTCGCTATGGAGCGAATCAGAACAACGGATCCGCACAAACAGACGTCCTCGTTATCGATAAAAGCGGTAATATCAACGGTAATACCCCGTTACAATGGGATTTCGACAAGATTAGTTCCATGACCGTTTGTCCCATTGATGACGATACATTAACCATTCACGGCGGTCATTTTACAACAATTGCCAATCAGGAGGCCTCCCATTATAATTATTATGCCCGAGGAATCAATATTACACGATCAAATGTAATCGTTAAAGATTTTATCCATACCGTTACGGAAGAAAAGGAATCAGGCGCACCATATGGCGGTTTTATAACCATTTTGAATTGTGCCAATGTAATAGTACAAAATGGTGTATTCTGCGGTCATAAAATCTATCGGACAATCGGAAGCGGCAAGGTGCCCGTCTCCATGGGATCCTATGATATCTCCGTTGGTAAAGCCTGTAATATTACCTTTAAAAATTGCCGGCAAATAAATGATATTCACGATTCCAGCCGCTGGGGGGTTTTCGGCTCGAACTTTACTAAAAATATAACGTTTGATACCGTTATGTTTTCCCGATTCGATGCGCATCAGGGAGTATTTAACGCAACCATTAAAAATTCGTCATTGGGACATCAGGGAATTAATCTGATTGGCGGTGGTACTTTTCTAATTGAAAATTCAAAAGTCTATGGTACCAATTTTATTAATCTGCGCAGTGACTATGGCAGTACCTTTAATGGTAATATTATTATTCGTAATTGTGAATATACGCCCCGTAACGGTGCAACCTGCGATGCTATCATCTTGAATGGCAGTAATTCCGGACAGCATGATTTCGGATATACCTGCTATATGCCCCGAAAAATATCGATAGATGGACTTGTGATCAATGATAGTAATCCTGTAAAAAATTATCAGGGCCCAAAGATTTTTGGCGTCTTCAATAGTGCGTATCAAAACAGTTCCTTCGTAGAAAAATATCCCTATATTATAACTAAAGAAGTTCAAATACGTAATCTAACTGTCAAAAGCGGAAAACCCTATCTTTTAAGTAATAATGCCTATCTATTCCGCAATGTTAAAGTAACAGACCAGAAATAAAAATGTAACCATTCACGAACGATTTTAGAACCATGGATATCACGGATAAACACAAATAGTCTACGTAAAATACATTTTTTTACAATAACAAACTAAACATTTTTATCTATATAAAAAATAATTTTATCATAAAAAAGTTTGTTTGCCAAAAAACTATCCGTGAAAATCA
>CAYUAP010000240.1:0-3048 GCA_964442735.1 uncultured Planctomycetaceae bacterium | reverse complement strand
TTATGTTTATCGATTTGTCAACAGTTGATAGAATTAATAGAGTTGATAGAATTAGCAGAGTTAATATACTGCGGGACGTTATCAATTCGGCATTTCCCGGGAGCGCGGACGTCTCGTCCGCATCCTAAAAACAGGTGTCTCGCCTGTTTGGAAAAATAGACTTTTATAACGACCTTGAGTATAGAATTAACAGAATTAATAGAATGATTTTAAAGAATTTATATTACAATTGGTGAATCAAGTCGGTAAAGTTTATGGGAGAGCGAATGTCATGACATTTTGAGAGAAAGAGTAAAACTATAATGAAATCTTCAAATAGTATTGCCCGTCTTTTGACCTTTTTAAAAAAAGGACGTATTTATTTTGTCGAATTTTTTCAGTGTTTCTTGGCTCAATTTAATAATAAATTATTGGATACACAAAAAATACGTCGTTATCCCTATATTAAGAAATCGAAATCGAAAAATCCCAAGGATATATTAGGTCGTGATGGAGAAGATGTGGCTGCTGTGTTTCTCAAGAAAAAGCGATATAAAATACTCCATCGCAATATAGTTTTTCCATCTTGTGAAATTGATATAATCGCGTTGGATTTAACGACGCGAGAAACGGTTTTTATTGAAGTGAAGACGAAACGGTCTGATAAATTTTACACACCATTACAAAATATAGACAGACCACGAATACCTAAAATGATAGCCGCTTCGCAGGAATATATTCGATGGAATAAAAGCGATTATAATCGTTTGCGTTACGATTTTATTTCTATTGTTTGGCCGATTGGCGAGGAGCCTTCTATTGAACATATTATAGGGGCTATTACCCCTGAAGACTATTGAAGTTTTTTCTTGTCTGGAAGAGCATTTACGGTAATTTTACAAAAAAGGCTGGATAATACCGCAAAAAGTAGCCGATACTGAAAGAGGAACGTTAGGTTCTATTTATATTGTTTGTACTGAAAAAACAATATAATCGAAAAAAGGATGTTTCAAAAAACCACCAAACCGGCGGGTGATGCGATGTACAGAAGACCGTCAATCTGTCCGGAACAGGTTCCTGATAGTATTAGTTATGATTCATTCTTAACGGATTGAAAGATACAAGATACAATTGAATCAGGAGCACCGATATTACGTATAAAGTAATAAAATTGTAAGGAGACAATTAAATGTGCCGAAACAACAAGTTGTCAATATTTATATTGGCTATCGCACTGACATTGACGGTTTCCACTAAAGGACAAGAGACGGCAATGTTCGATCAGATACCTGATGGTAATTATTATCAGGGGATGAATCAAGGAATGTACAGTACACCCTGTTATGGTTGTGATACATGTAATTGGGGGAATGGTATATTGCCCTGTAGTAGTAAACGGCTCAATCGATTATATATTGACGGTTGGGTTTCTGCGGGGGCATCTTCTTTTGATCAAGCTCCGATATCCACTACCAGTTCACCGGGTGGATATAATTGGAGGGATGATGACTCCAATAATTTCCAGATGAATCAGCTTTATTTGATATTGGGCCGGGATGCGCAAAATGGTAATAATATAGGAATTGGAGGACGAGTCGATTTACTCTATGGTACCGATTATCACTATACGAGTTCGTTAGGGCTGGAGAGTCGAAATGAAAATTGGTATGGTGGCCCCGCAACAACGGTTTACAATGCCAAGCCCCATTGGAACCAAAATGAGTTGGATGGCTATCCGGAATATGGAATTGCCATGCCTCAAGCGTATGCGGAACTTTACGTTCCTATTATGTGTGGGTTATCGGTAAAGGCTGGCCATTTCTATTCACCTGTGGGATATGAATCGGTTATGAGTACATCGAACTTCTTCTATTCCCATAGTTATTCCATGTTGTACGGAGAGGCGAAGACATTGACGGGCGTTCTTCTGGAACAGAAATTCAATCAGAATTGGACCGGACTTTTCGGGATCGATCGCGGTTGGGATACTTGGGAAGGATATGAAGATGATACTGCCTATTTAGGTGGAGTCAAATGGCAGAATAGTAATAAAACGAGTTCGCTGGCCTTTACGGTATCGACTGGAAAACAGATCGTTTATGCTTCGGAGAATCGTATTGGTTCCGATATTTATGATATCCAAAAAGGAGATCAGACCAATTACAGTCTTGTTTATCAACAGAGATTGTCCAATGCGTTGCAATATGTTTTACAGCATGATTTTGGGGCCATTGAAAACGGAAGTAGTGAAGTTATTGACAATCATGTCTATCTGAAAAATGGAAATTGGTATTCCTTGACGAATTACCTTTTCTATCAGATGACAGAACGATTTGCTGTTGGGGTCCGTTTCGAATGGTTTAAAGATGAAGGTTTGACCCGTTATGCTTCCATCCCAACGAAATGGCAGACTCGTTCCGGTATTTATGGTTATGAAACCTCCGGGAATAATTACTATAATCTGTCCTTCGGTATTAACTGGAAACCGACCGATTGGATCACTATTCGACCGGAAGTTCGTTATGATTGGTCCGATTTTACCCTGACCGAAGTGGATGGCACCAAAGTATACGCCTATGACTCCGGAAATAAAAAGGATATTGTTACCGTTGGCGGTGATGCCGTTATTCGATTCTAATTTCTTTAGTAGTGTGATTGCCTGTTCCATGTCTATCGGGGGCAGTCAATAGATGGATACGTTTGATTGTTGTTCAAACACAAGCCGTCAATGATCGTTCGGCGAGTCTGGATTCCCGGTCTCTCCGAACGATCATTAACCATATTTTAACATTATTTGTTTTCAAAACGCCATTTACTGTCAAGTGTCAACGAAGGCGCGTCTGGAATCCCGGTTTCTTTGTCGTGGCAAATTTTTAAGATGAAACTAATTTTTATGTAACTGGTCGCGGATATGAAGTGAAACCACGGATATGAAGTGAAACCACGGATATAAAGTAAAACCACAGATATGAAGTGAAACCACGGATATGAAGTGAAACCACGGATATAAAGTAAAACCACAGATATAAAGTGAAACCACGGATATAAAGTGAAACCACGGATAACACT
>CAYUAP010000239.1:0-3098 GCA_964442735.1 uncultured Planctomycetaceae bacterium | reverse complement strand
CGGGTTGGCTTGCCAATGTTAAAATGCGTTCGATAAGCCGTTCCGGCTTGGGGGTCGCGAAAACATCATCGGAGTTAAACGCCTTAACTTCCCGTTTGGCATCCTGATTATCGCCGACATCCGTTCGAAACCAAATGGTCTTGGAAACGGTGCCAGCTCTAACATCGGTCAAAAAACGTTTAATGGACGGTACGTTATTACCGTCAGTACCAAACCATATACGATTATCTTCTACCATTTCAGCAAATTTATCCTTGGAAACACGCCAACAATAGCCTGCAGGAGGATTGACGACCCGGCCACTTGGCGTTGTTATTGGGTAGTCTGTTGCTGCCGAATATGTTTTTACAGATAGATCGCTTGATTTCCAGGGACCGCGAGGATCATTATCGCGATTCGTATAACGACTGTTCATTTCCTCCGTTCTCGGTAAAAGATTAGGCCGCCACGTTGCTTTATCTTTGGCGTAAACCATGATATAATCATGACTGTCTGATAGCCATTTGGCATCGTTTTGCGGAGAGTATTTCTTTTCCCATATAACATTGGCAACAAAATTCACTCGTCCAAATATCTCGTCGCATAGGACTTTTAAATAAGCCTGTTCATCATCATCTATGGAAATCCAAATAGAGCCGTCTTTTGCCAGTAAGCGTTCAAGGAGAATAAGACGATCCCGAAGTAATCCTAACCAGATCGAATGTTCGACTCCATCGTCATAATGTTTAAAGGCGTTACCGGTATTGTAAGGAACATCGATGTAAACACACTTGACCTTTCCCGTATAATGCTGTTCCAGCGACTTGAGAGCGAGCAGATTATCCCCGAAAATGAGCATATTATCGAAAATATCCCCCTTCTTTTTCGTTGGAGCACAATAGGAGAGCGATTCGTCTTCAATGAGAATACGCGGTTCCAGTCGCGGACGAATCTCTTTGCCCATCCAGGTCAGTTCCAGTCGCTGTGATTTCGCCATGTTAATGATTCCTCCGTTTATTTTATGCTCTGAAGGTATTCAAAGCCCTTTTGGGTGATTCGGTATTTCTGATTTTTACTTCGTGGTTTCTCTGGATACAACATTTCAATATAGCCCAATTTCAAGAGTTGATCGAGGGCCGTTCTATAGTTCCTCGTCCGTTGCGAATATCCAATAGCAGAAGCAATATCAATACTGCGTAATGGGTTTGCACGCAATGATTTAATTATCAATAGTTCAGTATTATTCAATTCAAAAAATTCATCTTGGACCCCATCTTGGACCCCATCTTGGCCCCCATCTTGGCCCCCGACTGGGCCCCCTTCCGATCCATTTGAGGTCGTCTGACTAACCTTCCGCCACAATGTCAGGATAAAACAGCCTGCATCGATTCGGATTTCCGGTTCGGGAATACCGGCGTCTTTACATCGGGCAATCATATCGATAATACCCGTCCCCATCCGTTCGATGTATTTGGTTAGATAAAACGCCTCGGCAATAAGCGGATTGCCCGGATAGGAAGAGTGCGGTTTCCGAATGTTTTCCAAAGTCAAAGGCGGTTGCAGGATACCCGGATTCCATATTTCCAAGCGGTCGGCAAAAAGCATGATCTGAACGCTTGCGTTACTCGTATAATCGCGATGGGCAACAGCGTTGACAATTGCTTCGGCCACAACCTCTTGCGGAAATTCATAGCGAACAGGAACCTGAACACTTTTTTCCCGCGTACCAACCCAGAGATTGATTTTCGATAACACAAAATCTTTTGCTTGATCCACCAGTTCGAAAACCGTTCCTTTATACACCTGATACGAGGGAATGGGCTTGCACATGGTTGTTCCATGAAAATGAGCGCATTTGACTTCCGAGGTCAGGAGAAATCGTTGCGGTTTTTTGCCAAACAGAAGAATGGCCGCATGCGTTGGACGTCCTTTATCCAGCAGATTCAAATGAACAAGTACGTCCTCTGGTGGCGTTCTTTCCGGTAAGGGAAAACTTCGACTTCGTTGAGCAAGCACAAGGAAAGAAGATATTCGGTCGAAATCAAGGTCATCCAGAGTCGCGTCGCGGCAATAGCTGGCGTCAAACGGCGAAAAACGGATTAGTTCCCGTTCTTCCAAAACACGAACCAGACTGGCGTAAACCGCCGTTCGAAGTTCTTCACAGGAATTGAATCGGCGGCGAATCAGCTCATTCCCGATCTTTCGAACCAGCGTTTTCATCTTGGCATGTCGGGCCTTGTCGTCGGTTCCCTTAATATAAATCAACCGCTCTTTTTTCAGTTTCGTCGCAAGATTATATTCCTTGTGAGTCGGTGAAAGCCCGTCCTTTTGGTCTTCCCAACCGTATTCGTTACCGAAAATACCAAGGTAAATATCGCACTTTTCCACTTCCGACAAATAGCATTGATCGGCCCTCTGATCGGCGGCAGGCATATCTTCAAACAGAAAAACCTCAAAGAAACGACGCAACAGCGGATCGCCCTGCAAATAGTCGCGGAGAACCATTCGCTCTTCGGCGAGTTCCTTTTGAACACTGCTTATAAAAATTCGGATCGGATTCATTCGTCGCTTTCACTTGATATTCTGATATTTATTCCGGAACCGCTACCGACTCCGTACTATCTCCTATTATACTGTTTTTCAACGCCCATTCAATCAAAAGGACGGGCGAAACGGAAAAATTTGTTCCGGAAAGCTGATTTCGAATCCGGTCGAGCAGTATTTCCTGTTGGGCTCGGAATTCGTCCTGTTTGGTCAGCAGGGAACGGTTCTTTTCGCTTTGTTCCCGTTTCAAAGCCGATTTTTGCTGTTGGATTTCCAGTTTTTCTTTGAGCGAAAGCGACTTTTTCAGTGATTCTTCCAGTATTTTGATCTGTTTCGACAGCCGACGGAGTTCCAGTTCAAGCCCCAATTCAAGGTCTGAAGTATAGCGGTCGATTCGGGCGGTTTCCTCCTCAAACAGCGATTGACCGCTTTGCTCCATATTCCGGACCAATTGCGACGTTTGACAATTCAGGGCGACTTCCAGCTCTGAAAGGAAGGGACTATCGCGGTAAGTTTTTTTGGAAACGACGGCTTCACTTTCCATGAGCGATTGGGCGAACTCCGCCGGGAGAATC
>CAYUAP010000238.1:0-3193 GCA_964442735.1 uncultured Planctomycetaceae bacterium | reverse complement strand
GTGAAACCACGGATAACACTGATTTTCACGGATAGTTTTTTGGCAAACAAAATTTTTTATAATAAAATTATTTATTATAATAGATAGAAATGTTTCGTTTGTTATTGTAAAACATTGTATTTTACGGCAGACTATCTCTGTTTATCCGTGATATCTGTGGTTCCAAAATCGTTCGTGAATGGTTACCAGTCCTGAAAAGCACAGGGCGAGACGCCTGTTTTGCGGCGAGGTGGACGAGACGTCCATCTTCCAGTCCGGTCTGTCAAAACAACAGATTTTATCATTTCATCCAGTGAACAGTAGGAATTTTTGGAAAAAAGTATGATGCCCCCTTGTCGATCTTTTTTCCGACGTTATAATCTCTTTTGTGTTGTTGAGGTTATGGAACTTAAAAACAGAGCCTTTTGCAACCATGTTTATGTTGGAGATGTAGCTCAATTGGTTAGAGTCCTGGACTGTCGATCCAGTGGTTGCGGGTTCGATTCCCGTCGTCTTCGTTCCTTTTATTAAGTCGTTAATTGAATAGATTAACGACTTTTTTTATTGATTCACGTTTTTATTTTTATTAGGACTTTTTATTTTAATTGGTATTTATTCAATTAAAAATAGTGGAAAAAACACGGACGTGATAAAAAGGAGTATTATGGTCCAAAATAAAGAAGTCATTGCGGGAACCTGTGGTAATATCTATCGTGCGGTACAATACGAAGGAATAACGATAGAAGGGGAATCACGAGGAGCCGTACAAACATGTTGGCGTATCCCGGAATATCGGCTCGGTTTCGATCTGGGTTGGCAACCTTGGGAATTTATGGGGACCCCGAACTGGTTTATTTCCCATACACATATGGACCATCTTTTAGCCCTGCCCGCCTATGTCGCACGTAGACGTATGATGTGTATGGAACCGCCGACCATTTATATTCACCAGAGTGAATTGCCCATGGCACAACAACTCTTGTATATCTTTACCCGTCTGGACCGTGGAGCACTCCCTTGTAATTTTGTCGGTATTCAGCCTGGTGATTCGATTGCATTATCCCGGGAATTATTGGTTACCGTTGTTCCCACCTCCCATACCATTCCTTCCTTGGGGTTTATCGTCTGGGAACGCCGAAAAAAACTTAAACCGGAGTTCGCCAACCTTTCTCAAAATGAAATTCGCGATCTCAATCTGGCCGGAGTTAAAGTCAGTAATGAACTTCAATTTCCGAAGGTAGCCTATTTAGGCGATAGTTCCTGTGTTGGATTGGATAATAATCCCATAATGTATGAAGCGGAAGTCCTAATAACGGAAATGACATTTCTTGCGCCGAGCCATCGACGGGAAGCACGAGGACGTCATAGTCATTTACATCTGGATGATTTCGTCGAGAGAAAAGACCTCTTCAAAAATAAACTGATTATCGCGTCCCATTTCAGTACCCGATATACGAATCATCAGATCATTGAATTCATAAATAAAGCATTTCCCGATATGATGGATCATCGTTTGTGTCTGGTTTTTTAGAATTCCTCCTAACAACCATGGACCTGATAGGTATATGTTTCGAATATTTTTTCGATCCAAAACGTTGCTTCAGAGGTCGTGAATTCGAGAACACAAAACGAAGGATCTTTTGCTCCTAACGGGAAATGTTCCTTCATCCAATCCTGCCAAAACGGTTCTTTTTCGGAAAAATCGTCGATAATGCGAACATTGCCAATTAAAGTAACACCGTCCGCGCCCATGGTATAACATATTCCTGCTTTTGGGTTCTTGCGGAAATGTGTTACTTTATTCGATAAAGAACCAGTGGATACGTATATTTTTTTGAATCCGTCATTTGCGATTTTTACAAGAGCACAGCCCCGTGGGTATCCTTCGTCTGTCACCGAATTGAGAATAATGACAGGACAGTATTGTAATAAAACTTCCGCCTTTTTCTCCAGTGCCGTGCGATCAACAGGCGTCTTCCATCTCTTTAGGAAGGGAAGAATACGCAACATCATATCGCGCGCTTCGTGCTCCGTCAGATCCGAATGCGAATTGATAATATGGGGGATACATTGTTCCACCATTTGCTCCATCGTAGCCTCGTATGTAAATTTTCCGTCTCTATAGCAGTAGAGACAATACTCCGAATTTAGCCGACCATCATCTTCCGTTCCCCATAGATTCTGATCCTCCAACGGCATACCACAACTCTGACATATTTTCATTATATTCTCCTTTTATTATTGAATTCTAATGGTGTTATCGTCCACGATATATCACGGCATTAATAAAAAAGACGTAACATTAAAACGGATGGTTTAGGACGCCATAATATACAGGCATTTATGTTTATATCTTCTAAAAATGAAGATTCTGAAAAAGCCAATATACTGTACGACGTTATAAATTCGGCATTTTCCGGGATCATGGACGCCATGCCTGACGGCAGGCAGGTCTCGTCCGCATCCTCCAAAACAGGCGTCTCGCCTGTTTTGAAAAATAGACTTTTATAACGACCTTGAGTATATAAAAAATACAGCATTAAAAATACAGTATTAAAAAATACAGCGAAAAATGGACAGAAATAAAAAATGACCTCCATAAAAAACGTCCGGCAAGAGAACATCTCCTGTCGGACGTTTTATCGGATACAACGAACGCCGTTTCTCGATGTACCCAACTGCTAATTTATTCATTTTTATACAAATTGATTTTATTTATTCTTTTTTTCCGGTCTTGGAGCGTCTTTTTTCATTTCCGGCTTGGGAGCGTCTTTTTTTCATTTCAGGTCTTGGAGCATCTTTTTTCATTTCCGGTCTTGGAGCGTCTTTTTTCATTTCCGGTCTTGGGGCATCTTTTTTCATTTCCGTCTTGGGAGCGTCTTTTCGATCTCCGGGCTTGCGTTCTTTAATATTTGCATCTCTTTTTTCGGCACGCTCTTTGAAGCGTTGAACCATCTTTTCATGGAATGCTTTTCGTTCTTCTTGATTGATAACACCGTCTTTATTTGTATCCATGGCCTTGAGGAAACGTACGACCTTTTCAATTTCAATGTTTCCATCTTTCATCATGAAGGGAGGCATAAACGGAGCTTGTCCCTGCATCGGACCACGGAAATTGCGTTCACCAAATTCACGAGGACCACGACCTTCCCGTGGGGCTTTACCATCTTTAGCCATGGGGCATTTACCATCTTTAGCCATGGGGCATTTACCA
>CAYUAP010000237.1:0-3195 GCA_964442735.1 uncultured Planctomycetaceae bacterium | reverse complement strand
CTGAAAAACGGAGTTGACTGGAACGCGGACGTCTCGTCCGTACTGCCGGGAAAACGGAGTTGACTGGAACGCGGACGTCTCGTCCGCACTGCCGGGAAAACAGGCGTCTCGCCTGTTTTATTCCCCGGAATGAACTCCTAAATTAAAGTGTTGTCTACCACGAGTCTGTCGTGGAAATAGTCCTCTTTTGTTTCGAATCACCGGATGTATCAAGAAGACAGATGTAACTTTTGGGTTCGTTATCGATCTTTTTTAAGACACATACTTGTTGTTCACGGTATGATAGGTAAAAGTACCACGGAAATACAGGAAGGATAATCCTCCATACAATTCCCCGTCGTACTGAATAGAAAAAACAGAATAGGATCATGGTAATTCTGGTAACCATTTACGAACGATTTTGGAACCACGGATATCACGGATAAACACAGATAGTCTGCCGTAAAATACAATGTTTTACAATAACAAACTAAACATTTTTATCTATTACAATAAATAATTTTATCATAAAAAAGTTTTTGCCAAATAACTATCCGTGAAAATCAGTGATATCCATGGTTTCACATTATATCTGTGGTTTCACATTATAGCTGTGAACGGTTACTAATTCTGTTTATCATAAAACCTTCTTCAATGAATAACGTTTATAATCAGTTCGGATTTTTTTCGGGCATTGTGGCATGAACCTCGTTACGCCATTGACGTAATTTTTCTAATAACTCGGATACTTTTTCCGGATTTTTAGAAGCTAGATCGTTTTTCTCCGAAGGGTCTTCATTTATATTATAAAGTTGTACCGTATTATTCTCGAAGAGTTCGATCAATTTCCAATTTCCCGACAAAATGGCACTCCCCGGTCCTTGGGTATTACACGGATGATAATGGGGAAAATGCCAAAATAAATCTCTTTGTTTTTCATTATTGCTTTTATTGTTGACGGATAAAAGAGCATTTGCGAAGGAAATGCCATCAATATGTTGTTTCGGCTGTGTCGGAAGGCCCAGTAACTCCAGTATTGTTGGATAAAAGTCGGTCGAAGTAACCTGGCGAGGAGAACAACTCCCCTCTTTTATTTTCGATGGCCAGACAACAAACAACGGTTCGCGAATACCACCTTCATAAAACCAGGATTTACCGGCACGAAGTGGCTCGTTTGAAGTCGGCTTTTCGCCGCCCGTTGATAAACCGCCATTATCCGAAGTGAAAATAATAATGGTATTACCGCGCAGATCCAATTCATCCAAAACCTTTATAATCCGACCGATATTATCGTCCAGACTACTCAACATGGCGGCATATTGTACATTATTCTGAACTTTACGGTATTTGATCTTTTGACCATAATACCTTGGAATTAAAGAAGATCCATCTTCTTCGCCAAAAATATCGTTCTGTTTCAAAAGATCGAGACCGAGTTTTTTCTTGCGCTCGATAAAATAATTGATTTTATCCTGTTTGGCCTGAATTGGGGTATGAACCGAATAATACCACATATTCAAATAAAACGGTTTGGCGTTAGGTAATTGAGCGTTTTTACGGATTAGTTTAATGGCTTCGTCCGTTAATCTGTCCGTTAGATATTCTCCTTGAGGCCCTTCCTCAAGAGTTGGTATTTGCCAGGGACTGAAATACCCCTTCCAGGGATGGCCCATATTACAACCGGCAACATTAACATCAAAGCCTTGGTCGGTCGGATAGAATCCGGACCCACCCAAATGCCATTTTCCAATGTGCCATGTCGTATATCCCACTTCGTGCAATGATTCGGCAATCGTTTTTTCTTCCAACGGAAGTTGTTTGAGATAATCAGCGTCTATATACTTCGCCTTTACCGGATGACTTGTTCCACGCGCATCGATCCAATTTGTAATTTTGAGTCGTGCAGGATATTTTCCAGTCAAAAGAGCTGCTCTTGTCGGCGAACAGACGGGACAAGCCGCATACGCATTGGAAAATCGCATTCCACTCGTAGCCAGATGATCGATATTCGGTGTTTCATAAAAGGTACTTCCAGTAATCGACAGATCTTTCCACCCCATATCGTCCACCAGAATAAAAATAATATTTGGCCGACACCGTCCCGATTGGGAATCACCATAAAGGTGTGATATCATAAACAAGCCTAAAATAAAAACAATGGATACTATGGACAGATTGTATTTCATCGTATTTCTCCTTAAGGATATTTCACAGGCGCGAATGTTACCCATACAGAGTGGATAATATTTGCGTTCCGACCTCTAAAACTTAAAACAAATGACGACATTTATATATTATTTTACCGACAATTCCCAAAAATGAAAATTTATTACTGTTCACATCAATAACTTCAAATTTATCATTTTTATTATAGGTATGTATACCGAGTATTTTTTTGATACCAGGAATGGACAAGGTATTCGATTCCCATCTTAAAACTTCTTGTTCCGAATAATGGGGCCAATCCAGAGACATATTACTAAAGACAATACCGTGACCATAACATAGTCCGCAATCTTGCGAAACACGATAATCGTGATCTTTTCCATAGATTATTCCCCCTCCCGGTCGGGCGGAAAAGGAATCTTTTTTTACAGGATTATCCGGGGACATCTCTACTTCTTTATAATCGTCGGTCTTGAATAACAGGAGTGAATCGGACCCTTGCGATGAAAATCCATATATCGTATCGTCCTTTTTGTAAAACGTTGTATCGGATAGTTTTTTGTTTTGAATAAAAGGAGCCTCTTTTTCCCAGCGATATGGAAATTCTATCGCTTTATATAAATAGACGGAATTCGATTGATTCGATTCCGGACAAATATAGATATTACCTTCATAATTAAATATATTGGGATAGGAAAGATGACAAGATTCTTTTATCACAATTTTCCACGGGCCAAACTGTTTACCATCCCATTGAGAAAAACCAATGTACCCCTTTTGTTTGAAAAAAGAAAACAATTCGGCAAAAAGATAGTATTGACCATTATGTTCAAACAAGAAAGGATCCGCAGCCCACCCCCACCAGGGATTTTTTATCAGTGAAAACCTATCCTGACCGGCAGGTAAATCTGTCGACAGGATATTGGCCCGAATCGCAATACTCCATATATTTTCAAATAATTTCATTTGTCTTCAAATATCAATTTCTACAATAATGGTAATCATTCACGAACGATTTTGGAACCACGGATATCACGGATAAACACAGAT
>CAYUAP010000236.1:0-3197 GCA_964442735.1 uncultured Planctomycetaceae bacterium | reverse complement strand
ATTGTAAAATATTGTATTTTACGGCAGACTATCTGTGTTTATCCGTGATATCCGTACTTCCAAAATCGTTCGTGAATGGTTACTATCATAGTATGTTATTCTTAAATATACCAAAACATTCATGGGAACAAAACAGGCGGAAATCCTGTTTTGTAGAGAAATGGATGGGAATGCGTACTTCCAGGGGGTCTGTCAAATGTTTCGATCAACTCCTGTTTTATGACATTACTAACATGAAGTACGTATTGTTGTTATCGGAAGATAATAGGACATTCAGTTCCTCTCCCCTGTATATACTGTACGACGTTATAAATTCGGCATTTCCTGGGAGCACGGACGCCATGCCTGACGGCAGGCAGGTCTTGTCCGCATTCTCCAAAACAGGTATCTCGCCTGTTTGGGAGAATAGACTTTTATAACGACCTTGAGTATATTTACAAAACTTGGCAACTGAAAAAATAAAATTTGGGTTTCTGGATTTGTCTTAAAATTAAAAGACTTCGTCACCAAACGCCGGTTCGCGTTTGAAAATTCTAATAGTCTTTAAGGCATTGGCCACTTCTCGGGTTGTTTTGATTCGATCGGCGGGTTTTTTAGCCATCATATGGGACAGGAGACTACTGAATTCCGGCGTTATATTCTTATTACGGGCCGTAATGGACGGTATTGCTCCCGTCAAATGTTTTTGGAGCAGATCGTTCATGGAAATACCGGTAAAAGGAAGACGTTCAGACAGTATTTCGAAGAAGGTACATCCAAGACTATAGACATCGGAAACACAACTTGTTACCTGCCCATGTATCTGTTCCGGAGACATATAGCTAGCTGTTCCCTGCAATGTACTTCTTTTGGGCATAAATTTTGAGAGAAACCCTCCTTTTTTTTTCGCAAGCGCAAAATCAATTAGTTTTATACCCAAATCGGGTGAAAAAAGGTAATTATCTGGTTTTACATCACAATGTACGTAACCGGCATCGTTAAACGTCGCTAGTGCCTGTGCCATTTGAGGAAGTAAAGTTGGCAGACAGACGCAATAGAGGGAATATTTTTTGAGTAAAAGCTGTTTGACATTAGGAGTGGGAAACCATTCCATCGCGATATAGGGAGCCTTGCCATACCAGCCAAATTCATAGAATTTAATAATTAGCGGATCATTAAATTGTGAACCAATTCCATATTCCCATTTAAAAAAAGCTATTTGATCTTTATTGCCTGTAGCGCTCTGGAAAAGAATTTTAACGGCGACCGATTTTCGATTTTCGTCATCATACGCTTGCCAGGTTCGCGAAACCTGACCTGAATAAACCGCATTGATTAGTCGATATTTTCCAACATACGTAACAGGACTCGAACTCATTCCTAACCTCAACTGATAATATTATAGTGCTAATAGTCTCCTATACCGCAAAAACGCCCAAAAACATACAAAAAGTCTACAACCGAAAAATGACATAATGTCAACCTGAAGCAGACCTAACTGGTGGACGCTGTTGTGTATAGCGTAAAAAACAGGATCAATTGTCAAGACGTCTCTGGACGACTGCTTAAAACTTCAAACGAAACAGCTCCTAACGAAACAGCTTCTATTTAAGGTTTTAAAGCCGATACAATAAAAATCCATCTCCATTATAATAGGAAACATACTGTTTTGCAATTTAGAAATATAAAAATTTTCAAAAAGAAACCATTTTTATGTCCCACTGGTAAAATAACTGATGAAGTCGTACTGAATACAACCATAAAAACGATTAAAACAGAAAAAATATCCATGAAACGAAACCCTTTACAATCAACAACATCATATTATAAAACATCATATTATAAAACATCACCTTCAAAACACCCGCTCCCATCTTGCTGTAGATGAAGGCATTACTGGAATCCCGGCATCTACTGAACTGTAACTGTCTGTATACTTTTTTACAGTGTTCCGTTATGACGCGCAATGGGAAAATGAATGAAATCAATATAATATCTAATTCAAGCAGATTGTAAAGCATTTCCTTTTTTATTATAATCAATACACGCACAAGCAAGGAATATAGAACAACACTTCAAAAGAATAACCTCAAGAAAGGACATGATGGATCTTTTTTTTAAATTTCGACTGCGATTGTTTTTTTTCCTGATTTTTTTGTTAGGAACCATTCTTTGGGGGTATTCTTTACAAATGGAATATTATACAGATCCCCTAAAAATGGAGGAAATTTCGTCGCAAGTTGACCTCTCCCCAAAGAGTACGTTCACTCAATTCGATTATTGGAAAGCACGAAAAACGTTGGAAACCAATAAAAGAAAATATATGGATTTTGGTTCAGGTATTATGATTGCATCCGGATTACTTTTCTTTATTTTACTTTTTAAACGCCTAAAAACCGTTCGCGATTTATATAGAATCCGATCCTTGAATCCAAAATGGCTCATTAGCCTGACATATTTCTTTTGGTTATCCGGTATTGTATGGATCTTCTATGATTTATATTTTCGACAAACACGTGGTGATTTTCCTTGGTTTGCCGATACCATTGTTATTCCTTTCGTTGAAATTTCCATTCTGATTATTTTGGGGTGCGTTCCTCTCCTGATTCTCTTCGCAATCAGTCTGCCGAACAGTCGATATTGTGTTCCCATTTTCGTTCAAATGCGTCATTGTTCTTTTTCCAATATTTTATGGGAACTGTTTTTCGATGGACTTCTTCTCGTAACTCTTTGTTTTACAGCGATTATGATTTATTACGGAGTTCACGGTTTTATTATTGTATTCATGTTTATGGATTATCTTTTACTTTCTTTACGTGCCGGAAAACTCCTCGAAAATCGCCATTGACCTTCAATGAAAATACCAATCTTTAATTGAACAACCTACAATTTTTCTGTGAATGTGTAAACAATAGTTGCCTTGAAATTTAGCGTCAAAACAATGAAAAATTAAGGGCTAAATTACCAAGTGTCAGGGACAGGTTGAAAACTCCTGTAAAAAAGAAGAATACTTCTTAACAAAACTGTATTTTCAAGCGTCTATAAATGCAAATATTATTCCGGTCTGGAGTATATAATCACTACGTTACCTTGAGGTTATGCTCCCGTATAATTAAAATATGAGGTAACCATTCACGAACGATTTTGGAACCACGGATATCAAGGATAAACACAGATAGTCTGTCGTAAAATACAATATTTTACAATAACAAACTAAA
>CAYUAP010000235.1:0-3209 GCA_964442735.1 uncultured Planctomycetaceae bacterium | reverse complement strand
CAGGCGTCTCGCCAGTTTTGAAAAATAGATTTTTATAGCGTTTTGAGAATAGCACAGGTATTGAATAGTGATGGAGACGTGTCATGTTATACCTTTTATTCCATTAAATATTAAAATATTTTGTAATTATTGTGTTCTTTTACTTGACGGCCCCCTCTCCTCTCTATTACAATAGAGGGATAATTGATAATGGTCGATGGTAAAAAAAGAGAAAAGGAACTTCTAATGAAAACCACATTCCAAACTATTTTATGGAACCAATTGATATTGGTATTGATATTGGGACTCGGCTGGCTTGTTCCCATTCGGTATTCAGGAGCACAAGAGCCGGAAAAGAAGGCGCCGGAGAAGAAGGCAGAGGCCAAACAGAAGATTACTTGTGACGATGGAGGTCCTTGCCTGATAGATCCCCCCGATAAAAAAGAGGGCATAACCCTCAAGCAGATATTTGGCCCGAAGAAATCTGCCGTAACAGGAATAGATCTAACGAAACAACCGTGGCTGGTTGAGAGCGCGAATCTTCCGGAAAATCATCCGGCATTGAGTCGGGAACGTATGGTCTGGGCGGAATCGTTTCATTGGGTTCCCCTTCCGGAGGTCCTGCCGCAGATTCCAGTCGAACGATGGCTGAAACCACTTCCACCAGAAAAAGCGATGGCAGGAAAATATATTTTGATTGAGGCCTGGGCCACTTGGTGTCCACCCTGTCGGCGTTCACTTCCCTATCTCAATTTCATTCAGGAAAAATATCGGGATGATTTAGTAGTTATCGCAATTTGCGAGACGAGTGAAGATGAAATTCGTTCCATGCCGGGAAACGTTAAACTGGAAGACATTAAATTTTCACTAGCCACAGATACCGGACGACGATTCGCTACGAAATTAGGGGTATTTGGTATTCCACACGCTGTTCTTCTGGAGCCTTTAATGGGAGGAGTTGTCTGGGAAGGTATGCCGACTCTCCCTGGTCACGAATTGAGTGACAAGGTTCTGGAAAAGATTTTTGCTATTGGCCGAAAACTTCGCGCAGAAGATAAACTGCCGAAGGATTCTCCTGTTAAATTTATTGTTAAAGAACCAACCGCCGAAGAAAAAGAAGCTCGTCTTAAAAGAAAGCATTGTTCCTATTCGGATCTTGAAGGTGAAAATGGTGGTCCTAGTCTGGACGGCGGTGATAAATCTTCCAAATGAGGTAATTATATGGGGTTATTGAGTGGTATTTTCAAGAAAAAGCTTGATTACAAAAAGCGTTTTATCCTGATGAAAGCGGCTATTTCCGGTACAATGTCCAAATTCTATATGGCTACAGATCGACAGACCAATCAGTTGGTCGGTCTGAAGATTTTGGATATTGCCAAAACGAAGGCGGCCGAGGAACGTTATAAAAGGCAAGGTGTAAATGTTAAAAAGCCATCGGAAGGGGAGATTGCCATGATGTTCGATCATCCCTATATTGTGAAAACCCTGGAAACAGGTTTTACAACAGATGGCGAGGTCTATCTTGTGATGGAGTATCTGGAAGGTACAGGTCTTAATAATGTACTAATGCTCAAGCAGGATCTTCTGGCAGGCGGACGAATGCGTTATATTCGTCAGTGCGCAGAAGCGTTGGAGGCGGTTCACAAGGCAGGTTTTATCCATCGAGACTACTGTCCTCGTAATCTGATGTTTACGGGGGACGGCATGACGTTGAAATTAATCGATTTTGGTTTAACAGTACCCAATAAACCGCCGTTCACCGATCCGGGCAATCGAACCGGAACGGCCAACTATATGGCGCCGGAATTGGTTCGTCGAAGAAATACGGACGAACGACTTGATATTTTTGCGTTTGGCGTAACGATGTACGAACTGTGTACCCGGGAATTGCCCTGGCCACGTGGCCAGAGCGGCGGTCTGGCCGCCATGTCCCATGATCAGCCCCCGACTCCGATCAATCAGTATCGACCCAAGATTCATCCGGATCTGGCACAGGCAATTCATCGATGTCTGGAGGCGGACCCGCAAAAACGATGTCCTTCCTTGACAGAATTTTTACAAATGATTCGTCGGGTTGAATATGAAGATCAAACCTGATCCGACAACATCGGTTATACCACGTATTTCCGGTTGTATATTTCTATCGGGAGCTACGGCATCGGGTAAAACAACTCTTGGAGTTCTCCTGGCACAGCAATGGAACGCGGAAATAATATCACTTGATTCCATGGCCATCTATCGTACCATGGATATCGGAACGGCCAAACCGACGTTTGCCGAACGACAGGGCGTTCCGCACCATTTAATTGATATTGTCAATCCTTGGGAGGAGTATTCTCTAGCCTCCTATTTAAACGAGGCGCAACGAGTGGTCGAGGATATTCGCGCCCGAGGCCGAAACGTTCTTTTTGTCGGAGGAACACCCCTTTATTTAAAAGGGGCGTTACGCGGAATTTTTAATGGACCTTCGGCCGATCCGATCCTTCGCCAGGAATTTGAAGACGAGGAGAAAGCGAACGGGCCCGGCTGGCTCCATCTGCGATTGGAACAATGTGATCCCATAACGGCACTGCGTCTCCATCCAAATGATCGTCGTCGTATTATTCGCGCTCTGGAGGTCTATGAAAAAACCGGAACACCCATTTCCGTATTTCAGAAGCAGTTCGATCGGCCCGCCAGTTCGGAGGAAGCTACTGTTTTTGTTTTGGACTGGGATCGCGATCTGCTTTACACACGGATCAATCGAAGAGTGGAAATCATGATGGAACAAGGATTGGAAGAAGAGGCACGTTCTCTTTTACATCAGTCGAAACCGCCCGGTCGAACAGCCAGTCAAGCAGTGGGCTATCGCGAACTCTTCGACTATTTCACGAATAAAACAACACTACCGGAAGCGGTTGAACTGATTCAGCAACATAGCCGTAATTTCGCTAAATCGCAAGGAACCTGGTTCCGTTCCCTGCCGGAATGTCAATTCCTTCCCGTCGATAAAAATACCAATTGGAATCTTCTCGCTGATCATTTGGTACAGAGTCATTTTGTACAGAATCATTTAGTACAGAATATAGAATCAAAATAGTTTTGAAGACGATATTTTTATATACATCTTTATAATCTCTACTCAAGGTCGTTCACAATTCCTTTTTCCCAAACAGGCGAGACGCCTGTTTGGGAGGATGCGGACGAGACGTCCGCGCTCCCAGGAAATACCGCATTTATAACGTCTTAAA
>CAYUAP010000234.1:0-3213 GCA_964442735.1 uncultured Planctomycetaceae bacterium | reverse complement strand
ATGTTTTAATTACAATACTAGTAAACGGGTGGCGTAGCCCGTGAATAATTACAAAATTTATTTATGAAGTCTATTTGAAGGGAATCATGTATAAATGGTTAAATCATCAGATCGGATAATTCAATTTGATTATATTCGTATTATTGCTTGCTTGGGTGTAATATTACTTCATTCAGCAAATTATGAAGGTGGAAAATGTGAAAATGATGATGTAATACGTAATGTCTATTATTCATGTTCTGTTTTTTGTGTTCCTCTTTTTGTAATGCTCAGTGGTTATTTTATTTTGGATCCAGCCAAAGTAAAGATATCGTCAATCGCAACCTTTTATAAACGCCGAATGAATCGTATTTTGATTCCTTTTATTTTTTGGTCTCTTATCGGTGTATTGGTTTGGTATCTTCAAGATGTCATACTTTGTAAAAAAGACTTTGCGGAATATTTCCACCGTATGCAAGTTTATTTTTTCCATGGTGCTCTATTTTATCATCTATGGTATTTGGGAATGACCGTTGGTTTTTATTTAGCCGCGCCATTTTTAACTGAATGTATCGGAAAATGTTCTAAATTGCAACTTGCTTGTATTATAGTCTATTTATTTCTTGGAGAATGGTTATCCGATTATGAAAATTACCTTCTCAACAGAACTGGAGGTGCCGGATTCTTTTTAATTATGTTCATTGCCTATCTTCCATACTTTTTTGCAGGTAAATTATTTGGATCTTTTTTTATAAATATCAAGAATAAAGTCTTTTGGGTATTGACCTTTATGCTGCTATTAATTATTTCAACGATTGTCATTGCCTATTGGAATACGAATTATTCCATTATCAGTTATCTTCATCCATTGTGTACTATTCAAACATTTCTTTTATTCGGCTTGTGTCTGATGTTTCCGCCATTGAAATCAACTCGATTGGCATCTATCGTTTTCAATTTATCTTTCTATTCATTTGGAATTTATTTAGTTCATGGATTTGTCGTTCTTTTTATTAAAAAAATTAATTTATTTTCCATATTCCCTGTTTATTTACAGGTCCCTTCTATTTTAATTGCAACGTTAATTTTATCCTGTATTTTAACTGTAATTATCTCGAAAATACCCTATCTGAAACGAACTGTTATTTAACATGTTTTTTAAAACTTAACATTCACTATAAATACTCCTGTCTTGGGGATGGGAGGTGTTTATTTAAGCTACGAAATTTAATATGGATAATACAGACAAGGTGCTTAATGTATTTTTGCATGCTTTTAGATTCTCTTTTGGACTTCTTTTGCATCGATATCTTTCCTATTTTTACCACCAGTAAAAGAAGGGGAGATACTTTTTTATTGCCAAAACTTTTTTATCGTTAAAACGTGAATGAAGTTGATTCCAGAAAAACTATTTTTTAATTTTCTGGAAAATTAAAAAATAGTTTGCAAAAAATAGAAATCAATTGACACTCATATTAGAGAAGGACGAACAAAAGAGATGGTCGTATTCATACAATAATCAAAAAAAGGAAATAGTCAATACGTAATTAGAGTATGGTAGTAATTATTGTGTCGGTCGTTTTTTTATTGATTCACATGAAATGTTTTCAGACGCGGTTACAGGCCGGTATTTTAAAAAAGTAAAAAACAATTGACATTTCAGTTTTAGAATATTATAATGGTTACAAAGAATATAACCATGAATGATTCGTACAAAAATTTTGAGATCCATAAATATCAATAATATAAAGTACTGCACTTTCCCCGATTTTTGACCAAAAGGAAAAAATTTGAAAAATTGCTCTGTGAAAAAAAAGACTCATGTGTTATAGTTTGGAATCAAAACATACTAAACTTTAACACAGAGGAGTCTCAGGATGAGCAACAAGCCGCATGAAGCGAAAAGTTGGATCCATACGTTTATTGTAGCAATGAGCGGGGCATTGTACAAGCCCGGTTGGCCGTGGTTTGTGAAAATAATTCACGGAGCATTGCTGGCGTGTTCGACTGTTTCATCGTGGGTTCGGACCGTCGAAGAACAACGGCATTATAAGAAGTTTTATCACCACTTGTCCCGTTTGGGCAAGCAGACATCGGTACTGCAGGGAGAATATGACGATTGGTTGATCGCATACTTGCGCCCGATATTGACACAAGATGTTCGGATATATTTGGCGTTAGATGATTCGACGACCAAGCGTTCTGGTCCGAAAATCGAAGGTGCCGGATGGCACCATGACCCGACGAGTCCGAACTTAAAAGCGACAACGTGCTACGGGCACTCGTGGGTCGTACTGTCGTTGATCGTCGAACACCCGAAGTGGGGAACGATTAGCCTTCCTTTGCTGAACCGCTTATATATAAGGAAAGACGATCTGAAGAAGCTCGAAGAAGGGATACGACCGGAGTTCAAAACGAAACTCGAACTTCTGGTCGAGATGCTCAAGAAGGCACATCCGACGTTGAAAACACAGGATAAACCGATACAACTGCTGTTTGATCGCGGTTATGTATCGGAAGTGGTATTTACCGAAATGGCGAAATTGGGAGTGGAGATCGTGACGCGATTCAAGAGCAACACGAAGTTGTACCGTCTACCGGAACCGCCGAAGGAAAAACGGCGCGGACGTCCGCTCGCATCCTCAAAACAGGCGTCTCGCCTGTTTTGAAAAACAGACTTTTATAACACCCTTGCGTTTATGTAAAAATTGCAACTTGTAATCTGCCAGTTTTCTTCTTCATCTCCTTTTAGTTATTTTTTTGCCTTTTCTTAATCTTCCTGTCCGGAATCGCCACTACGGACTATTGTAAATACTCTCTATGGCATAAAATCTCCATTTTACCCATTTTACTCAAATGCCACATTTTTGCAAGTTCGGTTAAGGGTGCTCTGCCCCTTTAACAATCCCCCGGGAGAAACCGGACTTGTTACCTGCGCGCTACGCGGATGACCGGGACTCCTTCGGCGGCTGCGCCCGTCCCGGGCGGCTCGCCGATTACGTCCCGCTCTCCCGCGGCGCTCTTGCTTGTCCTGCTTTTACTGTGCCGAACTCGCGGCGAGGCGGAAGCCCAGGCTGTAGTCCCGGTAGCCCGGATCGTCCCTGCCCCGGAAAGCCGACCGGCAGCCCCCGGCGTCGCTGTTCCAGCCCCCGGCCCGACACGCATATTCCCATTCCGCCTCCGTTGGCAATCGTATCTCTATTTGTGACATTTCACTCAACTTCTTGCAAAATT
>CAYUAP010000233.1:0-3327 GCA_964442735.1 uncultured Planctomycetaceae bacterium | reverse complement strand
GCCAAAAAACTATCCGTGAAAATCTGTGTTATCCGTGGTTTCACTTTATATCCGTGAATTGTTACTATTGACAAAACTATACATTGACAAAACTATACATTGACAAAACTATACATTGACAAAGTTATACATTGACAAAGTTATACATTGACAAAGTTATATATTGAATGAATACGACAACTATTTATAAGGAGCGATTTATGTCGAACAATACGAAAACGAAATCGAAACGAATGGGAGTTAAATCCGTTCTGGTCCATGGCGACAGCCGACTTGCGATCACAACATTTGGCCGTGGTAACCAAGCGGACATAGCGATGGATACTGACGCACAGGGGAAAGATCTTTCCTTGCCCTGTAGTGCGGGTCCATTAACCATTCAAAGGATAGACAAAGATATTGCCCTTGAACGGGGAATCCTGGAAACGATCCTTGACAATCCGGCGGAGGAAGTCAGTGACGATTACCTCGGATTGAAAGAGACTTTGGAGAAAGAGTTTTTCGGACAGAAGTTTTCCAAGGACAACATTCGAATCCAAATCATTTACAATATCCTTGATATTTTTAAAATTCTTGGAATTTATATCTGTGACATTGTATACACCATCAATAATCTTCAGGCCGATCCGACCGATGTGGTGGGGCTATCATTATCGGAGGAGAAAAAAAAAGAGACTCTGAAAAAGATGACCCCTTATTTTGGCTTTTTTGGCGACGCATTTAAAATTTTCCCAAAAAAGAAAGAGGATAAGAAAAAGGATAAGAAAAAGGATAATATAAAGGATGCTAAAGATGAAAAGTTGTTTGAAGAAATAAACAAACATAATTACGATGTCTTGCGTAATCTCAGTATGTTACGGCAGATAACGGCGCACTGG
The DNA here is from genome assembly GCA_964442735.1 of uncultured Planctomycetaceae bacterium. Classification (GTDB taxonomy): domain Bacteria; phylum Planctomycetota; class Planctomycetia; order Pirellulales; family Thermoguttaceae; genus JAUNBG01. The sequence continues at coordinate 2,449 of CAYUAP010000233.1, read as the reverse complement.
GGGAAACCGATCTTTGAGAATGGAGTCTATTTCCAAAAATCTCTTAAAGCTAATCAAGGAAATTGGGATATCATTGCGAATTTATACAAAAAACGAATTGATGAGATCAATCGCGATTTTCTGAATAAATCGAAGACGAATCTCTCGATTATTTTTCGTATTCTGGGAGTGAAAAACGATGAAAAGAAAAAGGACATTGTTCAGGATTATTACCGCTTTGCCATTCTCAAAATGGGCAAAAATCTTGGAGCGAATATGACGAAGATACGGGAAATTCTCATTAAGGAGTCTTATTCTTTTCTGAAAGATAAGAAATACAATTCCTATCGTTCAAAACTCTATACAATTACCGATTATCTTCTTTATCAGCATTTTTGTGGCTCGCAACAACTTGACAAACTGGTTGCCGAATTACGTCTCACTTCCGACGAGGAAGAAAAGGAGAATCTCTATCAGACATTTGTACGGAACATAAAAAATCAAGTTAAGTCCAAATTGGATCTGTTGCTTGCGCCCCTTGAATTCAATACTACCTATGCCACGTTAGTTGGTAAGGATAAAGTTGAAGATATTCCGCAAGTGTGGATGAACGAAGTCGCATTGAGTTCAAGCAACGGGATTCCCTTTGTCCAGATTCTCTCTTTTTTATGTAACTTTATGGAAGGCAAGGAAATCAACGAACTTTTGACGGCATACATTCATAAATTTGAGAATATTCAGGCCTTTATTGATATCCTTGAAAATTTGGGGGAAAAGGTGATTTTTGCCAAGCATTATGGCGCTTTTAACGAATTTGAGTCTCATTTTGCCGGAAAGGTTGCCCAGCAACTTCGGAATCTGGTCAGTATTGGTAAAATGAAGCCCGATTTGGAAGGAGCCAAACGAATTTTGTATGAGGCGGCGATTAAGACGCTTGGTGTTTCCGACAAACAATACGTAACCAATGACTGGCTCGATGAAAATATATTGATTAGTCCACAGGCTTCGGATTATAAACAACGTAAGACCCAAATCAATCCCTTCCGAAATTTTATCGCAAAAAATGTTATCATGTCCCGGCGTTTCCTCTATCTCGTACGATACACGAAGCCGGAGACCGTTCGCGCTTTAATGCAAAACAGGAAAATCGTCCATTATGTTTTAACTCGTCTTCCAGAAAGTCAGATCGTGTCCTATCTCGCCAATACAAGTGAAAAAGATGCACATGATAGGCTTGATCAGCAAATAGAAATACTGACCTCACGTATTACCGATTTTTCTTTTGATTCACTTCTGTCGCAAAAAGATCTTATTGTGGATTACGCCACCAAAAAAAGTACCAACAAAAATTTCGAGATAGAACGTCTTAAAGCGCTTACGGGCCTTTATCTGACAGTTGCCTATGTTGCGATTAAAAACCTTGTCAAAGTGAATGCCCGCTATTATATCGCATTTGCCACTTTTGATCGGGATCTTGCATTAATAGAATCAAAAGATAAACTTAACCTCGAGGTTTATTACGATATGTATGAGTATATCGACAAAAATAATCTCCCAAAGAAAGGGTGCAATAAATTTCTGGCGTTGATACGATATTTCCTTCAACAAAGTAAAGACGTACCTTGTTGTGATCTTGATTTTGCGGAACTGGATAAAATTAAGGCGATGAAAGAAACAAAACCAGAGGAATACAAAGCGAAAAAAAAGGAGTTCTGGAAAGAGGTTAATTCGAAACAACGTCACTTTGATAAGAAATGGCGTGACATTTTCGATAGGAATATAGAAGAGTGTTTAATGGTGCAAAAAACCGGACTTCTGGCAACAATGATGCGAAACGACGCGGAACATTTAAATGTTTTGATTGATCTTCATTTGTATATCAGGGATTATCGCAGGCTTGGGTCCCAGCAAATGACATCCTATTTTGAATTGTACCATTATATTTTACAAAGGCGATTGTTGAACGCTCAAAAAGACGAAGCATTGACGATTCCGGAAGCATATTGTAACGTGATCGAACGTATGGGAATACCTTATAGCGATTTAACGAAAATCGCTTATGTGTCGTTGGGGTATAATTTACCGCGATATAAAAATCTGACGATTGAGGCGCTCTTTGATCCTGACAGTCAAACGGGAAAGATACGGACCGAAGAACATTTGCAAAAAATGAAAAAGAAGGAAGAAGAAACACAGAAAAGGAAACACAAGAAATTGAAGCGGAAAGAAGAATAAAAAGTATAGCCTCCAATAAAAAATCGAAAAGTAAAAAGAGATAAACTGGAAGGTAACCGTTCACAGATATAAAGTGAAACCACGAATATACTGATTTTCACGGATAGTTTTATGGCAAACAAACTTTTTTATGATAAAATTATTTATGATAATAGATAAAATGAAACCACAGATATAATATGAAACCAATCGAGTAGACGGGGCCACCATTGATTTAGGTTTCGACCTAGATCTG
>CAYUAP010000232.1:0-3463 GCA_964442735.1 uncultured Planctomycetaceae bacterium | reverse complement strand
TGGTTAATACTTTACGTTTATAGAATAGAGGCAAAACAGGCGAGACGCCTGTTTTCCCGGCAGTGCGGAGGAGACGTCCGCGCTCCAGTCAACTTCATTTTTTAAGTGTTCGCAACCACTAGAGACAGCGAAGAATTGAATTCCATATTTTCTTCTGATTGATTATTCTTTATTGTATATATTAATTTTTATTTTTTTCTTCCTGCATTTGTTCCCGAATGTATTTGTAATAACTTCCTTTGGCATCCTTAATCAAACCCAAAATATGATCCGGCGTAACAAAACGTTGGTTGACCGCAATTTCTTCCAGACAGGCGACTTTTAACCCCTGGCGTTTTTCGATGACCTCGATAAAAGTCGATGCTTCCGACATGGACTCCGGTGTTCCTGTATCCAACCAAGCAACTCCACGACCGAATAGACGACAATTCAATAACCCCTCTTGTAAATAGAGCTGATTCAAGGTGGTTATCTCCAGTTCACCACGAGCAGAAGGCGTTACTTTATGGGCATATCGACAAACATTCCCATCATAAAAATATAAACCGACCACCGCATAATGTGATTTTGGCTGTTTTGGTTTTTCTTCAATACTCAAAACACGCTGATTACCATCGAATTCAACAACACCGAAACGTTCCGGGTCCGCAACCCGATATCCGAAAACAATGGCCCCTTTCTCTTCCGCATCCATTTTCGCCCCCTGAAGAAGAGGTGTCAAACCGGTCCCATAAAAGATATTATCCCCTAAAACAAGACAGGCGGACGATCCGTTCAAAAACTCTTCACCAATCAAAAAGGCCTGGGCTAACCCCTCGGGACGCGGCTGCTCCGCATATTGAATCGATATTCCCCATTGCGATCCATCTCCCAATAATTTTTTATATAAAGAAAGATCCGTCGGAGTCGATATCAACAAAATTTCACGTATTCCCGCCAGCATTAAAACACTCAACGGATAGTAGATCATCGGTTTATCGTAAATCGGTAATAGCTGTTTACTGACCGCTAATGTCATTGGATGAAGCCGCGTACCACTTCCTCCCGCTAAAATAATTCCCTTCATTACTCATCTCCTGTTTATTTTCCCAAACGCTCTCCCGCATACTTCATTTCACGAATCGGTTGCCACCACCATTGATTGTTCAAGTACCACTCAACCGTTTTACGAATACCTGAATCAAAATTTTCCTCCGCCCGCCAGCCAAGTTCCGTTTCCAATTTCGTCGCATCAATCGCATAACGCAAATCGTGTCCGGGACGATCTGTTACATATGTAATCAATTCGGAATAGGTTCCAGCAGGACTCGGCCGTAATTCGTCCAATAAACGACAGATTGTTCGAACAACTTCGATATTCGTCCGTTCATTATGACCACCGATATTATACGTTTCGCCCGGTTTCCCTCTCTGAACAACCGTAACCAACGCCTTCGCATGATCCTCTACATAAAGCCAGTCTCGAATATTTTCCCCTTTTCCGTAAACAGGGAGAGGTTTTCTATCCAAGGCGTTTAAAATTACCAAGGGTATCAGTTTTTCCGGAAAATGATAGGGTCCATAATTGTTGGAACAGTTGGTCACCAGGGTCGGTAGTCCATAGGTGTGATACCAAGCCTTGACCAGATGATCCGAAGATGCTTTACTTGCAGAATAGGGACTTCGCGGACTATAGGGAGTGTTTTCCGTAAAATAACCTTCCGCCCCCAAGGCCCCATAGACTTCGTCCGTCGATATATGGTGAAATCGGAAAGATTCCTTTTGGTCGGAATCAAGTGTATTCCAATATTCACGAGCTGAAGCCAACATATTATAGGTTCCGACAATATTCGTATTGATAAATTCGGCAGGTCCGTCAATACTGCGATCGACATGCGATTCCGCCGCTAAATGCATAACCGCATTCGGTCGATAGTCGTTAAATGCTCGCGGTATGGCAACAGGATCCCCTATATCGGCCTGTAAAAATGAATAAAGGGGACTTGCCTCTACTTCCTTCAATGTTGTCAAATTACCAGCGTAGGTCAATTTATCAATGTTTAGAACATTCCAATGCAGGGTATTGATTACATAACGTATGACCGCCGAACCAATAAAACCTGCGCCTCCTGTTATCAGTAACCTCATATTTTCCCCTTTCTTGTTGATTATTTTCCCATGTAATTCAAATTTCGATATTTATAACACTGAATTGAAATAGTTTTTCATGGATACAGGTATTATAACAAAGGATTATAATTGGTTCAAGACCATGTTGTAGAATTCAAGCGGATGAAATATCCGCTTGATTGCCAGGAATTGAACTCCCGGACTCTTTGATTGTTGCTTTAATAATTAATAAAACTGGAAGAATGTTCTTTTGTAACTTTATGGACGAAATACATACCCACACCTATGCTCAATCGTAGGAAAAACGTTTCTCAAGCGTCCCGACTACCCAGAAGTCATGAATCGTGTTGACGTCGCCCGTTCCCTTGAAGGCTCTACCAAGACCATCGAAAAAGACCAACTCCTTCACAAACGTCTTGGCCGTCGAATTCCATATTCCAAAACGAGAATACTGTAATGGCTGGAAAACGGGAATGATACGAGGGAAGTGAACCTGGTTTATGCTTTTCTTTTCGTAACCGTTCATGGATATAAAGTGAACGGTTATAATATTTTTAACTAATCCCTGCAAGAGTGCCAAAATGTTACAAACAGTATATCCAAACAAGACGGTAGAAGTTGTTTTAAAGACGAGACTCAATAATATGTAGCCAACAACTGTTCGGTAGGACCGGGATTCCTGCGATACCTTCATCCTGACTTGACGGCAGAAGTTTTTTGATTCCGATAACTATATTCATAAAGAAATTTCATACGTTCATACATGCTAATATCATTCCGGGCAGGATTATTAATAATAAATTTTATTATAAACATTCACGAACGATTTTGGAACCATGGATATCATGGACAACCACAGATAGTCTGTCGTAAAATACAATTTTTTACAATAACAAACGAAACATTTTTATCTGCTATCATAATATTTTTATCATAAAAAAGTTTGTATGCCAAAAAACTATCTGTGAAAATCAGTGTATATGTGGTTTCACTTTATATACGTGGTTTCACTTTATAACCGTGAATGGCTACATTTTATTTTTGTTCTTGATTTGTATTCTATTACGTAATCATTCACGAACGATTTTGGAACCACGGATATCACGGATAAACACAGATAGTCTGTCGTAAAATACAATTTTTTACAATAACTACTAAACATTTTTCTATTATAATAAATAATTTGTAATCATTCACGAACGATTTTGGAACCATGGATATCACGGATAAACACAGATAGTCTGTCGTAAAATACAATTTTTTACAATAACTACTAAACATTTTTCTATTATAATAAATAATTTGTAATCATTCACGAACGATTTTGGAACCATGGATATCACGGATAAACACA
>CAYUAP010000231.1:0-3478 GCA_964442735.1 uncultured Planctomycetaceae bacterium | reverse complement strand
CTATCAGTGTTTATCCGTGATATCCGTGGTTCCAAAATCGTTCGTGAATGGTTGCACATCTTCTTCATCTTCTTCATTTTCTTCATTTTCTTCATTTTCTTCATTTTTGGAATCCGGGTTTTCATCGTACAATTCCGTTACGGTCCATTGAAAAAATTCAACATCTGCAATATCTTGTCGTACAACCTTAATTTCTTCCGATCGGCAATTATTCTCCGTTATTGTACATTTATCAAGCATTCCCAGAAGGATTGCTTCATGATGGATATAGCAGTCGGTCATTGACAAATTGGATTTGTGAATTCCTATTGCGGCAACGGCGTTTTCATAGAATTCACATTGGGATAAACTTGCCTGTGATTGATTGTAGAGTATTAATCCGACTTTTTTACTCCGATATATTTTACAGCGATTGAAATGGCATTCCCCGCTATTGTCCAATGATATGTTATTTTCGTTATTGTTATTGAAAATACAATCGTCAAAAGAGGCTTTAGACTGGCTTGCGAGAAGGACTCCGACAAAGGGATTATTATGGAAATGACAATCACGTACCGTTAAATCACCTTCTTTTACGTTCATGGCAATTTGAGCGTTATGGTGGATACTACAATTTTCCATAACCAGTTTTGCATTGGTAACAAAGATTCCTTCGGCATCGCCTTTATAGATTTTACATTGCTGGAGAAGTGTATTTGAACCGCTTAAAATGCAGATTCCCGCTGCGGAATTACCATAGATTTTACACTCTTCAAATGTCCCTCGACCGCCGTCATGAACACAAATTCCGTTGAGCATACCATCATACATTTTACAACGTTTAACAACAGGATCCGCCTCCTCCTCCAGATCAAAATTAGAGAGTGCGTTACCGTAATATTGACAATCCTCAAATAAACCACTTCCTTGCTCGTCAATAAAAGTACCACCATCACCATTATCATGGGAAGTACATCGAACAACGTGCGGACAGGCATCTTTTCCCCGAACGGCCATGCCGCTCTTTTCATCCGAGTGAAAATCACAATCGAAAAATTCCGGTTTGCCGAAGTAGACAAATATATTTTCCTCGTCCCCCTCGTTGTGGATCGACAAGCCTTCAAATCGGGCTGTTGGCGCCGTTAGAATTATGGTACAAACGTCCAATCCATATATTTTTACATCTGTAGCCTTGCCTGTGGAACTTTTTATCGTCATTTTTTTTTCAATATGAAGTGTCTCTTCCACCTCGTAAAGACCTGGTGACAGAATAATGGTTCCGCCTTCCGCAATATGGGATACCGCTTCTTCAAGAGTTTCAAAATCGTCAGGCACCTTGATACAATCATATTTTTCGTTGGTCATTGATTCAATTCCTTTCATTTTAGTTGGAAGTAAACTGGATTCATAAAAGAAGATATAACTTTCATTCCCGGTAATATTTACAGTATTTTTACATTGGTTTCTTCTAAATACCTGCTTTTCCCGAAGATACAAACATATAAATCTGTATATCAAGTGCAACAAAACCACCCGTCTGTCGTGCTCTCCCCTATTATAATGAATATTCCCCAAAAGATCAACATGAAAAATATTATTAAAGCCTCTTTAATTGACTTGTTTTTCCTGAAGATAAACACCTAAAGATCTGGTATCAAAACCCACCGTCTTCCGTATTCTCTTTTTGTAACCGTTCACCGATATAAAGTGAAACCATGGATAACACGGATTTTCACGGACAGTTTTTTGGCAAACAAACTTTTTTATGATATAATTATTTATGATAACAGATAAAATGTTTCGTTTGTTATTGTAAAATATTGTATTTTATGGCAGACTATCTGTATTTATCCGAGAGATCCGTGGTTCCAAAATCGTTTGTGAATGGTTACCTATTTTTTATCTTTTATTTATTGTATTTTTACTAAAGGTCCTATATTAACATAATACCGAAGAAAAAAGAGAGATTTCAAAAAAATCGTGATAGATCGATTTACGCAGACTTGAATTTTAGGTATAATTAGATAATAACGCTATTTTGGCGATTATTTACAGGAATCGAAACAGTTTGCCCGATATACCCGATATAAAAGAAAGACTGTATATTTATGGGAAGCTTGTTTCGGAACGAAATTAAATACAATAAATCCTACAGAAAGGAAGACAATTATGGACAGACGGCAATTTTTCGGACGAAGTGCAGTAGCAGGATTGGGGTTAGCCACTCTTTCGACGGCGGTTACACCAGCTATAGCCAAGACAACAGCGGAATTAGACCAGCGGTCCAAGGCCAAACTTCGTCTTTCAAGTCAATTATCAGGTATTATTCCCGGTGATTCGGAAGAAGAACGATTGGCAACCTTGAAAAAATTAGGATTCGAAGGTGTTGAATATCATGGTGGTTGCGTCGGACAAGGCGAGAAGTACAAAAAAATGGCCGATAATGCCGGTTTGGAAGTCAGTGTTATTTGTTGGGGATCCCATGGGGGCGATCTGTGCAAGGGAGATAATGCAAAAATTCAAGGGCTCAAGGACGATATGAAACGTGCCTTGGAGACGGCCGGAATTCTCAAGGCTCAAGGGATTATTTACGTACCTGCATTCGCTTCGGAAACTAAAATGACCAATCAGGAAATTCGAAAACTCTGTCTTGATTTCCTGCCGGAAATGGGTGAATTCGCCCGTAAATGTAATACATATATTATTCTGGAACCTTTATGCCGAATGGAAGCCTTCTTCCTGCGTCAAGTGGCCGATGGCGCGTCTATCTGCCGTGACTGTGGCGGGCTTGAAAAAGGTGTTGCCGTTATGGGTGACTTCTATCATATGCATACAGAAGAAACAAGCGATATGGGGGCCTTTATCAGTGGAGGTCCCTACCTGAAGCATGTTCATCTGGCTGGCGGGACCCAACCTCCGCGTCGAACCCTGCCCGGTCAGAATGCACGTACCTTCGTCGATGGTTTTCGTGGCCTAAAATATATCGGCTATACTGGTTTCTGCAGTTTTGAATGTGGTTGCCAAGGCGATAAAAACGTTGAATTTGCAAAATCGGCCGAGTTCCTCCGCCGTTCCTGGGATGAAGCATGATTTTTGTATAATATATAACATGTTATATATAATACACATTACATCATATATTATGCAATTGTATGATAGAGATGTGTTATATGTTGTATGATGTATATTTGTATGAAGTATATACTCAAGGTCGTTAAAAAAGTCCATTTTTCAAAACAGGCGAGACGCCTGTTTTGGAGGATGCGGACGAGACGTCCGCGCTCCCGGGAAATGCAGCATTTATAACGTCCTAAAGTATATTTGTATGATGTATAGTTGTATGATGTATATACTCAAGGTCGTTAAAAAAGTCCATTTTTTAAAACAGACGAGACGCCTGTTTTGGAGGATGCGGACGAGACGTCCGCGCTCCCGGGAAATGCTGCATTTATAACGTCCTAAAGTATATTTGTATGATGTATAGTTGTATGATGTATAT
>CAYUAP010000230.1:0-3520 GCA_964442735.1 uncultured Planctomycetaceae bacterium | reverse complement strand
TTCGGTTTCAATTACTCGAAAAAGAATTATTGCGTATTTCCCCGGACCGACTAAAACCGGAAAAAATCAAAACGATTCTCAAATACCTCAATTCCATGGGGATTTGAGGCTTTAAAAACAAGAAAGTGCAGAGTAAAGTATGCCTGCATAAGAGAAAACTGTGACTCCTGGCCTGTTGTCATGATGTGTCGGCTCTTACACGTAAGCACAAGCGGTTATTATGCTTCACTTACCCGACAACCGAATCAGGCGGATGTAAAGCGTGAATTGATAGCAAGAGTCGTATCGGAAATTCATCAAACGGAATACCGTATTCCCGGATACCGAAAGATACATCGTCAAGTGTGCCGTCATGGAATAAAATGCGGAGTCGAGACGGTTCGTTTGGCTTGTCGACGAGCGGGAATCGTCAGTTGTGTTGTCAAACGAAGGTATCGTCCCAAGACGACCGATTCCAGGCATCGTAATCGGATCAACAAAAACGTTTTGGACCGTAATTTTACGGCCCAAAGACCCAATGAGAAGTGGTTGACCGATATAACATATATTGAGACTAAAAACGGATTCGGATACCTCTCGGCAATCATCGATCTGTTTTCCCGTCGTGTGATTGGCTGGTGTATTGAATCGCACATGAGAACTGGCATGGTTGTCGAAACATTAAAGCGAGCGATTGATCTTCGCGGAGAAATTCCGACTGATTTATTGTTTCACAGTGATCGGGGTGTTCAATACACATCGGACGATTTTCGAGGATGTCTCGAATTGCTTGGCATATCGCAAAGCATGAGCGAAAAGGGACAGTGTTGGGACAACGCGCCTTGCGAAAGTTTTTGGGGTAAACTGAAAGGAGAATGGATAGATCAGCGACCGATGTTTGAAAACATCGAGGAAGCGAGGTTGGCCCTGTTTGAATACATCGAGGGATATTATTACAATAAGCGACTTCATCAAGGGCTCAATTACAGAACTCCACGAGAGGTCGAAGAAGAATTTTCAAAAAAATGTCAGGAAGAATCCAAAATTCATTGACACGGATGACTATTTCCGGTATAATAAAACTGTTCGGTGAAGCGGAAACAGGCTCTGCTGGGAAGCAACCTGCCGAGGCGTTATCGATACACAGGGCCGAACCAACGGAATCATCTCCCATGTCTTCGCAAGAAACTTGGGAGACCTCTTTAGAAAGAAATGACTCTGTTGCCCATGCCTTAAAAAATCCAATCGCTGCGTCTCGGTTGACGTGGCGTCAACTGTCCGTTTTTTCCATGGCACGTCAGCCATTGGCAAACATGGTTCCATCGCCTTGACTGAACGTGTTATTCGAACATTCAAACACGGTTGCACCCAAAGTATTCTCATTCCCATTTCACGCAAAGCAATGGAAGAGGAAACTCGCTTGTTCTTCGAGTGATACAATGAATACCGTCCTCATACGAGTCTCAACGGACGAACACCAAATGAAGTTTTCTTCCATCGTCGAGCGAAGAACACCTTGCCGAGAATTGAAACTCGACCTTCGGTTGGTCATTCGACTCCTTGCGCTTCACCAAGAATGATGATCGCTGGTAAAGCTGGAGCTAGAATCAAGGCTCGGATCGAATTTTGGAGGGACGATACCACCTGCCTGTTCTTCACATCGAACGAATTTAACGCTATCTGATTGTCAAATATCAAATGGTCGACGGGAGCGGTACGCACTCACGTCAAAATTTCTCGTAAGCTGCCGTCTTGCGACCAATTATTTCTCGTTTTTACTTTCGTAAACACGACCTGTCATCCGGTTTCTGTTCTTTTCCTTCCTCTAACTCTTGATTTTCAGGAGTCTGATCAACACCTTGAAAACAGGCTGAACAGGTACAGCCGTGGGGCATATTCGCATCTACCAAAGTGGCTAGACAATTACAATCTGTTTCTAATGGCGTTGAAAAAATACACTTTCTCTGTTTTTGAAACACCGCCCAATCATCCATAGAAGAAAATGGCCAGAAGGGGTTACTGTCAAGAGATGAAACAACGTGAAAATTATTTATGACTAAAAAATAAATTATTTTACATAGACGAATAATCCAGTTACCTTCTGCTAGGACATGAGGACTATGATTAATCGGAAATTCGAAATTGGAATCAAGAAGTAATAAGAATCTTTCAAAAAGTTCTTGGGTTATATGATTGTTACAAAACGAACTTTTGGCTTCGTTAAATTGCAGTTCAACCTCGTAAGACAATTCCCTCACCAACATATCAGCAGAGGGAAAAAGTGTGTCTTCTAAAGTAAAGCTATCAATCTCGCTGTCCAGATATTGCTGGAGGATTATCGATAGCTTTTTTCGATCTTCAAAAATGATCATTTCGGTACCTATTAATATGCGTTCAGACTAACGGGAGCAATTATATCCGCATTTTGCAGAGATACCAGCCTCAATCACGGTAGTAGTGGCGAATGTCCATTTGGCAACAACTGATGCAATACCCCAACCCCCTCGAGTTGATCTTCGGGCGATGCGTTCAAGAATAGTTCCTTTTCCACCAAGTTTTCTAATAATATCTCTCATCAACCCCTTATTTAGATCACCAAGATTATAAATCTCGTGCGGGAGCTTTGGGATTCGTGCGGTACTTACGCTCCACATACCTGATATCACTTCAATTACAGTTAGCATTTGACCGGCAACACACTTATGCGTTTCTACTTCACATTGCCACCAGCAAATAACAACTCCAGCAGCGGCTTCCATTGCTGCATTCCAAACATTTTCTTCAGCACACCAATTCCCTGTATATAGCCATACAGTCGGCCCACAGGTTTTAAATCCATACTTGTCTATGGTAATAGTACACATGTTACTTATATAGCGATATAAATTATCATCACCCCCCGCATACCCAATGGGATCTTTAGTAACAAACCTTCCCAAGGTCGGATGGTAATATCGATTTCGATAGAGAATGATACCGGTATCGTTATCGTGGACTTGGCCGGTGAAGGTTCTTGTCCAGTTGTAGGCGCTGGTACTTCTTGCGGTTACAAAGTCGCCGGTGTAAATGCTTGGTTTTCCGAAGGCGGAGTAGATGATTCTTTCTTGCACCGTTCCTTCCGCGTCCATAAGAGCAACGACGTTCCAGTTCGGGTCGGCGAGGCTGTAGAGACGCTCGGTTAAGGTGCCGGATTGCGAGGTGTCGCGGTCGCGGCAGATCAGGTCGTCAATATAGCGTTGGCCCCATGTGTACTGGAGGGTCGGGGTGTCTGAACCAGTCAAATACTCTTCGAGGCATTGCCAGTTTTTGTTGAAGAAGAATTCTCTGGTTTCCGTGAGGTTGCCGTTGGTATAGGTCTTCTTCAAGACGCGATGGTTCAAACCGTTGTACTCATATTGGGCAACGAGATTGATCGTTAACGAATCAATGACTTCGACCAAACGATTCCAGCCGTCGTAAACGAGGTTGTAACCAGCTCCCCAGGTTTCCGGTTTCGGGACTTTCGTCATGTTGCCGTTGGCGTCCGTGGTGATGTTCGAGG
>CAYUAP010000229.1:0-3704 GCA_964442735.1 uncultured Planctomycetaceae bacterium | reverse complement strand
ATTTTATCCATCTTGACAAATGACTTGCGTAAAATGGAGGCTACACCCCTTTTTATGGATGATGTATCGCTGCGGCTGGGGACAAAAGCCCGGTCAGGAACGAATTTTGGCAATCGACATTAAACGATCCGGCTTCGACATCATGCTCGGTCTGGCCGTTCCCGCTTCCTGGCACGAAGAGTTCGACTTGACAAATGAGGAATGGAAAAAACAGGTACACGACTCGGATGTCGTTGTTCAATGGGATCCTGAACGCGATATCAACGGAACACCGCTTGCTTTTCGCTCTCTGCAAATGGGACTGCGGCGAAAAGTTCTCGAAAAATACGTTCACGATTGGACGCTGGATATTGAAGATATTTCCGAAAACGTTCGGCAATTGTATCAAATGAAAAACAACGGAAAAGATATTCTGTCCCTTCTGCCTAAAGAACGGGTCTATAACTGGACTTTTACAAAAAGTGGAAAAGGGTTATAAATTAGGGGACAGGGAGCCGATAACAGACATAGGAAAATATTTACTGTTACGGAAAGGAATCCGAACATGTCTATTATCGAAGCTCCGACAATTGTTAAGTGGACGATTGTTAAGCAGACGGGCAACGAGTTCAAGAAGATGACAAAACTTGTCAACGAACTTGTCGACTGGTGTCAGAAAACGAACGTACCCGGCTGTTTTACCTTCGATAGTTTTTATACGTGTACCCCGATACAGAATCATATCAACTCCCTTAAAAACGCGGACGGAAGCGAACGCGGTTATGTCGGCGATCTGAAGTTCAATCGTAAAGTTGTTTTTAAGGGCAAGGAACAGTCGGCCACAAATTTTGCGCAGTCGATTCCGTCGAGTGATCGTAAAAAGGTGGTGGTCAACGGCGAAATACAATGGGCCTTGACGGTTTGCGTCAAGATGCCCAATATCGATCACAAAGTCCGAATCGTTTGTTTGTGGAAATACAAGAACGACAAGGAACCCCGCAAGATTCTCGCGACGAATAAAATCCATTGGAATCTGGAACGAATCGTGGAAACGTACGGCAGTCGTTGGACAGGCACGGAAACCTTTCATCGGGACAGTAAACAGGCGTTGTTTTGTCTCACACACCGACAGGCTTTTGGATTGGGAGGATTGTCTGTTGAGAGCCCGCAAGGGCAGACACGTCATATATATCTGGTCTTCCTGGCGCACAGTCTTTTGACGCTGCAACTGGGAACAAATTCGAATGATTGGACAACCGCAAAGATGACAACGATAGGCGAATGTTGCCGCGAATTGCTCCGTGAAGCGTTGCGTAATTTGATAGGGTATATTGGGGTCGAAATTGAAAGTGTCGCAAGGCTTGGACATAACGTCTCCAAATCCGTGACAGGAATATTGCTCCGTCTCGGTCTGGAGGGTGTTCATGCCCGATAGACTTTTTTCAGCCTGTTTTACCATCGTTTCGTCCCATAAATTACGGGGTAATATGCTATTTTACAAAAGTTAAGTATCAATAAAAAGGAGTTTCAAAATGAAAAAATATTATTACTACAATGATAATCTAAAGTATGGACCAGTACAAAAAGAAGATATATACGAATTATCAAAAGTAGGCATTATAAAGCCTGATACAATAATAGAAAGTACGGATAACAATCAACGTTTCACCGCCGATAAAATTAAAGATATAGTGTTCGGTAATAATGAAAATGATAATGTTGTCAACGAATCCGAACATGTTAAAACTAATGATACTTCTCTATCAAAAATATTTTTATTTATTGGTATATTAGTATATCTTATTTTAATGTTATCTCCTATCGTAATTAGCTTTATAAAAAATATAAACATTAACATCTTTTTGATATCTGCTATTGTATCTCTTAACATAGTAGTTATACAGATCGCATTATTAATATATAATGCAATAACAATATATAAAGTTAAAAAAATCGTAACAGAATTAAAAGAAAACGGAGCGAAAAGGGGTCGGGAGTAATTTATGACGCTAATTACACAGGACAGTAAATACATGTAATATGGGATACGCAATACAATCATAATACTCTACGTCTATCTATCTCATTTTATCTATTTATCGCAAATCATGGCAAAGATTCCCACGGCATCACCACTTTTATGTTCAAAGTTGGCCCGACCTCCTCTGGTGATAAACCTTATCCGAAAGATGTTACCGATTTTGACGTGTTTCGATATTTTTCTGGGAAAAGAACAGACCATATTAGCGACCTGTAAACTGCAGGGACGTGATCTCCTCTATTTCTTGCGCGAGTGTATCACCGCTTCTATTTGTGGAACCCAAGCCCCTTCTTTGTTGCCAAATTAAAACTTGAGGAATAGTTACGCCTGATTGATTCTCTTTGTTTACCATATTTTCATTTTTTGCTATTTTCTTGTTGAAATTCATAATGTTTAAATTATAATACTATTAAATGGATAGCGTAGCCCGTGAATAATTACTCTTTTAATATCGACGTCAACGATTACGAATATTGTATTTTATCACGGATGTTTTATACAATGAGTAATGTTATGATTCACCAAAAAAGGTTTTTATGTCAACGAAAATAACTAAGAAGTATTATGAAATTCAAATGAATAGCGATGAAACCCATTCACTTGATGAAGTATACAATGATACAGATATTTTTGTATCACCTAAAATACGAAAACTATTGAGCAATTATCTTGATATGTGTTTTACAGGTGAACAAATCAACGACGAAGAGCATAATAATCCGTATAGACATTTTTATTATTATGATTCTCCTGAATGTCCATGGTGGGGATATGATATCGGATGTATTAAAGAGCGTGAACTTGGGTCCGTTGTATGTCCTTATTGTGGCTCATTGTATTTAAATGGCAGAAATCTTCCTGTTATTATTCCTTCCAATTTTGAATATTTAGTTGACAAAACCACCCCCTATTCCTCATTGGAAGCTTTTCGGGATGATGTAAACTCTCTCGAAAAATACTTTAAGGAACAGCGAATATATTTAGACCTGTGTCCTGGCGATAAATTTGCACCATTGATATGGGAGAATCCATTATATTGGAATAGAGACAAACTATTTGGATTTATTTTAATTCACCAGATGGGGAAAGGTATAGTTATTGATGAAACATCTTTAAATTACATTCGCAATAATATGGAACTAACAGGTATGCGTATAGATCCACTTCTTACGCATTCTGTTTTTTGTGAAAGTATAAACGTAAACTTTCATTTAATTACGTCAGAGTATATGTTACAGAATAACCAGGCAATTTATCAAGAACTTGGATACACTAATGTTTATTGTGAACAGGGAAAACACTGGCATTGGATAACCGATCAACAGGTTAAAACAGAATGTAATAAAAAACTTTCTTCCTATCGTAAAAATCGACAACTTCCCCAAAGATTTATTCCCAATTCATGTTTTTTTCCATGTCCCATTTACCAAAATGGCATGATTGCTGACGAACAATTGGTAAATCTTTTATCTTCAATCGATAAGAAAGCACTTATCGGGAAAGAATTAACTATTATCGAATATTAAGGAAGGACAATGTGAGTAGACGGGCAAGGAGTTCAAGAAGATGACAGAACTGGTCAACGAACTTGTCGACTGGTGTCAGAAAATGAAAGTACCCTGTTGTTTTACCTTCGATAGTTTTTATACGTGCGCCCCGATACAGAATCATATCAACTCCCTTA
>CAYUAP010000228.1:0-3753 GCA_964442735.1 uncultured Planctomycetaceae bacterium | reverse complement strand
TCCGTGAAAATCAGTGTTATCCGTGGTTTCACATTATATCCGTGAATGGTTACAATAACAGATAGAGATATTTTGTCTATTTTCCAAGGTATGTTAGATATGATTACACAATTAACAATGAGGTAGAATATGAATAAAATACAACAAGTGACAGTAGCCGTACTGTGTGGTTTTTTTCTTTCTTTTTCCGTGGCGGCCAAAGGCGATGATCTTTCGGGAGCCTTCGCGCGTAATCTTTCATCCGTTCCAAAATATAATGTGAGTTCGATTGCCCGTATCGAGAACGAACAGTCGAAATCAGCCGTTCTCCTTGATGTCGATCGGAAAGACCGGATTTATCGGAAAGGTGAAAAGGTGATTATCCGTGCAACGTCGAGCGAAGATGGCTATCTTTATCTGGTGAATATCAATCCGAAGAACGAAGCGACTCTTCTGGTTCCGAACAAGTATCTTGAGGACAACACGATCAAGGCGAACCAAAAAATGATGTACCCAACGGCGGAGATGAATTTCGATCTTGAAGTGGGAGGTCCAACGTTTGGTCGCGAAACGATTAAGGCGTTTGTGACGAAGGACAAACTGAAATCAATGAACAAAGGGAAATTTACTGAAGATATTATAACAGCCCTCTCTTCTCTGGATGTTTCACTTTTCGAAAAAGAATTGAATGGACGTAAAGAAGTTTATGTCAAAGAACGGCGTACAGGCTCGGCGCAATCGCGTGAAGATTTTGCAACCGGTTCGGTCAGTTACACGACGATATCGAGTGATGAATCCAGAACCATGCCAGTAAAAGGGAAACGATATGCTATTGTGATCGGAATCAACAGGTATCTGGACAAAAAGATTAACACACTGGAAGTTTGTGAAAACGATGCCAAAATGTTTGCACAAATCTGCACAAAATTCCTTGGCGTGGAAGAAAACGACTGCATTATTTTGATCAACGAAAATGCTACGTTGCAAAAACTGCATGCGGTCTTTAATACATTGAAAGAATATACGAAACCGGAGGATATTATTTTTATATTCTGGTCCGGACATGGTGGACAGACGGCATCAACCAGTCGTGAAAGTCAGGGGAGCTACGATCAGTTTCTTGTTCCTTATGACGGAGATACTACAAAACCATTTGATACAATGCTAATGGAAGATACTTTTGGTCATTGGACGTTGCAACTTAACGGACGCAATATTGTCATGTTTTTGGATGCATGTTATTCCGGAGGAATGGCAGCCCATGCCAAGTCGATTGGGTACAATTCCAATAGTAAAAATTCCGATAATGGAGAAATGGACGGACTGCGATGCAAAATATTCGGCAGTAGTTCGAAAAGCATTTCCGGAGGAAATGACAGTCGGAATCAGAATTATGTCTGCAAGTTTGGATTTGGCAATTTCAAGAGATCGAAATCATTGGGCCAAAATGGACTTTACATATTGGCCTCGTCCTCCTATGATCAAATTTCGTTCGAAGGGGAAAATACGAGTGTCATGACGAAATACCTTGCCGAGACGATTGAAAACGGCTCTGTCTCGTTAACACATAAAGATCTGAAGGGAATTATCGAGAACAAGGTTCTTGAATATGTCAAAAAAAGGTATCAAGTACAACAGACGGTGGTGGAACAGGACGATTTGAATCCCGGACTTAACCTGAAACCGTAAAAAAAAGAAGTAACCGTTCACATTATATCTGTGGTTTCACATTATATCTGTGAACGGTTACAATTCACGTTATTTGTCGTTGCAAATTCTTTTTACCAATTGAGGAGAAGAAGATACGGTTTTTTCTTCCCTCGTAGTTTCCATTTATAGAGGAGATACTGATGAAAAAGTACACATTGTCATTTCTTTTGATCCTGGGATTGGTATTCCAATTTTACCTTCCCTCAATGTTCGGAGCGGAATCGAAAACAGATCAATCGGCTCCATTCCAGAAGGTGGATTGTTTTGACTCGATCACACCTTTTATCAACAAGGATACCATTTTAGTCGCACATGTTAATTTGGGACAGTTTGATTTTGAGAAACTGGCGGAAACGTTAAGAGTCCAGCTTCGTGCAAATATGAAAACCAATCAATTCGATAAAGAATCGACGGCAGTCACAGAAAAAGAATTCAATGTTATGTTGGAACGTATAATTGCGATGGGAAAACCCGCCGTTAATTCCTTCTTTAAGAATACCAATCTTAAAGATATTTTTATCGTTGTCCCCGATATAAAACAGGTTAAATACAGTTGTATCATTCTGCCACTGGACAACAAAAACGAAGAACAGACAGAGGCAATCAACGCCCTGTTGAAACAGTTTAATGCACCCAATATCAATTTCAAGAAGAAATATATTTTAATACCGTTCGAAGCGAGCGTTATTGACGATGACGACATGACATTGGCGGCTTTCTTTTCCAAGACCTTTAAGCCGGGTAAAAACAAACAACTGGAACAGGCTTTTTCTGATCATCCCGAACAAACATTGTGTGTTTCTCTTTCCTCTTTTAATTTGGAACAATTTGCAAAAGATGTCGATGGAACCGATTTATTTGAAAAAGCGGAAGAATCACCAATCAAAATAATTCCACTCTTAACGATTATTAAAGAATCGTTTAAAAATGCAGTTTTAACCATCGATCTCAATACATTGGGAAGTTCATTGGAAGTTGAGTTTACCGAACAGGAAGGAGTCGAACAGTTTCAAAAAGAATTGTTTACAATTCAACAAGCCGCTATTTCGCTCTGGCTTAACGAGATCGTATCTCAAATGGAAAACGAGGATAATCCCGTCCTGATGTACATCAAGGCCTTCAAGGTGTTTCCCTTTGTACAAGCCTATGTTAACGGTATGTTCAATACACTACACCCCAAACAGGAAAAGAATAAAATTATATTTTCCGGACAGGCTAATGGCAATCCAGGAATAACAACCGTTCCTGTTATCGGAGCACTGGTTGGTATACTTTTGCCAGCGGTTCAGTCTTCGCGCGATGCGGCAAGACGTATGCAATGTACCAATAATCTCAAACAAATCGCCCTTGCCATGCATAATTATCATGATGCAAACAAGTCGTTCCCTCCAGCATTTAAAGCGGACGCAGACGGTAAACCGCTCCATAGCTGGCGTGTTTTAATATTACCTTATCTCGAATCCTCTGCTCTTTATGGCCAAATACGCCTGAACGAACCATGGGACAGTGAATGGAATTCACAATTTCATTCCCAAATGCCGCAGGTCTATGGATGTACAAAAACACCCAAAGACACGAAGAAAGGACTAACCCATGTTTCGGTTATTATTGGAAAAGAGACCCCTTTTACGGGAAGTAAAGGTACAAAAATGTCGGCTATTACTAATGGTACCAGTAATACAATTATGGTTATAGAACGAGATCAAGCGGTCTGCTGGATGGCTCCCGATCAGGAACTGTCCTGCAAGGAACTACAAAAATCTGGTTTTAAATATCCCTGTACACTTCACGAGAACGGAGGAATTGCCGCCAATTGCGATGGATCCGTTCGCTTTATGTCAAAAGACTTTGATCCGGATGAATTTAAAAACGCCGTTATTAAAAATAATGAAAAATAAAAAATACTTGTGTGGTTGCGAACACTTAAAAAACGGAGTTGACTGGAACGCGGACGTCTCGTCCGCACAGCCGGGAAAACAGGCGTCTCGCCTGTTTTATTTCCCAAGAAATGGAGTTGACTGGAACGCGGACGTCTCGTCCGCAATGCCGGGAAAACAGGCGTCT
>CAYUAP010000227.1:0-3788 GCA_964442735.1 uncultured Planctomycetaceae bacterium | reverse complement strand
CGCCTGTTTTATTCCCCTGAATGAACTCCTAAATGAAAGTGTTGTCTACCACTAGCTTTTATAAAATCGTCGAACCCGTGAAAGCGCTCCGATTCCCGGTTGACGTATACAATCCATAACACACTGCATTGCCGGAGAATTATCGGGCAACAGTTCATAGGTTCGGCGGACCGAACCAACCACATGGTCAAGCCCCAACGGCATGGCCAAGGTTAGAAACGCGCTTTCCAGAGGACTTTTAACAGGTTGAGCCGACTTTGTTTTGGGAGGGAGCATAACGGTAAAGTTACTCAATCCAACCGAGGCATGAACCCCTTGCATATCCGGTTCATCATGAATTTTCTTTAGAACATCCAACAGACGGACTAAATTTCCTTCTGTATCGGTTCCGATAGGAGCTATTCCCGGGTCAAAAATAATATCATCGTTGGGAATACCACCTTGACGGGCACGTTCGAACAGAGTTTGTGCAGCAGACCAACTTTCATCCACTGTTCGAGCTGGACCGCTATTTCCCTGTGCGTCGATAAACTCCGAAATCAGTAGAATTGGTCGAAATGGCTGGATGGAATAGAGATCGAACATTTCCATTCGCAGGGGGGAAATGGAGTTGAGAATTGGTTTTCCCCGGGAGGAATCATATATTTTCAAGCCCGCTTCCGCTTGTTGATAGTCGGGTGAATCTATTGACAATGGCAATGTCACTGCATCTAAAACCACTGAAACAGCTTTTTCCATGACTGCCGTTCCACGACCACCTACATTTATATCAAGATATGCTGCTCCAGTTTTCTCTTGAGATTGAGCCAACAATTGAATACCTTCCCAATCTTCCCTATCATAAAAAGCCTTGGTTGATGGTACGGAATCGTTGATCGACTCCCCTATAATTTTTAAGCCTTGAATGGCCATTATTAAAAACCTCCACCTCTGTTCCTGTTTTCACTTCACAATTAAATTAAATTGTACCGTTCAAATTCCTTTTTGTCAACGTGATTATAATCATTTGATATGATTCTTCTTAATTTATTGAATCGGTATTCCTGTTTTTATATTGACTGAATAAAAATTTGTTCCCATTCATAGAATGGTGTAATTTATCTGGTTGCTTTGGTATACTAGTGGTTAACAATCCGTTAATATAATAATATAGGAGTTGACTGGAACACGGACGTCTCGTCCGCACTGCCAGGAAAACAGGTGTCTCGCCTGTTTTATTTCCTGAATGAACTCCTAAATGAAAGTGTTGTCTACTACTAGTGGTTATCCTTTAATATAATATAATAATATAGGAGTTGATTGAAACACGAATGTCTTGTCCACACTGCCGGGAAAACAGGTGTCTCGCCTGTTTTATTCCCATGAAAAAACGAAGTTGACTGGAACGCACTGCCGGGAAAACAGGCGTCTCGCCTATTTTATTCCCCTGAAAAACGAAGTTGACTGGAACATTTGACAGACAGACTGGAAACGCATGCATCTCGTCCGTGTTTCCAGAAAAGATAGTATTGCAACGTCCAGAAATATATTTAAGAAATTGATTGATCAATCAATTTAAGACAGTCGAATAGTGAATAACGACGCTTTGCCCTCAATTTTAAAGTTCGCAACATTTAGACAAAATTTTTTAGTTTAGACTGTTTTTTTACTGAAATAAACATGATAATAAGGGCTTTCAGATCGACATTACATATACCGTATCCCTGGCCATGTTCTATACTTAAGGTCGTAATAAAGGTCTATTTTTCAAGACAGGCGAGACGCCTGTTTTGAAGGATGCGGACGAGACGTCCACGCTCCCGGGAAATGCCGAATTTATAACGTCGTACAGTATAAAATCATGATTTTCCATTGTTTCTGTTTCCGTATTTAACGGTTGTCTTAATTTTTCTATTCTACTTGCGGCCCTAAATACGTGACTTTGTTGCCATTTCATCTACTACTTAAAGTAATATAACATCTTTTGGAACATGACACATATTACTGTAAAATCTAATTTTCTAATTAAATTTTGTATCTTTTACTCCATTTTTCTTGAGTCTCTTCTTTTTCCAGAGTTCACATTAAAAAACAATAGAATTCTTGAATTTCATTTCTCTTTGTCTATACCGAAGGACTCGTTGAAAAATTTGTAACCGTTCACGGATATAAAGTGAAACAACGGATAACACAGTTTTTCACGGATATTTTTTTGGCAAACAAACTTTTTTATGATAAAATTATTTATTATAATAGTTAAAATGTTAGTTTATTATTGTAAAAATTGTATTTTATGGCAGACTATCAGTGTTTATCCGTGATATCCGTGGTTCCAAAATCGTTCGTGAATGGTTACAAAAATTTTAAGGATCGGATGCCGGATACAAGATACAGTTTTAGGCGATACATACATATCTCTTTATTATATTTCTTTAACAATTATCCGCTTTGTTGATTATTATTTTTTTCGCAAGATCCCAAAACAACTGAAAATCCCTTGAAAATATGTGCTGCGCAAACATTTTACTGAGATAAGTACTCGTATTACGATAATAAATGGTAGGAGAATTATTCACTTCGTAATAATGTCTTCCGTTTTCAACATACATAGGTTTATCAATAGAAGTATAATGTGTTCCCTCAATTGCATTCCCCGCATCGGCAGCAGCGTCTATAAAGAGACAACTTTGTTTCGTTTTTGAGATCTGTTCAAAATTAATAATATGATAATTTGGTATATCAACCTCAATACCATTAATAATAATATCATATTCTTCAATCGTTTCATAAAACAATGGAATCGTTTTTCTATAAAAAAGTCTAACATTGTCCGTAAATTTACTAATTGCCTGAAAGGCCCCCTGAGAAGTATTTCCACTTCCTAAAACAGCAACCTTCATGCTATTATCAGGACAGAGTCCATAGGAGATTAATGCATGCATTGTCGAGGCCATACCAGCATAAAAACTGTTTTTATAGATGAAATTTTTTGGAATCCATGGTATAATTTCTGATTGATCACCGCGATATATTTTAGGATTAATATTATCCAAATCGACAATGGTTAGATTTTTTTTACAGACTTGATCCTTCATGAAATCACGACCAGAACCAGTGGGATGAACCCACCCAACAATCATTTGATTATTTCTAATGAGAGAATAAGTTGACGGCTGAAGTAATTTTAAGCAAAATATTGTATCACAATCCATAAAGATTTCTTCACGGGATAACAAAACACAATGTTTTTTTGAGTATTCTTTATCTTCTATTTCTAAAGAAGCACCAAATCCATGTTCAACCAATAACTCGTTAGGAAATGAAACAATATCCTGAGGCAACAAAGCAACACGGCGCTCATTGTTATAATCAGGGATAATAAATCCAACTTTCATTTGAATGTCTCCTAAATGTTAAATTACTTATTTGAGCAGATACACAGTTGAGTAAATATTTATTTTATGACAATTATATCGTACCATTTAATCTTTGTAAAAAACATCTTTTTTAAGCTGTTAAATTATGTTGTTCGGAAAGCGTTTTGCTTATATTACTTGCTACTGCCGTAAAACATTGAACACGTTTTATTTTTTCCTTCGTTCATTTCGGGTAATCCTTTGGAAGGGTATTCTAAACCGTACAGTCTCCACTTTCACTCATATTTATATTATACTTCAAAATTCCTTTTTGCCAAGGATTATTTTCACTTTTGGAAAATATCTTAAATTTCTGGTAACCATTCACGGATATAATGTGAAACCAATCGAGTAGACGGGGCCACCATTGATTTAGGTTTCGACCTAGATCTG
>CAYUAP010000226.1:0-3843 GCA_964442735.1 uncultured Planctomycetaceae bacterium | reverse complement strand
CCAAATTCTCTAATTCCTAACCTATTTTTCCTAAAATGGTGCGTCAGCCCTGGGTTCGAGTCCCGCCTCGGCTATTCAAACGTTAATCACAGGTATCGTAAAATACGGTACCTGTGATTTTTTATTGGTCTTATTTCTTAATGTAACGAATGTCATAAAATAGTAAAAATACTCGCGAGGTGCCCAAAAGGTGCCCACTGTTCGATTATGTTTTGCGTCGATATGGTCGATGAAAAAAACATGAAGTTCCAGCAGGGGATAAAAACTCCCCTGACATGAGCTGACATAAACCGAAAAAATTTCTGAAAATCCCTTTCGACATTTACGTTTTTCGGTTTCCTCCAGTATTTCCTTTTGACCCAAAAGCCATGTCTCCCGTCCCAAACTCCCTCTGTTTCCAGAACTTGCCCCCTACCCGCCCCGTGTGCGTCAAGTTCCTTAGGTCGCGAAAAGTAACCCCCCCCAGCCAAACCTTCGCGTCAGTCACCCGCTGTTTGAAAGAAGAGTCGGTAAACAAGTGGCAGATCGCATATCGTTCTGGTATTTTTCAACTGGTTCAATACGGATATTTTCGAAAATAGCATAAATTCTGCCAAAATTATTAATGAGTTCTTGCAAGTCTGTTCTGATTCAGATAAAATAAAATAAAGATGAATTTATTACGTTGAGGCTTACATAAACACGGTAAAATTT
Source organism: uncultured Planctomycetaceae bacterium (assembly GCA_964442735.1). GTDB lineage: Bacteria > Planctomycetota > Planctomycetia > Pirellulales > Thermoguttaceae > JAUNBG01. The sequence goes on along the minus strand of CAYUAP010000226.1, from coordinate 3,150 downwards.
ACTTCAGCCCCAGATAGTCTGCAAGCAATAAAGACTTCTCGGCCGGATACCAACAAACAAGCGAAAGCAAAGGAGAGAGCATCTAATGAGTAATAAAATCACCGGTCAGGAATATCCGCTCTCAAAGATTTTCAGTTCGGATTTTGATTTTCAAATTCCACCGTATCAACGTCCCTATGCATGGACGGAAGTCGAGGCTTCGGAACTGTTCGATGACCTTTATAATTCGTACAAGAATAATCGAAACGCGCCCTATTTTCTTGGCAGTATTGTTCTGATTAAGGATGAAAATACCCCCAAGGCAGAGGTCATTGATGGGCAGCAAAGATTGACCACGCTCACTATCCTTCTTGCCTCAATTGCAGAACAGACGGATGACCATGTCCGCAACGATTTTTTGGATTATATCAGCGAACCAGGTAGAAAGACACAAGGTCTGCTAGAAAAGCCGAGATTGTCCTTACGAAAAACAGATAAGGACTTCTTCTTTTATTATATTCAGTCCTTACGTTTTGACGAACTGTTTGACCTGCAAAAAGATCGACTAAAAACAGAGTCGCAGGAACACATTCAAAAGAATGCCAGATTGTTTGTTTCGAGAATGAAGGACAAGTTTGCCGGAGACCAAGAGGGCATCCTTGATTTCGGCAGTTTTATCGTACAAAATTGTTACATTGTCGCTGTTTCATCACCGTCTAAAGATTCAGCTTTCCGTGTTTTTTCCGTTCTCAACAACAGAGGCTTGGATTTGCTCCCCAGCGATATTATTAAAGCCGATGTTATTGGAAAGATTCCACAGGAAGAACAAGATAAATACACAGAACAATGGGAAAGTATCGAGAATCAGACAGGTCGCGATAAATACAACGAACTTTTTGGCTATATTCGTATGATCTTTTCCAAGCGCAAACAACAAAAAACACTGCTGGAAGAATTCAATACCTACGTAATTGGTGGTTCTATGACACCTGAATCGTTGATAAATGATTGTATCCAACCATATGCGGAAGCCTTTCGAGTTCTCACAAAATGCGATTACCAGTCCTCGGAAAACGCACAATCCATTAACAGTTATCTGTATTGGTTGAATAAAATCGACAATAGAGACTGGCTTCCCCCTGCAATTCTGTATTTCAGTAAACATCGGCAGCCGGATGAGGTTGTAAAGTTCGTCAAAAAACTGGAGCGTCTCGCTGCCTTTATGCATATTTGTTCGGAAAATGTTAACTATCGCATAGAGCGTTATGCTAAGCTCATTAACGAGATAAGTAAGGCTTTCTGGCCGCAAAGTATCGAATTACAGAATAAAGAAATCATCAAAATGCTTAAATGTCTTGACGGCGATATTTATTCTGAGTTGACCGGTGTGAGACGGAACTATCTTATTTTGCGATTGGATTCTTTTGTATCTGATGGTGCGGCTCAATACGCTCCGGCAACGCTGACAATTGAGCATGTCCTTCCTCAAACGCCTGAACCGGGAAGCCAATGGATGAACTGGTGGCCGGACGAAGAAGAGCGAAAACAGTGGACACATCGAATTGCAAATCTGGTTCCACTTCCGCGTCAAAAGAATTCGGCGGCTCAGAATTATGATTTAGCGCTAAAAAAAGAGAAGTATTTTAAGGGTAAGTCAGGTACTTCGTCTTACGCTTTGACGACGCAAGTTATAGACGTAAAGGAATGGACGCCCGCAAGTCTTGCGAAACGTCAGAAGGACTTACTGGATGTGTTTTCAATACATTGGGAACTTGATTGTGATGGAACTGGCGATGTGTCAGAAAATGACAACGATGGCTGTGGACGCAAGAAAAATTTCAAATTTTCCGATTATGGGATTCCCACAGGTGCAGAACTGTCGTTTTTCAAAAAACCTTCAATCACATGCATTGTAGTTGACGGAGACAACAAGGTTAAATATAATGGTAAGGAATATTCTCTTTCAGCATTGGCGAAAAAACTCCTTGCTGCACTGAACGGAAAAGTCTGGAAGTCTGCTCGCGGAGCAGACCATTTCCTTTATCAAGGAAAAAAACTGTCGGACATGACGCCCATCATGTAAATGATTGAGCAAACAACAGTCATCCCAAAACTATCGCTCATATGACGTTCATTTTTGGTTTTGAGCAACTCGCGACACACTTTCGCGGCCCGTTCTATGTCGTCGGGAACGTTCGGAAGTAATTCCCGTTCATAGAAGTCAAGCAATTCATTTCGACCGGGATACTGCCGCCGATAGAATGCCGGGATACCCAATCAGAAGATCTTTCTATGGTTCAGAGTCTATCCAAATAATCCGAAAGCCATTACCGAAATCGCGAGAAATCGACAGCGTTTTCATCCGGCTGGTGGATCGAATATCGAAATCTTAGTCAGCAAAACAGCCTCCCCGGAGCCAATAAACGGTCTGACCGTATAGATCGTCTTTTTTTGCTGGCCCCCGGCACCATTCGCGAATGTTTCCGTGCATATCGTAAATTCCCCAAGCATTGGGCGAAAAGGAACGAACGGGAGTTCGACAATTACGACCGGATGAATTATGTCGATTAAAATTGGCGTTCGCCTCGGTTGCTTGGGAGCCGAAGGAATAGGCCATCGCTGTACCAGCCCGACAAGCGTATTCCCATTGAGTTTCGGTAGGAAGAAGAATCGTTTTCGGGGCAAGGTTTTCTAAAAAAGTCAGTTTTTTACAAAAGCTCCGGGCATCATGATAAGAAATACAATCGACAGGCAGTTCGTCTCCCTCGTTATAGCCCCAGGATTTGGGCATAATACTGTCCCACATTCTTTGGGTAACTGATGTTTCCAAGATCCAAAAACCGGTTGAGACTGACGCTTCGTGTTCGCCGTATTCGAGAAACGGTTCCCAATCTTCGTCGATATCCGGCTGATATCCGTAATCTTCGGCAAGTTTTCTTTCGCTCTCCGCGCTCTCCGATTGAGGACAGCCTTTCGTAAATACCCCCGGCGGACACCAATGAAAGATATATTCTATGTTGCGGACGTTTAAAACCCGCTTTGAACCAGCGTCCCGTGAATCAGTCATCCTAAAGTCCAGATATAAAACTGGTACTCCCCATAAAAAAGGGGGGAGCATACCCAGGGCTGACGCACCATTTTAGGAAAAATAGGTTAGGAATTAGAGAATTT
>CAYUAP010000225.1:0-4003 GCA_964442735.1 uncultured Planctomycetaceae bacterium | reverse complement strand
ATCAACGATTGATATAAAAATAGGACTTGGAGAAAAGTCCCATCCAGTACGTCTTTTTACATTTAGAGCTCCCGAAGAAGTACAACGGAAACGAGAGGTTCAGACCAGGGAAAAGCATAGACAAAACAAGTGTCGTAACGGAGAGAATGATGTAATCGAGGATCTGCAATTAGCAATAAAATGGACTGTATTTATAAGTAATCTTCCTCAAGAAAAAAATGATAGTAATGCAAGATATTTATTATATAGAGTTCGTTGGCAAATAGGTAACCATTCACGGATATAATGTGAAACCACGGATAACATTGATTTTCACGGATAGTTTTTTGGCAAACAAACTTTTTTATGATAAAATTATTTATTATAATAGTTAAAATGTTAGTTTATTATTGTAAAAATTGTATTTTATGGCAGACTATCAGTGTTTATCCGTGATATCCGTGGTTCCAAAATCGTTCGTGAATGGTTACGCAAATAGAATTAATGTTCAAACTTTGGAAAAGTGAAATAGGTCTTGATATGGATACAGAAAAAGTAGGTATAATGCAATTATGTATAATTTATGTGAAGATGATAGCGATATTCATGACATACCAAATAATGCTTCAGGAATATCATTTTCTTGATGAAAAAAGTCCAACACAAATATTTCGTGCTATCAAAGATTATGTCCCCATGCTGGTACATGGAATTTATACGAATGATATATATACAATAAACAAAACTATAGAGTTAATTCTGAATGATTTGAAAATAATGAAGAATAAAGATAAACGCAAGAAAAACCTAATGCGCTACAAATATTAAATGCCGAACGACATTACAACTATAAAGCGGATAAAAATATATACGTTAGAGACCGTATTTTACAGGAGATAACTTTAAGTTTATACGTACGGACGAGACGTCCGTACTCCCAGGAAATACCAAATGTATAACGTCGTGCAGTATTAACAAGACTATCATTTTTGATAGACAATCTATATTTATCCGTAGTTTTCAAATATATATTGTCTACACCTTGAGATATTGTCTACACCTTGAGATACAGAAATTAAAAACGGAAGATGACATCACCACCAACGGTAACCAAATCCTTTTTAGAACCGGAATCATAGGCGTTTATAACAGTCCCGTCACTATACTCAAGTTCGAAATCAGACCAATCATAGCGTACTTCAGGACGAATCATCAGATTTTCCCGTAGTTGCCAATTGAGTCCTAGTGATACATTATAGTAGTTATCACCTCTAGTAACATAGTCAAGTTGACTATTAGTACGTTCTGTTGGAATGGAGGCATATCGGGATAGGCCTTCATCTTTAAACCATTCGAAGCGAGCCCCCAAGGTACAGCACGGAGTTATTTTATAAAACAAATAGTTCACAAGCGAATACCAATGGGCTTTATCATATTCGGCTTTGTTACCATTGATACGTACTTTTCCGTCTTCCAGAATACCAAGATCATTTTGGAGAACATACTGCAAATTGCAACCAAGTTGTCTCTGATAAACCAGGCTATAGTTCGTTTGATTTCCTTTAATGGTATCAGAAGCTGTAATGGGATTATACCAATTTATCACCTGTTTTCCGGTAGAGAGTGTAAACGCCAATGAACCAGTCCCGCTACTGTTTTTTAAAGAAGCCCCCGCCAAGTACGAAATATCGTCGTCATAACCATCCCAAGTATTCCATCCTTGATCGATTCCACCCAGAATAGAAAATTTCTGATTGACCTTTTGTGTCGCTAAAACACCTGTCAAGGTTTGCGCCTCTCCATAAAGCATGGAATAGGAATGGGTATAGAAAAAGTTATGGGGAGCCATAACCGATTCGTAACCGACCGGTGAATAATAATGTCCGACTTTAACGTTCAAACCGGCCATTATTGGGGCATAAAATTCGACATACGCTTGTGGCATTGCCAAACCATACTGTTTATATTCACCGTTTTCTTTACGATTCCATTTCGGCGTTGCCTCGTAGACAGTTTCGGCTGGTCCTTCATATGGCCATGCTCTTGTATTCGAAGATTCCAGTCCGAGAGAACTTGTATAGAGATAATCGGTACCATAAAGGAGATCGACCCGTCCACCAATTCCAGGACGACAACAACCCCGGTCCGCATTCAATCCTAATGTTAAATAGAACTGATTCATTTGTAACTCTTCCGGATCAGCTCCAGTTGTTATCGGAGAAGTTGTATTGGATACTGCCCCCCCTGAAATCCATCCTTCCAAACAAAATGGACCGGAATTCATCCTTGATTCATAATTATTATTGGAATAATAGACCGGATTGGTTCCGGAAAGATTGGATTCACCTGTTAATACGCTCTGATTGGAGCTACCATTCAATACAGGTTGGTCTTCCGAAAAACCGGAAGGGGTCAGGAATGTCATCCCCAGGGACGCCATGACCAATGATATAAAAACTCTAGTAACTTTCATTTGATATCTCCATAATATAGGTTACAACTCCCCATACAAACTTTTGTTAAATACAAATTTCCTTGCTATAAAAGGCGGTTAACAATTAACTGTATCAGAAATGGATTCAGCCATTCTGTAAAATTTCAACGGATGTATTAATTGTTGAGGACGCCTATAACAAGCTTTGTTTTCTATCGGAAGATCATCATGTTAAAATAGAATCAAAATAACAAGTTGAACCAATATTCGTAAAAATTTTTCAATCGGAATTAAAACATGGTATAAAAAGATTCAAAAATCTGGACAATAGATAAAACAGGGAATTTGCATAATTTATCAATATTAGATAGGCCTTAAATAGGTCAAAATTTAATATTAAAAACCAGTAATAGAGACTTTATTCCTATAAATAATAATCAACAAGGATTTCGGGCTTCATAACAGATATGCAAGTAAATGATATTACAAGCCCGAATAGAAAAATTCAATTTCAAAATAATAATATTTTTGATATTAAAGAACTGCTTTAACGAGTTCGACAACTTTATCGAAACCGACCGCATCGAGAACAGCCATTTCAGACAATGAACGACGGTCCAACTCGATATTAGTCTTTTTTAATCCGTTAATGAAACAACTATAACGCAAACCACGCATACGAACAGCAGCGTTAATACGAATAATCCACAGACGACGGAAGTTGCGTTTACGCGCACGACGGTCTCTTGTTGCGAATACATCAGCACGAAGAATTGTTTCCTTCATTGTACGCAGAAGTTTACTGCGTCCACCACGAAACCCCTTCGCTCTTTTGAACATTCGTCGTTTCGATTGACGACGAGCGGCTCCTCTACTAACTCTCATTTTATAATCCTCTATCTACAATACATTTTTGCGAAAATCAGGTCCTGATACGTAAATCGATCAGAGTTCCAACCCATTCCGAAGGTCAAAAAGAAAGAATACAGGAGGACCCTAATCCCTTCCTTTTGAAAATGTTGATATTTATTTCAACAGAAACAAATATCAGAAACCGCCGTGGCCGAGTGCCAGTTTAATACGTTTTGCTTCGCTATTAGCAACATCATCCGTACCACGAAGTTTACGAACTCTCTTGCTGGTCATACGCCAAGCCAAATGACTCGTTCCACTATGACGGTGTTTTACCTTTCCATTGGCGGTAAGACGGAATCTTTTAGCGATTCCCTTGTGCGTTTTCATTTTAGGCATTTGTTCACCATCTTGTTATTATCTGCGAGACAATCGGATGATTGTCTCTCCTTTTTTGAAATGTAGAAATTTTATGAACCATCGTTATGGAACCATAATTATAAACTATAATCCATAATTATAAACTATAATTAGAACCATAATACAGTCCAATCTCTACGCAATAAAGTTCTAATTTTATCAGAAGGGAACTTTTTTACAAGGGGGAGGGATGGTTTTCCTTTAAGGACTGTTCTGGAAGTTAAAATACTGATAACATAATTTTATAAATTTCCACAATTACAAAAAAAACATTTGTAACCATTCACGAACGATTTTGGAACCACGGATATCACGGAT
>CAYUAP010000224.1:0-4023 GCA_964442735.1 uncultured Planctomycetaceae bacterium | reverse complement strand
TAATTACATAGACGCCAATCAGGTATTTCCGGGTTTTGGTTTCGGTGGAAACGGAAATTTAACGGCATTTGCCGGAATTCTTCCCTTTATCGAACAACAGGCACGTTATACGGAGATGTATTCCCATGTTGGAAACGACCCTTCAAATCAGTATCAGAGTCCCTATAATGATCAGGACTGCTGGCATGGTAATATCGATGGATTTAATTGTCCATCCGATGCAATGGTAATGGTCGATAGTTCCCATTCCACTCCGGGCAATTATTGTTTTAGTGACGCCGATTTTGTACTTCAGAATTATGGTCGTTTGAACTATAGCAGCTATGGTAATTCACGTTCCCCCTTCGGAATGGGCCCTCGAGGAGCAACAGATCCCTGGGCTGGAACAGATTGGTCCGGCGGCGGTCGTTTCGGTTTTGCCGCAGTTACAGATGGTACAAGTAATACAACAATGATTAGTGAACGTTGCGCAACTCCCACCCAGGGCGCCTCCGAATATAATAAACTGCGTGGCGGAACCGCCTACGGTTCCGGAGCCTGGTCCATTAAACCGAATGCCTGTCTTGCCAAACGTGGAACAAATGACGCCTATGCAACCGGATTGACCACGACCGGAGGCCAGGGAGCCATGATTTTCTACTATACCTTTAATAACGCTGTTTTCCAGACTATTCTGCCTCCGAACGCTCCTAGTTGTACGGGAAGTGCCGACTTCACTCAAGGCAGTTACCTGCCCCCAACCAGTTTCCATTCCGGAGGTGTTAACGTCGGTTTGTGCGATGCGTCCGTTCGTTTCATCGGCGATACAATCAATACCCATACGACCGGAACAAACGGTTTGGGTGAATGGTATTTCTATCAAGGTGAAACCGGAGCTTCCAAATTCGGTGTTTGGGGTTCCATGGGCTCCATGAATGGCGGCGAAACCATTACACTATAATTCATTCGCAATATTAGACTTCATGGAGATAAAATCAGGGAGATAAAAATGAAAAAATATTTATGGATCATGTGCTTTATCGGTCTTGTTCTAGCAATGAATGGCTGCCAAAAGGGAGGTCTGAAAGGATTGGTTCCGGCAGAAGGTGTCGTAACGTTTAATGGCGAACCGGTCGAAGGAGCCCTGGTTACCTTCGGTCCCAAGGCTACTTCGGGCGAAGCTGCCGGCGCACAAACAACGACCAATGCCAAGGGAAATTTCAGAATGATGACCCTGTTGCCTAATGACGGCGTATATCCTGGTGAATATTATGTAACAGTAACCAAAAATGTCTATGAAGGTGGAATCAGTCTGGAAGAGGCCAAAAAGAATATGGAAAATCCGGACTCCGCGCGAAACAATAGTAAAACTAAACCAAAAGAACAGACCGTCACTTGGAATCTACCCAAAAAATATGGCGATATTGCCTCCTCCGGTCTGGATATCTCTATTCCAAAAGAAGGAATGAAGAATATTGAGTTCAAACTCGAAGGTTCAGTCGATGGAAAAGCCGAAAAAATAACCGGTCCTTCCGGGGGACGAAATCGACGATAGTCTGTAGTTAATGGATGTATACTCAAGGTCGTTATAAAAGTCTATTTTTCAAAACAGGCGAAACGCCTGTTTTGAAGGATGCGGACGAGACATCTGTGCTCCCGGGAAATGCCGAATTTATAACGTCGTACAGTATATCTTGACATAAGTCGTACAGTATATCTTGACATAATTTTATCTTAAGCCGTAAAGGAGAATGGACGAGGCCCGGAATTCCGAATTCCTTCCTGATTTTTCGTTCCTATCGATCTTCAGGTTTCGGAATTCCCTCCAGGATATTTCAATTTTGTTTAATGTCAGATGCAAAATAACTTTAAACAACAGCTTTAAATAATATACTCAAGGCCGTTATAAATCTCTTTTTTCAAAACAGGCGGGACGCCTGTTTTGCGGATATGCGGACGAGACGTTCACATTCCCGGGAATTGCCGATTTTATAACGATCCACCGTATGGTTTTAAACATTTAAACAAATGATTCTATCGAAAAAGACCCGCTGTTCACGGTCTGATTGCAAAACAGATAGAACACAACAACAAAAGATAGCATTTATAAATATAGTATTTATAAAGATAGTATTTTTATGGCGTTTGAGTCTTTAAACAGACGAAGACATCTTCCGAAAAAGGAATACGGACAAGATTCCGTGTTCTAATCCTGTCTGTCAAATTGCAATAAATTATTGCAATGTCGTAGAAATGGCAGGAAAAATACACACCTCTTGTATAATAGAGAATAGGAATGTTATGAAATATAAAATATTAGCGGTTCTAGGTATGGTATTTGTGACCATGTTTGGCGTTTCGACGTCCGGACAGGCACAGCAATGGTATAAAGGTGGATTTCATATGCACTCGTTTTGGAGTGATGGAAATGTTTTTCCGGAATACATGGCCGATCTTCATCGTGATATGGGTTATAACTTTATTGTTCCCTCCGATCACTCAAGATTACAGACAGATACCAATCGCTGGAAGGAAATTGCGTCCGATAATCCACAGGTTAAAACCTATTTAGAAAAATATGGTCATTGGGTGGAACAAAAGGACGAGAATGGCAAACATTATGTCCGACTTAAAACGATCCATGAATTAAAATCGAAGTTGGACGATCCGGGTAAATTTCTTTTAATCCCCGGCTTTGAAATGGCGACAGACCTCGGAAAAGGCCCTCTATCCAAAACGGTTCACTGTAATGCAATCAACGTTGCCGAAACAATGGCCAATCCCAAGGGTAATACAACGTCCGAATGTATTCGAATCTGGCAAAAAAGCGTCTATGATAGTGCCGCCCAACATCATTTGAATTCCATGTTCATGCTGAATCATCCCTTCTGGGTTCATTATGACGTTGTTCCAGGGGATTTAATTAATGTTCCCGAATTACAGTTTTACGAACTGAATACTTGCGGAAAAGAAATATACACCTCTTTTCCAAAAGCGTTCAGTCGTGATAAATTCTGGGATATCGTCTGTGCGTTTCGTTTGATTCATGGCGACCAACCGATCTACTGTGTGGGGGCCGATGACGCCCATAATCATTTAAATTTTCGTAATGGCGGATGCAATCCCGGTTTGGTCTTCGTGGTCGTTCGTGCGGACAAACTGGAACCCAATTCCATTATTGCCGGAATGAAGAAGGGCGACTTCTATACCTCCAGTGGCGTTAAAATGGAAGACATTCGTTTTAACGAAAAAACAAGAACATTAACCGTTAAAGTTAAACAGGAAGAAGGCGTCAAATATAAAATTGATTTTATAGGAACGAAAAAGAATTTTGATCAGAAGACGATTGATCATTTAGTTCCAGCCGACGCCGGGGAAGAAAACTATAAAGGTCTGTATAAAGAACGACCGACACGTACGATTACCGAATATTCCAACGATATTGGTAAAGTCTTTAAGAGAATGGAAGGAACGGAAGCGTCCTATCAAATGGCCGACGACGATCTCTATGTTCGCGCGTTAATAACTTCGGATAAAAAACCGAAGTGGACCGATAACCATACTCCGGCTACAGAAACCGCCTGGACCCAGCCGGTGGGATGGCAGAAATACGTAAAGAGCAAATAGAAGGATCTCTCTCAATGAATAAATTATTTTTTACCATTTATAGTGTTTTTATTGGTGCCATTCTGATTTTTACAGTCCCTCTTCGGGCCGAAGTGATAACATATCCAGCTCCGGCAGGTGAAGCAACTTCTGCCTATACTGTTACTGTCGATGGTAAACCGGTTGACGTCTATGCCGCCCAATGCCAGTATTTCGACGGCGATTATTATTTTGCGTCGTTTGACTTTTCCGGCAAGGTCGTGATTAAAATTGATTCGACTTTTCCATTGGATAAAACGGTAGTTCAACCGGAACGCTTTGGTGTAAAGATTGTAGAGAAAAAGTCCAAAACAATTACAATGTCGGCGGATAAACCATTTCGAATCTCGGTAGAACCGAATGGTCGTGTAAAACCACTTCTTCTTTTCGGCAATGCCG
>CAYUAP010000223.1:0-4066 GCA_964442735.1 uncultured Planctomycetaceae bacterium | reverse complement strand
ACAAACTTTTTTATGATAAAATTATTTATTATAATAGATAAAAATGTTTAGTTTGCTATTGTAAAATATTGTATATTACAGCAGACTGTCTGTGTTTATCCGTGGTTCCAAAATCGTTCGTGAATGGTTACCATTTTCAACACTATTACCTATTCGATTACAGGTGCCGTCTTCGCGGAATGTAACATCCCATGTCCAATGTAATTGATTTTCTATACACCAGTGTATTCGGTTTCTATCTGTTATTTCCAGACACCTTCACGAATTAAGGCTACTAATACAATAATGTCTGTTCGTACAGGTTTCACCTTTTACAGATCTTGTTGTTACTGCACGTGTAATCGATTGCAAATGCGGCTATTTTTTTGTGAAATATTTTTGGAACTTCAAGTATTGCATAAACTTGTATTTCTTCATATCATTTCTTTGTTGGAAAAATGGCCTTCATAGACCATGCTTCGACCGATTCCAATACAGCATTTTCACCGAGTGCCCGAATCGAAACGCTCTGACTGTCCTCTTTTGTCGGATAGACACGGGCGAGAACGAGCTGTCGGTTGTTGACGAATACTTCAACAATACTTTTATCGACAAAGACCCGAATTTCAATTGGTTTATCCACGTCAACAAGAACCTGTGCCTGTTCCGTTGGTCGAATTCCGGAATTTATTAGGGAGGAATGGCTTGTGTCAAGTTCGATAACACTAAATCGCTGTTTATCGAAGCCATGTGCCATGTAACCGCGATTAGCATAAAAAGCGATTCGGGAATATTCAGCATCGTCATTCGAACGAAGTACTTTTAGTTCGATAATATCCGCTTTTTGGCGATTGATTACAAAACGAAATTCCGAACTGTTCCCCACTAAATTATCAAGAACGATTTCCTTGTTGGCAGGAAGAGCAATCTTCTTTTTTTCGACAACTGGTCCGCGAAGCGAGTTGAGAGCCTCGAACGGTTTAATGGCCAGTTGATCCTTCGGTAGCAGATTCAGTTGGATTGGAAGGGACATAATCTGATTACAACCGTCGGTTGGTCGACCGGGATTGGTATTGAAGATGGTAACGATACCACCTTTTCCATCGGGAAACGCGGAAGGAGCGTGTAATCCGGACGGCCAGGCGGGTCCTTGATTAAAAAAATCACCCCGTTTAACGTAAAACTTCTTTTCCGTGGTATTATAGTGGCCAACCAGGTATTTTCCTCCGGACGAATGACTGAAATGCAGAAGAATATGACGACGTGTATCCGGATTCGATTGATCACCAATGGGCCAGAAATAGGGGCAGGCACCATCGTCAAAAATTCGGGAAGCGTAATCGTCTTCTACAAAAGGATGGAGATAATTCCAATGGGCTAAATCGGTTGACTCGAACAGATACCAAATCGGTCGAACCACACCCAATTTACCTTTTTCCTTCGCTCCCGCTGATAGAAGATAGTAATGATCCCCTTCCTTCCAGATACAGGAATCGAATATACTGTATTCGACCGGGAAGATCGAATGGGGAATAACGACTGTTCCCGTTACTTTTTCCCAATTGAGCAGGAGTGGATCATCGGAAACGGCGACCATGGTCCCTAATTGATTACCGTAATACGTAGCAATAGCACGATCTTTTTCGACGAAAACGGACCCGGACCAACAGCTCTGTTCCGGGTTGGGATAAATGGCCGGAGGAAGATCCTTCCAGTGAACCATATCGGTACTAATTGCATGTCCCCATAGGATCTGGTTCTTCATCGGTTCTATCCATTGATAGAACATATGCCAATTCCCCTGCCAGAAGGAGAGGCCGTTCGGATCGTTCAGACCGCCTTCCGGACAGGTAAAATGATAGATTGGTCGATAGATATCACTTGCCAGTTTTTGACGGGATTCCGCGAATTGCTTTAACAGGGGATTCGAGGTCAATTCTTTTTGCTGCTCCGATAACGTTCTGGAAAAGGTGTATTTGGGAACCTGGGTCGTCCAGTCGGTTATATTGTTTTTTGTTTTGGCGAGCAACATCCCCCATTTCGGACCGATACAGAGTGCACCATCTTGAACGGCAATATCACCATATAATTTCACTTCGGGCCAGTTGCCTGAACGTTCTTTCACTTCCCCTTGAGTAAAGTCCCACCAGACCCATGGCGTTTTACCTTTCAGTGGCTGGCCCGGCTTCATGGCCGCAATTGTTTTTTGGTCCAAAGCTTCTCCGTAGACACGTGCATCTTTAATTTTCCCCAGAAAACAGGCGTTTCGATTACCATAATGACGCGGACCAATCATAACCACGGCGGTATCGTCGAACGTCTGCATGGCTCCAGTCGATTCATAGGTCGCGTAGAGTTTGCCATCACGATAGACCGTTATTGTCTGTCCGTGATAGACGATTGCCATCTGAACAAACTGATTCGGACCTGCCGTTTCCCGCGGCCATGATTCCTGTTTTGGATGATTTCGTTTTCCCAGGGTACTGCCGGGCATCCAGGTTTGCGCTTGATATTCCGCATAAACCAGCGCGTCAAACGCTTCCGGTGTTACCATATCCAGTGTTAGAATGGAACCGGCTCGCTGTGTCAGATTGGCGGGAGCTGCCCATACTACATACGTTTTATCGGTTATAGGCTCCAGGGCTGCTGTTTTACCTGTAATCATCGTCGTTATTAATCCGAGTTGAAACAGTAAAAGTACTAGCACAAATTTTTTCATAGATTTTCCTGTAATTATTAGTCTATTTTATTATAATGGAATAATCTCTTAAGTAATTATTCACGGACTATGCCACCCATTTAATAGTATTATAATTAAAACAATATGAATATCAACAAGAAAAATAGTAAAATTTAAATATTGTATACAAAGGGAATAAATCAGGCGTAACTCTTCCTCAAGTTTTAATTTGGCAGCAATGGAGTTATGTGTAAATAAAATTTACATATTACAGCGGTAATACATTGTGTAATCTTTTGTATATCTATAGGTTATCATTTATTTGAGAGCATTACTGTCCAATCAAAAACCGGACAAAAATAGCTGTTTGCTAGATTTTTGATTTTTGTTTTTTCCATATTTTCATTTAACAACGTATTTATAGTTATATTTCAAATTGAATCATGCAGAACATTTGTAGAATTTCAGACATTAGACGGTCGATTTTTTGCCTTTTGCGAATGATCACAACAAGAAGATAAACGCTTGGGGCGATCCAGATTTTGGATCGAACCGCATTTTCCTTCTGTCCGAAAAAATTTATGTCATTTCTTGGTGATTTTGATTGGATATCAGTGATACTCTCTCATTTATAAACACCCTTCATCTTTAATTTTCAACAAGAATAGTTGAAATTTTGGAGGAGACGGAAACACCCATACCGGGCGCCTCCTGGAGAACAAGCTCCACTTCATATTCGTCCCAATGATTGTTTGAAGATACTTTTCGAACAAGTTCCTTTATAAAGATAGACAGAATTAAATACGCTAATTCTTCCGTCGTCGTATTAGCCACATCCAGAAAATAGAGGTCTTCCGAAGGAAATGTCCATTGTTTTCGTTCCGCATTGTCTGGACAGAACGTTATTTCTGTATTATCGCCGTTCTCTTCATATTGAAATCGGGGGTTATCAAGTGGAAGAAGAAACGCATAATTAAAATTTTCAATTATTTTAAGGAGCAATGTTCGTGCCTTTATAAAGTCAATAACCATACGGTCTTCGTTTAACGGACCGCAAATCGTTACGGAAACCCTAAAATCATGACCATGTATGTTTTCCGCTTGAACATGTCCTTCTTTATTGGTAAAAGTCAGGCAATGAAGTGCGGAAAAGGTCAGAGTTGGATCGTTGATTATAATGGAAAATCGTGCCATGGTTGTTCCTCGTTTTGTTGGAGGGTATTCAATGTATATATAAATACATTTTGAAATTACAAATATCACGGATACATAGTAATAGTCTACCGAAAAATATAGTGTTTTGCAATAACAAACTTAAAAAAATCGTAACCATTCACGAACGATTTTGGAAACATGGATATCACGGATAAACACAGATAGTCTGTCGTAAAATACAATATTTTACAA
>CAYUAP010000222.1:0-4095 GCA_964442735.1 uncultured Planctomycetaceae bacterium | reverse complement strand
GATAAACACAGATAGTCTGTCGTAAAATACAATTTTTTACAATAACTACTAAACAATTTTCTATTATAATAAATAATATTATCATAAAAAAGTTTGTTTGCCAAAAAACTATCCGTGAAAATCAGTGTTATCCGTGGTTTCACTTTATATCCGTGAACGATTACCAATAATGATAAACTTCGAATTATTGTTTCAATGTTTTCCAAATAATATTCCACATTTCCTGATTTAAATTGTTTACATTCTGATACGCGATTTTTAATTCGTCCCTTTTTTGCCGATTAACAGACGGATCAAGAAAATGGTTTATAATATTGCAAATTTCTTCAGAGGAACTATTGGTATCCAGTACACAATTTGTTTGACTATAATCCTTAAAGAGTAGTTCGTATTTATGGCTCCAGGAAGTGGCAAGACACGGGACCGCATTATTTAAAGCATTAACAACACCATGATATCGCGAAGAAATAATGGCGTAGGCAAGTGAAATAACCCCTTTTGCTTCGAGAGCATTGAGATTCGTTATAACGGGAATGGTATTATCGAAATTTTCTGCGATACATCTACACAAATACAAGTCCTTTTGACTCTCGTTGTTCAGGAGAAATACGTCGATATTATTTTTCCGAATACACCGAATGATATCGCCAAGTTGCGAGACATATTTTTCTTTTGTTATATTACCTTTGTCGACAATTCGCATATTGGGTATAATACCGACTTTATTTTCGACAAGATTTTGAAACCGTTTAGGAATAACCGGTTCGGCAGCCTGTGTAAAATCAGGATAAAGCAAGACCTTGGAAAGATCGACCCCGAGGTCTGTTAAATACTGTTTTGAAGTCGTATCACGAGCAATGATTAAAGAGGCACTTTCACTGACTAACTGCATCGTCTTTTTGGAATACTGATTTTCGAATGGTCCAAAAGCTTGTGGTAAAAGAATATATTTTACACCTTGTTTTTTTATTTGATGAAGATAATCACGATGTAATTCCCAAGAACTTTTTGTAGAAATCCAGGCATCCGCATAATGAAAACCACTGACGTCAAAGATTGTATTAATTTCAGCAGGAACATAATAGCAAGTCAGAAAACGATAAAAACAGGGCGGTAGCTGGAATATTCTTCGGCATAGACCTGCCAGATGTAATTTTCTTAATAAAGGAGATCTTAAAACAGTACGGCATTTTAATGGGAGGGTGGTTTGGACCGTCGATAAATCCCAATCTTCATTTGTATTTACAAAAACATTACAAGATATCTGACGTTTCGATAATTCTCTTAAAACGGCATAAAACATTAGTTCTCCGCCTTTATTAATGGTTTCCGCTCCATCAATTTGTATTTTCATAAAAACCTCTTTTCGAGTATCATAGTCAATAGGTTTTTTAGTACAAAAAACTTAAACCTAAAGGACAATCTTAATAAAAATAATATCAAGATTCCAATATACTGTTGTAATAATTACATAAATCGGAAACAGAACTTTCGGCGTCAAATCCCATTTTTTTAATAAATTGAACACCATCGGTATAACGTGGTTTTTGCAAAAGATCTACCAGATCCTCCGTCCATTTTTCATCGGAATCATTTAAACTCCTAAAAAAAGTCCGTTGTTCATAATGGGGATAGGGAATAACATCGGAAACGAGACAACGCAGATCCGAGGCTAAAGCTTCTGTAATCACATTACCAAACCCTTCATAACGGGATGGCATAAACAAAACATCCATGAGGCGCATTAAAACAGGAACATCACTGCGTCGGCCAGTAAAGATAACTTTCTCGTTAAGATTCAATTGCATCGTTTTTTGTCGAAGCATATTCATGTCAGGACCATCTCCGACAAGGAGCAAACGAACATTATCGTCCCGCAAAGAGAGAATCCGAAAAACATCCAGCATTCGTTCTATATTCTTCGGATAACAAAAACGACCAGCATTACCGATTATTTTAAAATTTTCTTTAAGCTGTAATTCTTGACGAACGCTATTAATCTGTTCCGCAGTAACTGCTTTAAATTGATTCAGTTCAAGACCATTTTTCATCCAATAAAAAGGTCTGTTTCCAAAAAAGGCTTTTGCGGCTACACTGCTATTGGCCGCATAATGTGTCGCATAATAATTATTTAATGGGAGAATAATATATTTATAAAGCAAAACAAACGAATCCGATGGAACCGTTGAATGTGCATGCAAAACCCGCTTTTTTACACCATATTTTTTAGCATAATAGAGGAATGGAAAAGATCGACTTGGAACACGACTGTGAACGATGGGATAACAATGGCCCGTTTCCGCAAAAAAACGTTTCATATTAGCCATATACCGCCATGGTGCCTTTTTAACAGGACGAGGTATGCGATAGACTTTTCCTCCAAGTTTTCGAATCGTTTCGAATGCTGGAAGTTCATCCATTGTCTCTGTCAAAAGATCAAAAGCAAAACGAGACCAATCAAGATATTGACATTGAGCAGTAAAAATAGTTTCAATTCCACCATATCGGTAACCCGGAATAAAGTGTAATACTCGAATTTTTTCAGACATATTTCCCCACCTTAAATTGTTTCGTTATACTTTTGAAGATAAAATTTCGTTATCCATTCCACCATCTCTGTAATATCATAACCATGTTCTTTTACGGTTTGAGAGTATGTTTCCCGAGAAGAATGTTTTTTTTGTATTTCCTCCAGAATAACATTGGCCCAATATTCTGGCGATTGAGACAGCGATACAAATCGAATCAGATCGGAAACAACAACCTGTTTCGGAACGACATCGGAAGCAATAACGGGCAGTCCATTGGCTTGTGCCTCTATTGCGACAATTCCCAATCCTTCAAATAATGATGGAAAAACGAATGCATCCACTGCATTAAGCAATTGATTAACATCCCCACGGATACCAAGAAAATGAACTTGAGAGTCAAGATTCAGATCCCGAACTTTTTGCTTCACCTTTTCAAAATTTTTTCCTTCACCAATTAAAAGAAATACTGTATTTTTATTTTTATGGTATAGTTCTGAAAAAACATCAATTAAGAAAAGTTGATTCTTTTGATCATCAAAACAACCAATGTGAATAACAACTGTTTTATCATTCAATTGTAATTCATTGCGATATAAATTTCTTTTTTCACTATCAAATTGAAATAAATTTGTATTAATCGCATTATTAAAAATAATTGTTTTATCTTTATTCTTTTTACCAAAAACCCATTGAGCGGCTTCTTGTGAACAAGCAAATCGTTCTGTAACATATTTATTGATGAACATGGCACTGATTATCTTCAAGATGATTATTAAAGATATTTTTTTTTGTGTAATATGTGTATGTGCATGTGCAATACGGACGGGGATATTAGCTTTTTTAGCAGCGCGAAGCACAAGTGTACTCCACGTATTAATATGGGAATGTACGATTCGATATTCCGGGTGTTCCCTAAAAAAACGATCATAATTCCGGCATGTTTTAAATAATTGATAATATTTTGTACGTGGAATATGATAAATATTACCACCTAACGATTTTATTTCATCATCAAAATAAAATTTTTGATTGGTATGTACTAAAAAATCAAATTGTACTTTACTTTTATCGATATTACGATAAATATTCATCAAGAGATTTTCTATTCCACCCTGTCCCATCGTAGAAACAACTTGGAGAACTCGTATCGGTTCCGACATAATATAACCTTTAATATATTTGATTATTTCGACAGCACCTTCTATCTATTAACCATTTATAATGAATATAATATATAACAAATAGTGGATGTCATGTCAAGTACAGGACGATTGCAATGTTCTTCTATCAGAAAATCGCTACAAGCGAAAACTGAAAAAACGAAAGGTTAAAACGCCCTTTTAGCTCTATTATAATATGATATACGAAAATTTGGTTTTGTCAAGTTAAGAACCAGAAGTGTAAAATTTAGGGATAGTTCCTCTGTTGGTTATAGGCAGATAGTTAAAGTACAGGTAGTATAGATATTTATAATTCATACAAAAATCGTAAACCGTTCACGGCTATAATGTGAAACCACAGATATAAAGTGAAACCACGGATAACACTGATTTTCACGGATAGT
>CAYUAP010000221.1:0-4301 GCA_964442735.1 uncultured Planctomycetaceae bacterium | reverse complement strand
ATATATGTCATTCGAACCATGTTCATGGAATTGACTGTAAAATCGCGGAAAAGTCCGAAGACATTCTTTCGTCGTCCGGATTACACATTACGAAGAACTGCGGCTGTCGGTTATCCCAATCCGAACGCAAGGAGAAACCGGTTCGAACTTCTTGTTTGGAATGTGTTGAAAAACACCTCGGCGCGGCGGCTGTTCTTCTTTCGGAAATTCATAACGGCTATTCTTACCGCTTCTTTTTGATCGGTCATTTGCACGAAGCGGAAGAGGAATCGCAAGAATGGCCGGACCTGCACAACGCGATCAGAAAGGCTCGTCGCGATTACATCCATAATGGAACAACGCCCGACTGGGAATCGCTCGCAACGCAGATCGCCACCATTCGGGAGACTTTATTATGATTCTATCCGGTCTCAGAATTACCCGACAGATCGAGTCGGGCAATTCTGGTATAGCCTTCATCGTCTTGAATTAGTTTATGACTTCAGTAACAGTAAAGGGAGGTGTTCCCCAATAGCATTCCAACCCTTGCTCATTGAACCAATGAATGTATGCTTTCAGAGTCGCTTCTCCATAGTCAACTAAAATGGGATTATCAATGAAAGAGCGGTCATTAATGAGCATCACCGGCTTTGCATGATCAAAAGTGCCTGCGATTATTCCAAGGTCTTCTTCCAAGTCTACCGTACAATCCAAGGTGGACAGTGATATGGAATTGTAACCCTGTAGAAATATCTTGTCATTAGTAACCGTCAATACGTGGCTCTGAAGATCAATGGATTCGTAGTCCCGATTTAACAGGAACTTCTGGTAAGTGTATTTTGTCATTTTTAATCATCCTTGGGATTAGGGGGGTTATCAAATTCAAGAAAAGTACCTCTTTCCTTTGCAAATTTAAGAGCCGTTATTACCTTGTTCACGGCACTCAATTCCATTTGAGTCGAGGCTTTTTTGGAGTACTTGATTGCGATCTCAAGGGCTTTATTGATGTCCTCCGCTTCAATGGTGTCTTCCTCGCATTCCATGATAATGAGATTGAATTCTTTGTCGAATGCCTTGAACATACGATTTGTAAAATCAAGATAGTCAAATTCCTCCTGCGTAAATTCGAAAGTTTCAACATTGGACATTTCCTCAAAATATCCATCCGCATTACGTACTTGTTCCGCATCGCGTGGAACGTGCATAAAATACAAAAAGGGACTCATTTTTCACCTCGTTTCTTGATTTTAAAATGGGTTACAGCAAGGAAATCGGAGTTACTCCCCCATGCTGTTTACCACGTTCGTCTGTATTGTTGTATAAATCCTTCCATCAAAGACCAACGAACATTTTCGCATTTTAATTCTCATCCAATACCGATCCGTTATCGAATTCAAGAAAGACGCCACGTTCCTTGGCAACCTTGAGTGCTGTAATGACCTTGTTCACTGCGTTCAATTCCATCTCACTTTTTGCCTTCTTAGCATACTCTGATGCCACTTCCAATGCCTCCCCTATGTCTTTTGCCTCAATTCGCTCTTCTTCACATTCTTCGATAATCGTCCCGAACTTCTCGTCAAAAACGTCGAACATGCCATTGTAAACCCGCAAATAATCGTACTCATCTTTGGTGAGTTCAAAAGGTTCCACATTGGACATTTCCTCGAAATAGCCATCGGCGTTTCGGACTTGCTCCGCATCTCGTGGTACGTTCATAATGTAAGTAAATCTCGAATGTATCATTCTTCACCTCGTTTCTTAATCTTAAAGTGTGTTTTGGCTCTGAAATCTGACTTACTACGTCCATGTTGCTTACCTCGCTCATCTGTATAGTTGTGTAAATCCTCACCATTGAGTCCAACGTATTGGTTAGCATTATTATCTTTGATACGAAGATATCCACCCCCAATATCAGCAAAAACAGTATATTGTCCATCCATGCTTGTGAATTCAATCTTTCCTCCATTAGGAATTGGCGTTGCCCCCGGGGCAAATCTGTCGACAACATCGTTGATATCAACACTTTTCCAGTTACTCTGGTAAGTATCTTTCCGCGTTTCACCTCCACTGATCTTTATTGCCAACTCCTGATCGTTCCCAGAATTACTTTTGCTCACGGCAACACTGTCCGAATACCCTGTCTTTGCATCCATTATATCATTTTCCTCCTTGATTTGTAGTTTTGGAACGAACGATTTTTGAAATCCTGATAAACGTTATAAGGAATACCCAATTCGTCAAGAATTTCCTTATATTCACGCCGAAGCATTCCATAAATCAGCAGTCGTTCAGGGCGTGCATAAATCAATTTTGTCCGCAAAAGAATGCTGTTTTTTTCTACGTGTCCTCGAGAACAACCAAGCGTACCAACGGCGTACCATGAGTTCGGCGGATACGAATTCAAAACATTGACAGTTCTGATATCCCCTGTTCTGAAGTTTGAAAGTATCTTTATCCCATGTATTGCCCGGTACGCGTTAACCATTTGATTAATCAGTAGATTGAGTTTCTGTTGTTTGATGTCCTCGCCAAGTCTTGGACTCAAGTCAAAGCCAATCACCCCCATATACTCTTTGAGTATACCAAGGTCCTTCTCAAGAGATTTTAGTCTCCTGTAGAGCAGTTCATCGTTAGCAAAGGAGCACAAAATGGTCTTTCGCTTATCGCGACACTGATTACGGTGCTCAAAGGGTAATATCTCGTCTGGAATCTCTTTTAAGAGCATTTTCTTCGGTATGATGGGATACCCTTCCGGTGTAAATTGTATACCATTCGAGTCCAATTCCCTTTTCAGAGATTTCATAATACTTGCCAAGTCAATTTGCATCGATGAAACTTCCTTCCATGCTTAAAGATGGCTGAAATCCCTTGAAAAGGTGGTTTCCGCTACAATGTTTCAGTTCGAATATTCGATGAAACACGACACAATAGGACTTTTCGTAAAAGAATAATATCTTAAAAGACATAATTCAATCCCCTTTTTGGACATATTTTGTCCAAATATTTTTATATTGGTCTTCCAAAAGGAACTGAATACGATATAATAAGAGAACTGTTAGGTACTCTTGCTTAACCGCATTCAGTACAAATTTGAGCACAAATAGAATATTACGTCAATAATACCTATTTGTGCTTCTTTTTTATAGCGTATCCGTTCGCACTGAACGACTCCTGTTATCCAAAACAACGTGACAAGAAGTATTTTGTTGAAAATATGATTTTTCTGTTATCAAGAACGACGACATCCATAACGAGCAATAACGGTACGATTGCCTGATCGTTAGATATTTTTTTCCTTGTCGGTATATCGTTCGTATCGTAATAATTGTCTTACACTCCGTTTGTTGAGTAACGCTAATTGTGTCATGGGTATAATAAGGTACGTCAAGTAGAGTTTTTTTCTTAAGGTGGAAATCTTCCGTGATACCCGCAAATATATTGGTAGCAATTATCATGCCAAATATTGTCGAATTACTATCATAATTGTAATTAATCAGCAAATTCATCTGTTTTAGCCCCAAAAAACACTTTGTATGGCAATTTTAAGTTGCTCAAGAGGATTTGAAAACAAAAAGACAAGTATTATAATACCATGTATCATAGCGTTATGCCTCACAAAACTACATATAGAGTCATTTTGGCATGTGTAATACAACATATAGTGCCAAAATGGCAGTAATGATTTATGGACACATACTTAAAATAGGTTTTGGTCTTCCGTAGTTCGAACTCATTTGTTATGTCTCAGACGAATTACCGGTTTTCTCGTCGGCAGTCTTGACCGATTCAACGACGCGAAACGCGCCGAAGTTGCCGACCGCGTTTCCCACCAGTGGTAGTCGAATTCGTATCGCGGGTTGGGAAAACGATTCTGTTACCGACGGTCCCGGCTTGCGTTTTGTGCTATTCGTTCAAGGTTGCGAAAGAAACTGCCCCGGTTGTCATAATCCCGCGACACACGATCTAAAAGGCGGTCGTTGGGCAAGTATTGAAGAAATACTGGAAGTTATCGATAGAAACCCGCTGTTGGACGGTATTACTATTTCTGGCGGCGAACCGTTTCTTCAATCCGGTCCATGCGCTGTCTTATCGCGGGAAAGCCATAAAAGAGGTCTTTCCGTCGTTGTTTATACGGGGTTCACGTTTGAGGAATTGCTGTGTTGTGGCGATTCTGATCGCTTATCTCTTCTGAAAGAAACGGATCTTCTTATAGACGGCCCGTATCTCGAAAGCCAGCGATCCCTGAATCTGAAATTTCGTGGCTCGACCAATCAGCGTATGATCGACGTTCCGCGTTCTCTTGCCACCAATAAAATAATTGA
>CAYUAP010000220.1:0-4491 GCA_964442735.1 uncultured Planctomycetaceae bacterium | reverse complement strand
TTGTTATTGTAAATATTGTATTTACGGCAGACTATCTGTGTTTATCCGTGATATCGGTGGTTCCAAAATCATTCGTGAATGGTTACAAATAAAGAATGGTTTATTTAGTCTGTTCCAAGATAATGGGTCCCCATAAACCGGAAGGTTTTAACGATTCATTCTTGTTGAATTTTATGACATTCGTTTTATAAACACGTTGTTCTGGAACTTTCTTTCCATCCCCAATCAGCGCGTTGGGCCAAAAATTGGAAACGGATATCTCCAATTTATTGTTTCCATATTGTAAAGCGGACGAAATATCAATTCGAAAAGGAAAGGTCCAGCATACCCCAAGATCTTTATCGTTCAAGCGAATCCGACTGATTTCACGTAACATTCCTAAATTAAGATAAATCGGTTTTTCCGTAGTACTCGACCAGGGAAACGAAATTCGATACACGGCTCGACCACTAAAATACTTAACGTTCTCGTCTTGAGACCGACTCCAGTCAATCAATTCGTCAAACCGTTTTGAAAAGGCAATGTTATCCGGTTTTTCAGGGCGATAAAAATCGACTTGCCAACTTCCCTGAATCGGACATACTGTTTTCCATTCACGATAATTCTTTTGATCTTTATGGTCAGATATTGGATCGTTCCGATTGATTACCGAGGTATCGGGATTTTCAAAAACAACATAAATACCTTCAAACGGTTCCAGTTTCAATTCAATCGCAGTTCGATAAACGTCCGTTCGACAGTTAAATGCCGGAATCCGTTTCTGAATAAAAGCCGGTCGAATTTCTCCGGATACGGCGTTCCAAAGTTCCGGCATCCGCAGTACATTTCCATTTCCGATATTATCTTCACGAAAAGTTGCAGTGAACAGGATTGGTACATTTGCCTGATTCGAAAGAAGATAAATTGATTTTCCATCGCTCGTTTTTCGCTGAATCCAGGCAATGGGATCGCCAATATGTCGAATTTTTCCATCGGAGTGTGCATTTTCTACAACAACAGGAATCGGAGAAGGATCTTTAAATTGTATTTCCAAAGCGGGAACAACATCTAAATTTTGCAGAATTTTCCGTGTGGGCATCCCCCAAAACACTTTTCCTCCTTTTTTAAACGAATGGACCCCTGATTCTATTGTTGAATCATTTGTTTTTCCCGATTCGGAATACCACATTGAATCGGCAATTTTTTTGACTTCCGAATCATCAATTCGACCATGATTCAGGCCGGTCATTCGAGTTGGTTTGGGTCCGGATATTCTCGCGCCATTTTGAACGAGTTCCTCCAGTTTTTTCAAAACGGGAAGTGATATATTTTCTCTTGATGGCAAAACAAGAAGTTGATATTCCGCTCCGCTTGGAAATACGATTTTATTCTCCTTGACTTTTGCAAATTCGAGTAACGCTTCTTCGTTCACGACATCGAAATCATAGCCGGGTAAAACATTGGCCGGATCATCTTTTTTTCCGCGAACGAAATTCGGAATCCAGTCGCCATAATAGACGAGTATATCCGCAGTGGCAATTCCCTGCTGAAGAAGAAACTGACTACGATTCAAATAATCGAAAAAAGCACGTCCATAGGACCACCAGAGTGTTTTTGGATTACAATGCGTTCCTGCAAAATAAACCTGACCGGGCAAGCCTGCCGATTTCGGAGAACATGTAAACTGATGCCATACAAATCGATTCAAGCCTTCAGTAGCGGCGTAATCCAGGGTCGGACGCATATTATCCCAAAAAGTCTCCTCCCAATGGGGGCCAACCGTTGTAAAACCTTCGGCCTGAACCAAATGCCGATTATAAATATTGGCGGCAGAACTCCCCTGTTTAACGAAATGGCGATCTTCGACACGAACACGATGTGTTTTCGATTTGCACCAGAATTCCATCATTGGAATTTCGGAATGTCCGATATTCATAAGACCGTCGATAGGAGCTCCGTGTGGTCCTCCACTTTCCGGATGAATATACATTCCATGTTCACGTGCCCGTATCAGCATTTGGTCGTAATGATTGGCGGCAATACAGTCGGCAATTGTTTTTCGCAAGTCGGCCAGAAATCGATTCGACTCGTCCCGACTATTGACAATTTGTCCAGCAATAACAGGGAGCCACTTCCAAAGATCGTATCCACGGCGTCTTTTAAATTCTTCTCGAAAATTTCTGGACCAGTTCACTCCACCGAGTTCCCAACTATCGGTGTGGCAATACTTCCAAGTGGTTCCGACATGATTACCTGCCAGTTTTATTAATGGTTCGATATTGTCATTCCAGTATCGATTAAAGGAGACGGGATCAAGAGGATTAAGTGCCAGACCCCCACTACCCGGTGTACAGGTCGATACTGTAGCCAATGCGCCGACGGTATAACCCATTCTGATAATAGACCATTTTCCTTGAGGGGCCTTCCAATTCAAATGGCCCTCCATTTGTTTTCCTTCCTTCGCAACTGCCGATGTAATGGAACTGTCCTTTATCGGAATAAAGAAGGAAGAAAGATCGACGATATCGTTCAACTGTACATCAACTTCACCTGGAACAGAAGGGGAATCGTCCAAAAGAAATTCGGAACGAGGAGCGGACGATCCAAGTTCTCGACTTGCTGTTTTACCAGCCAATTGATCGATGCCACTACGATTCAAATGAAATTCGGGCCCGATCCAATTTAGTTCAGAGATTTGAGCATTACGTGGCTGTTCCGGAAATCGTGGGTCATATGAATCGATAATTACAAGACGCATTTGAGTTGTTTCCAATGATGGAAAGGAAATCATTTTCTCTTCTGTCGGTTTCAAATTAACTTTTGCAAGCAAATTTGCCCCGTAATTCTTTTTATCGTAATTCTTTTTATCGTAATTCTTTTTATTGTTATTATTTTTATCGTTATTATTTTTATCGTTATTATTATTTTCATTGTCAACGGAATATAATTCGATGGTTTTTGGGCCATAATTATTACGTGGACGAATCAGAACTCCCTCAATGGAAACTTTATGGTCGAAATAAAAATCAAGTGTAACAGGAACAGCAACTTCACTAACCCAAAATGTATCTGTTTTACCATCGATCATTCGGTCTAAAGAAGGAGAGGCATTGGGTGTTTGACAGATTTTTATTTTTGCATTATTGAAACTGTCATTAGAAACGGGAATAGCAAAAACGGCCAGGTCACGATAAAATTGATACCGTGTCGTCGGTTGAGGCAAAGCAAGTTTGATGGGAGTATTACCATCGGAATCGACTGTTGTTGTCGTTGATTCCAGAGTCCAGGCTGCTTCATTCGGAGTAACGTCAGGACCACCAAGATTCCATCCACTCTGTATATTCAAACTGATTTCGATATTTAAACGATGTGCTTCATTGAGTGCGTGAAGAAACAGTTGCTTCCATTTATCAGACCCGAACGGAGGTCCCACAGGGACCTCGACAGACCAGTTAGGACGAGCGGCCCCTCCAGCGTCAATCATGTTTAGACCACCGATTCCAATCCTGGCCATTTCTTCCAGATCACGTGTTATCGCCTCTTTATCAATATTGGAATTGAGTAGCCACCACCAAACGCGCGTTTTGGCTGAATCGGGGAGTTTGTCCCGATTTTGAAAAGCCTCCCGCCAATCGCCTTTATAGAACATCGCATTAGAGGCCGGATCTACCGTAGTTGTATTCCAGACGGGAACCGTTTCGTCTCCCACTTTTGTTGCCGATATTTTCTGATTTTCATTTTTGGACGATTTCGTTTGAGCTATTACCGTCATTTCCATTTTAACACCAATAATCAAAATGAAACCGATAAACAAATTTATTATCCGATTCTTCATAAAATCTCTCATGGTATATTTACTTTTGTGAACGAATGTTTTTTTTACAGTTAAAGTTTCTGAATATTTCTGTTGGACGTACTCAACGCATCACCAAGATACTCAAGATACATTTTGAAACCTGGATATCATGGATAAATACTCTAAAATATTTTACTAAAAAATAGAGTGCTTCGCAATAACAAATTTAAAAATATATTTCGATAAATATTTTCGAACATTACACTAAATGATTCTGTCTCTTCTTCAAAAACAAAGTCGATATAGATAATATTTCCGGCTATTGTCAATCGTACTTTATTGTCAATCGTACTTTAGTGTCAATCGTACTTTAGTGTCAATCGTACTTTAAGGTGGAAGTTGACCAGAACATTTGATAGTCAGGACTGGAATACTAACGTTTCACCCACATCCCTGTAAACAGGAGTCCCCACCTGTTTTGTTCCCATGAATGAACAGATAAAATTAAGAGTTACAAACCATCAGGCCACAATGGATAGAAATCCGGTAATCATTCATGAACGATTTTGGAACCACGGATATCGCGGATAAACACAGATAGTCTGCCGTAAAATATAAATTTTACAATAACAAACTAAACATTTTAACTATTATAATCAATGATTTTATCATAAAAAAGTTTGTTTGCCAAAAAACTATCCGTGAAAATCAGTGTT
>CAYUAP010000219.1:0-4513 GCA_964442735.1 uncultured Planctomycetaceae bacterium | reverse complement strand
ATTTTATCCATCTTGACAAATGACTTGCGTAAAATGGAGGCTACACCCCTTTTTAAAGCTTCAAACAATTACAAATTAAGTTAAATATATTTAACAGAACATGGAGGACGATTGGGGATTCGTTTATAGAATTCCCGATCCCGATATCCTAACATGAGAGCTGCTCCAATACGATCTCCTTTTTTCAACCCAAAATAGGCGCGAAGCTGTTCATTTTTTTCGATCTGAATCATAAAGATACCGGCCCAGCAGGCCCCAATACCAAGCGCCGTTGCCCCTAATTCCATAGTCTCAATGGCAATTGCGGCGTCGGATAATGTCCATTTAGCCTGCTCGTCCGTATAGACGAATATGAGACAGGGGGCCCCTCGAAGAGGCCAATCGTAGCCATTATCCCATGCGTCTACCATTAATTTGGCGCTCTCGTCTCCTCGAACTCCCTCGATCATGATTTTTGACAGTTCATGAACCCGATCCGGACCGTTGACGACGACCCATTGCAAGGGAAGAAGATTACGCGCCGTTGGCGCCCAACGCACCAGTTCGAAAAGACGATTTAAATCTTCCTGCTTTATCGGCTCTTTTTTGTAGTCCCGAATTGAGCGACGACTTTTCACCAATTGAACCAGTTCTTCAAAAGATGCCATATTTTCCTTCTCGACCGGAAGACAGTTTTGAATATTTTGAGTTCCGGCAGTAATCGCCTCGTTTGGACATAAACAGACACAATGTCCGCATTCCAGACAACGCTTTTGATCCTCCTCCAAAATAACAGGAGGTTTACCCGGTTCTGGAAATTGAAACAATCGAGCAGAACATCCTGCTAAACATAATCCACATCCACTGCATTTGGACCTGTCAATCGTAATTGTTGCCATGATCTTTTATTCCTTTTATTCTTTAGTTGTCTTTCTCTACAGTTGCCTTCTCTACCACTTTTTTGACAGTGGTTTTCTTAATCGGCTTGGTTTTTTCTTCCGAATCGGCTTTTTTGACCGTCTTCTTTTTAGTCGTTTTAGTTGTAGCTGTTTTAGTTTTAGTTGTTTTAGCAGTAGCTGTTTTAGTTTTAGCTGTTTTAGTTTTAGCTGTTTTAGTTTTAGCTGTTTTAGCAGTAGTTGTTTTCTTCGCTCTTTTGATTATTCGTTTCGGGGAAGTTACGTCTTTTTCCGCCTTGGCCCGTAATAGTTCCAAGGCATGTTCAAAAGTCAGTTCCTCCTGTGGCAGATCGCGCGGAAGCGAGACATTAGTGGCCCCATCGGTAATATAGGGTCCAAACCGGCCTGTCATTAATTGTACTTTATTACCTGTAACCGGCGAATTATCGAAAACCACAAGAGGTTCCATCTTTTTTACGGGGCCACGAGAGCGAGCCCCCACCTTCGGGTGTGCCAAAAGTTCCAGAGCCTTGTCCAAGTCAATGGTCAAGGGCGAAATGTCAGATCCCAAGGATCGTGTCTCCGTACCACATTTTATAAAAGGACCAAATCGTCCATTACTTGCAATAACATCTTCATTATTAACCGGATTGGTACCCAAATTACGGGGTAAACTCAAGATGGCCAGGGCAGTTTTCAAGTCAACATTATCGGGGTCCATTCCCTTGAGAAGAGACACATTTTGCGGCTTCTCCTCGTCTTTACTGTTACCGCGTTGGATGTACGGTCCGAACCGTCCTTTTTTCACGTAAATCGGTTTTCCGGTCTCCGGACATATTCCTAGAGGCTCTTCTGCCTTCTCGGAACTAGCGAAGAGTTCCAAGGCACGGGCAACGGTCAATTCGTCAGGCGGAAGATCGTCCGGAATACTAACCTGATGTTCTCCTTGTTGTAAAAACGGTCCATAACGCCCTACCCGAACATAAATGGGCTCCTCAACCCCTTCCGAATTACATGTCGATCCGATATTAATCCGACTAATGTCACGGGCATCGATTTCATTGACCTTGTGTTCCTTGAGTGTTTTTAAACCGGTTGGAAATTCCGTGGCCAGTTTTTTCTGTCCTGGAGTCGCAGCCCCTTCCGGACCAAAATAAAATGCCCGTAAATAGTCCAGATATTGAAGTTCGCCACGGCTAATAGCATCCAACTGGTTTTCCATATCGGCCGTAAATTGATAATCGACCAGATCGGAAAAATGAGTTTCCATTAACTGACAGACCGCAAAAGCTGTCCAGGTTGGCACCAGCGCGGTACCTTTTTTAAAGACATAATTTCTATTGAGAATTGTATCGATAATTGAGGCATAGGTACTTGGTCGACCAATTCCTTTTTCTTCCAAAGTTTTGGTCAAGGCGGCTTCGGAATATCGGGCCGGAGGCATGGTTGTATGTTCCTGTGGCTCCAGAGAATTGCATTTAATGGAATCGCCCTGTTTTAAATCGGGTAGAAGTATTTCCTGATCCGCAATTTCCCCGTTGGGATCGTCTCGACCTTCCACGTAGGCGCGTAAATAACCGGGGAAATCGATTGTTTTACCACTGGTATGAAAACGTGCATCGTCCAAGGCAACGACAATCGATTTACGACGACCACGAGCATCGGTCATCTGACAGGCAATGGTCCGCTTCCAAATCAAATCGTAGAGCCGAAATTCATCGTTCGATAGAATTCCACGTATCTCTTCCGGTAATTTAAAGGAATGTCCGGATGGCCGAATCGCTTCATGTGCCTCCTGGGCATTTTTGACCTTTGTCTGATAAAACCGCGGCGATTCCGGCAGATACTCCTGACCGTATTGAACTGAAACTAAATGGCGCGCCGCCTGTATGGCCTCCTGCGATAAACTCGTCGAGTCCGTTCGCATGTAGGTAATATAACCGTTTTCATAGAGATTTTGCGCTACGCTCATAGTCTTCCGGGCAGTTAAACCCAATTTACGGTTTGCTTCCTGCTGGAGTGTACTCGTCGTAAAAGGAGGGTAGGGACGTGTAATATAACTTTTTTCCTCGACCGTTAAAACCTTCCCCTCTTGATGCTTCAGACGATCAATTAGTTTGTTGGTTTCTGTTTCGTTAAGAAGAAGGAATCGTTCCGGCTTGAGTAATTTACCGGTAGACGCATCGAAGTCTTTTCCGGATGGTATCTGTTTGTCACCAACAGCGATCAAATCCGCTTGAAATTCACGAGACTCCGGTTTCTGAAAAAGACCAAGAATATCCCAATAGGACGCGTTTTTAAACTGAATTCGTTCGCGCTCGCGTTCGACAATGAGACGAACCGCCACACTCTGAACCCGACCTGCCGACAGATTATTACGTACCTTGTACCATAACAAGGGTGATATTTCATAACCATAGAGACGGTCAATAATCCGTCGTGTTTCCTGGGCGCGTACCAAATCGTCGTCGATCGAACGTGGCTTCGTCAGGGCTTTCAAAATGGTCTCCTTGGTAATTTCATGAAAGACCAGTCGATGCACGGGAATTTTCGGCTTCAAGATCTCAAACAAATGCCAACTGATTGCCTCTCCCTCCCGGTCTTCATCCGTTGCGAGATAAAGAGAATCGGCCTCTTTTAATAATGACTTCAGTTTCTTAATCTGCTTGCTCTTGTCCGCCGGAATAATGTAAACCGGTTCAAAATCTTTGTCTACATTTACCCCCAATCGGGCCCAACTCTCTTTTTTATATTGTTCCGGTAAATCTTTGGTCCCCTTGGGAAGGTCGCGAACATGCCCTATACTAGCCTCGACCATATAGCTATCACCCAAATATTTCCCAATCGTACGTGCTTTTGCCGGTGATTCCACGATCACTAACGATTTACCAAAAACCTTTTCCTTTTTCTCTGACATATTTATGTTGTCGCTCTATTATATATATTACTATCTCAAATGATCTATAACGTTAATTTATTGAATAATATCTGCAATATCAATAAAACCATTTTCCAATTTCTAATTCGAACAAGATAATTTCATAACGTCATAATACCATCTTGTCAAGGGTACAATGTCAAAAATTCTGCAAAAAAAACAAAATTTATTGATAATGGACAAGAAGTCCCTCTTAAATTGAAACAGTTGCCTTCACTTTTAAATGATAATAATTACAATAAAATAATATAATAGTAATAATATTATGATAATACAAATAACTTCAATAACGATTTTTGCGAGAAAATGTCTTCGACAGGCAAGATTATACCCTGTTATACCTCCAACAGACACGATCCTATCAAGAATACGGTATATTATTCAAGAACAAACGTATGTTAATCAAGAACAAAAATAGAAAACAGGCAAAACTCCACCTTTTGTATCTCAAAAAACGAACTTCCAAACCATCTGTTTTCAAAATGTACCTTTCAAAATGGTAACCGTTCACGGATATAAAGTGAAACCACGGATAACACTGATTTTCACGGATAGTTTTTTGGTAAACAAACTTTTTTATGATAAAATTATTTATTATAATATTTAAAATGTTTAGCTTGTTATTGTAAAATTTGTATTTTACGGCAGACTATCTGTGTTTATCCGTGATATCCGTGGTTCCAAAATCGTTTGTGAATAG
>CAYUAP010000218.1:0-4580 GCA_964442735.1 uncultured Planctomycetaceae bacterium | reverse complement strand
TTTCAAAAATATCAGATTTTTTACCGCCGTCTTGAATAGTTCGAGCGTCATATTCGCGAATAAAATCCCTGGACATATCGTTCGGCATTAGTTCGTAATCGTTTTTACCCAATATTTCATCTACTGGAAGACCAAGGAAATCAGAATAGAAACGATTACAAAGGACATAACGATATTCATTGTCGGGATCTTTTGCGAAAAAGGCAATCGGTATGACGTTAATAACGGTATGCCATAACGACAAACTCTCTTCCAATTTTATCGAATTGTTCACAATATCCGTAATATCCTGAAAAGCACCGACGAAACAGAGATTGTTCGGATTACTCCGGTCAATACTCCCTCTGGCCCGATAAAATCGTATTTCATTTCCATACATTACCCGAAAATTATGAATGGCAACATGATTTTCATGGGAAACAATATCGTCTACAAACTGTTCGTAGCCGGACAAGTCCTCCGGAAGAATAAAATTCTGATAGGCAACAAGGGTATTTTCGTCTTGAAGAGGCCATAACCCGGGAAGATTTTTTGTCTTGAAACGTACCTTTAGCGACTTTAATTCCACATTCAAATAGGCAGCCTTGGTCAAGTCGGAACAGTATTCGAGACCGGTCACAATATTAAAGAGTTCGTCGCGTTTTCTGTATTCTTCTGTAACATCGCGAAAAACGAGAATGGCTCCGGAAATAATACCGTTCTCGTCTCGAATCGGAGCAGCACTATCGGCAATATGATAATGTCCATTTCGATCTTCCAAGGCAACGTTTTTGGGAACAAGGTCCGTATGATTGGCCAGCGACACGATTTCACCCGTGTCTATAGCTGTATAAACCGGAGACGGTATTGTTTGACCGGTTTCGTAACTAATAATTCGGAAAATCTCTTCTATCGGTTTATTTATCGATTCCTCTGCCGTATAACCGGTCAATGTTTCCGCTATGGGATTAAAGAGCGTTATCAGACCATCCCGATCCACGGCAATAACACCGTCACCGATACTCTGAAGCGTCAGTTCCAGATTCTTCGCCGTTTGAGACAACTTGTTCTGTAATTGACACAGGTCGGAAATATCGACCGTAACCCCCAGAAGAACTCTTGTTCCATTCGGCATGGTAACTGTCTGTTTACTCGTTCGTAAATTGTGCAGAATTCCCATCGAATCCTTCAGTTCTTCATTGAAAACCTGTGTTGAACCTGTCTGAACAGTTTGTCGATCCTGTTCATTAAAACCCGCCGCCACTTCAGCTAATGGTTTTAATTCATAATCGTTATGTCCAAACAGCTTCTCGCCCGACAGTCCTGTAAATTTTTCAAAAGAGGTATTGGAGATCATATAACGGAAATCATTGTCCACCTCTTTTCCAAAAATCATAACCGGAATGGTATTCACAATTCGATCCCATAATGTCTGAACCCCTTCCAGTTTTTGGGCCGCCTCTGTAATACTGGTTATATCTTGAAGTACTCCGACCAAAATCTTCCCGAATTCAGTTTTCTCGATGGAGACGATCGATTGATAGTACCGGGGAACCTGATACCAATCGGAACGGAAATAGAAAATTTCTTTTTCGGATTCTCCACGATGAAGCATTTTTAATTTGGTATGTATTTGCGCGAGATCTTCTTTATTAATCCATCGCTCCATCGGTAATAGTTTGCCGTCCTCAATGGGCCATAGATTTTGTTGACACATGGATCCTTCCGGTTCCATTGTCTTCGGATTAATCTTAAACGAGAGACTTTTCGTTAGAGCAAAACCGAGCTCCAATTGTTCATTGGCCAATCGAAGTTGTTCCCGTTTTCGATAATCGGCGGATATATCACGAAAAACAAGAATAACACCTGTTATTTTATCGTTCTGACCACGAATCGGAGATGCCTGTTCCTCAATATAGCAGGAACTTTCTTCGCCCTTGGAATAAAGTTTTGTATCGGTATTGGATGTAGTTTTTCTCCCGTATTGCAAGACCCGATGAATTGGCGATTTGACTGCCTGATTATTATAACTGTTTCGAATATTAAAGATTGTCTCGTGATTACGGCCATAGGACTCGTTGAGAGTGTAACCGGTCAATTGAACCGCCATGGGATTCATCATACGAACAAGACCTTCGTTGTCAGTAACAATAATACCATCGCCAATACTGTAAAGGGTCTGTTTCAATTGATCGGCTAATTCCTGTGCCTCCTGACGTGCTTTTTGTAACTCTGCCGTTTCAGAAAAAATACATAAAACAGCATCTTCTCCAAATACGGAATCATCAAGTCGTACCACATCGGAAGATCGTTGAATACCTTTGTCGTCGACAAAATTAAACATCCCGGGCTTTTTACAACGAAACACTTGGGCGATCTGGTTTAATACCTGTGCAGCAACCGTTTCCGGTAAAAAATCGTAAATGACATTAACCTTCTTTTTTCGTTCTGTCACAAAAGGAAATGAATACTGAAGAACCGAACCATGGCGATTGATAACGATATAAAATAGCGGGAGCTTTCGCATAATGGAAGCGTCCCGAAATGTTTTTCGTCGTGTAATCAACAGGATTAGTAATCCGATAATAATAAAAAGTCCCCAAAAGGTCAATATACCAATTGCACGAAATGGATGATTTTTAATCCAGCTCGAAAAGGAGATTTCCACCTTTGGTACACTGACGTTGGCTATAACAATCCGTTTCATTTCACTCGAAGAAATACTATTGATAACCTTGAAAATAATGGAGATCAAATGTGGATCTTCCGTATTACGAATTCCAACAGCAAAATGAAAGGAATAATCCAACAGAAGATGAAAGGCCAGTTTTCCC
Source organism: uncultured Planctomycetaceae bacterium (assembly GCA_964442735.1). Classification (GTDB taxonomy): domain Bacteria; phylum Planctomycetota; class Planctomycetia; order Pirellulales; family Thermoguttaceae; genus JAUNBG01. The sequence goes on along the minus strand of CAYUAP010000218.1, from coordinate 1,767 downwards.
GAGGAATCGTTATTAACGATCTCTTCGGCCATTAGTGAATAAAGATAGACGGCATCCTGTTTGCCTTTTCGTACCGCATCAACAGCCTCCGCGACAGAATCATACCATACGACAAGGGCCCCTTTTCCCTCCCTTGCCAAAATATATTCCTCAATATAGGACGGTTTGACAGCAGCAATGGATTTAATGTCGTTTTGTTCTCCTTTTCGGAAGACTTTTGCTATGAAGGCGTTCAAATAGGGGGTGGTTACATAAAGATTTAACTTTTCCGATTCGTTAAAATCTTCCAAACCATCCACAATCAGTATGGCGTCTCCCTGACGGAGAAGTTTGTCTGTTTCCTGACGTGTTCTAGTCTCCAAGATTTGGAGGTTAAGTCCACTTCGTTGTTTTAACAAATCGAAAACATCCTTCATAATACCTTTATATCGGCCGTTTTCCCTTTGGGAAAACGGAGCTGCATCCGGATTGAGAAGGACGGGAAATACCTTTTTTTCCAAGCGAACCTTTTCCAGAAATAATAATTCGTCGGCAGTATAGGGGATATCGTTTGCCGAAAGATCGTAATAACGTCTTTTTAATTCGATAAAAAATGAGGGATTATTCAGTTCGAGTTTATGTAGCGCGGAATCCAGTTCATTCAACAGTTCCTGATTTCCCTTTTTGACGATGAAATAAAAAGGTTCAATATCAAGTTCTTCATAAATCAATTCGTTATGTGTTCTACGAAGATTACCAGTAACAAGAGCGTCCAACCGATTGGATTGTAGTTCCAGTTCCAGCTCTTTGCAGGTATCAAAATAATGCGGCGTATAACTGAAATTTTTTTCTTTTGCAAATTTTTCGAAAATATCATTTTTACTATTATTTTTGAGCATGCCAATATGAATACCGTTCCAGTTGGCGTAATCACCTACTTTCAATCGATTTGTACCCTTTTTAACCGTAAAGATCACCGAGGAATAACCTATTGGAATTTTTGAAAAATCACATATTTTCAATTTTTCGGGCGTTTTAACCGCACTACTGACAAGATCGCATTTACCTTCGACAAGCATGGGAATCATGGCTGGCCAGCCTTCTCCACTACCAATATATTCATATTTCCAGCGGACATATGGGGCTAAACGTTGAAGTATTTCATATCCGTAACCACTTCGATTACCGTTTTCATCGGTCTCCTGATAGCCCTCAAACTCGAAGAAACCTACACGAACTGTTCGTAAAGGTTTTACCTCCGCATACGAGATCGTCGAAGTAAAAAATATAAGAAGTAATAAAATGAATATTTTCCATTGCGGACTAATGTCAGACATATCTATTCTATTATTGTATTTCATGAATATCCATGCTCACTTTCATTTCTTCCGGAATATCTGGAAAACGATAGGAGAAATTCCAATTTGGGTACTAAAACTGTAAATGATTTTATTTGTAATCACGGATAGCAGTGGTTTTCACAGATAGTCTTGTACCAAAAGATGTATATTCTGATTAAAATATTTATCCAGAATGTATTTTTAGGCTTTTATAACTCAAGACCGTCTTAAATTCCTTCTTTTTCAAAAGGGTGAAACACCTGTTTTGGAGGATACGGATGAGGAGACATCCACCTCCAGGAAAAACAGTATTGTAACATCCTACAGTATATTACAAAATATTGAAATATTTGATAAACTATCGGTATTATCCATTGTTTCAAAATGTATCTGTTTTGTAACCATTCACGAACGATTTTGGAACCACGGATATCACGGATAAACACAG
>CAYUAP010000217.1:0-4604 GCA_964442735.1 uncultured Planctomycetaceae bacterium | reverse complement strand
ATTATATAGATAAAAATGTTTCGTTTGTTATTGTAAAATATTGTATTTTACGGCAGATTATCCGTGATACCTGTGGTTCCAAAATCGTTCGTGAATGGTTACAAGAAAACAACTCCATCAGGCAGCGTCGGACGAATTCTCTTTCTTGGAAATATTATACGAACAGGAAACAGTTCCTTCGGACATAACGCTTGTATCGTTCGATATCTCCTTAAAACTCAAGATATTAAGAGTTGGAAATTCGGAGAAAGTGATTTTTCGAAACGCCATTCGTACTTCCGAATTTGTCAGAAGAACGGGGGGAAAACCAAAGACATTCATTCGGGAACATTCATTCTTAATCGCTTTGTTTAATGTAGTAATAAATTCCGGTGCAAGGTGAACTACCAGTTCATCTTCGTCGCGTCCGATATTATCCTGGATCATCTGTTCTGTTTCCGGTGCGCATAAAATGGCATGTAAAACATGATCTTCGTCACGTAAACGGCCACATATAGTACGAGACAATCGAATCCGTACCTGTTCGATCAAATACAAGGGGTCTTTACACTTAACCGCAGCATCACCCAAGGTTTCAAGAATAGCCCCCAACCGTCGAACAGGAACCTGTTCTTTCAGTAGAAGACGTAAAATCTGTTGTACTTCCGTTACGGTCATTATTTTCGGAACCAATTCATCAACCACCATGGGAGTAGTCGTATGAAGTTCATCCAACAAATGTTTGACAGCATCCCGAGTCAGAAACTGATCCGCTTCCCGATAGATAACCCCTTTTAAATGCTGTTCCAAAACAGTACGTGAAGTCAGTATTTCCAATCCGTATTTCTCCGCGATAGTCCGATTCTTCTCCTCTATCCACATTGCCGGTGTTCCGTCAACCGGATGTGTTGTACGAAGACCGGCCAGATTAATCGGCCAATTATTCGGTATTCGCACTAATACCATATTGGGATAAAGTGTCCCTTCCGCTACTAATTCGCCATATATTTTTATCTGATATTGACAATCATCCAATCGAAGACTGTCACGGACTCGAACCTTGGGGAGAAGAAGTCCCAATTCCGAGGCCGTCTCCTGCCTCAAACGTAAAATACGTTTTAAAAGACCATCGTTTTGGCTAGAATCAGCTAGAGAAAGGAGGCCGACTCCTATTTCCAGGGCAATAGGGTCTATCGTCAGATAATCCTCTATTCGCTCCAACTTCGATTCCTTCTTCTCCTGTTTCGGAAGTATTTCTTCTTTTTCCGCTTTAGGAGACCGATCTCGACGTATTTGTATTATCGCCGTCATTAGACAACAGGCGCCAAGTGCCAATAATGGAAGTGGAGGAAGTCCTGTTAAGGCTAATATCCCTAAAAAACCAGCCGTAATCGCTAATATCTCCGGCTTCATAAAAAGCTGCTTTATGACCCGATCCGATAGATTATTTGCATCCCGACTTCGCGTTACCAATATTCCCGTCGCTAACGATATCAAGAGTGCTGGTACCTGACTAACCAAGCCATCACCAATCGTTAATGTTGTATAGAGTGCCAGGGCTCCATCCACTGCCATTCCATTCTGAACGATTCCAACAAACAATCCCCCCAAAATATTAATGAAGGTTATAATAATCGATGCAATGGCATCACCACGAACAAATTTACTTGCTCCGTCCATTGCACCGAAAAAGTCCGACTGCTCCGTTAATTCGCGCCGTTGAATTCGCGCCTGATCCTCCGTAATCATACCGGCATTGAGGTCTGCATCTATGGCCATTTGTCGGCCCGGCATGGCGTCCAGTGTAAATCGTGCCGCCACTTCACTGATTCGCGTTGCTCCTTTTGTAATGACGATAAATTGGATCACTATAAATAATGAAAAAATTACTACGCCAACAACAAGACTTTCACCTGTTACAAAACCACTAAAACTTTTAATAACCTGTCCGGCAGCCAGTTCCCCATAATCACCAGCGCGTGTTAATATCAATCGAGTTGTCGCTATATTCAATACAAGTCGAAAAAGAGTCGTTATCAGCAGGATCGTCGGAAAAATACTAAAGTCTAATGGCTTTTCCACAAAAAATGTCGTTAAAAGAATAATCACTCCCAACGAAATATTCAAGGCCAATAGCAGATCCATTATCGAAGCAGGCAGAGGTACCAGCGCCACTAAAAGTGATGTTACTGCAAAACAGGGAACGATAAAATCCCGAACTCTGATTCTTCCTGATATATTCATTTATGTCACAATTTCCAATTAAAGAACGGTTCTAAAAACATTCCTGACCACAGGTGTCCTGCCTGCCACAATATCAAAACCATACCGTTTCCATAAAAATGGAATTTTGAACGGTTCATAACAATAATCCACTCCCAAGAATAATTTATTATGCCATTTCAGTCCAGACCGAAATAATGGTCAACTCAAATTTTATCGTAAATAATCAGACCTTTTTCACTTTTTGAGTTGCCGACAAGAGAAATAATGTTAAAATAGATAATAGAATGTTCAGTCGAATAATAGAAAGACTGATTTTAACGGGTGAAACTTCGAAATCAGGGCGTTTGAAAGACGTTAGAATTGAAGAAGGAGTCGTGCTTCCTGGTGATATACTGTATGACGTTATAATACCAGCGTTCCTGGGAATGCGGACGTCTTGCCGTGTATCCTTGAATACAAGCAAAACCCATTTAATATAACCCAACTCAAATTGTAAATGATTTTATTTGTAACCATGGAATGGTTTTGAAAATTAGTTTATTATGATGAAATTGTATCATAATATATTTTTCTGTAATTATCAGTGTATATCCGAGATATCCATAGTTTCAAAATATATTTTATATTTTTGTTTACATATCGAGTAAACCAATAAACCAGTATCTGAAAAATGACCCAAAAACTACTATCCATTCTTGTTCCGGTCTATAATGAACAGGCCTATCTTGCCCGTATTATTGAACGTGTAATTCAGGCTCCTGTTGGTGCCAATCTTCAGAAGGAGATAATCCTGGTCAACGATGCTTCCACAGATAATACAAAAGAAGTCATTCAAAAGTTAGTCGCACGTTATCCCAATATTATTCGTGCTTTTGAGCAACCCCAAAATCAGGGTAAAGGAGCGGCAATTCGTCGTGCAATTCAAGAAATGAAAGGGGATATCGCCATTATCCAGGATGCCGATCTGGAATATGACCCCAATGAATACGCGATTGTCTTGCGTCCAATATTGGAAGGATATGCCGATGTGGTCTATGGATCGCGCTTTCTGACTCGTGAAATGCGTAAAGTACTATTCTATCACCATAAATTGGGAAATATGTTTCTGACACATCTCTCCAATTGGATGACCGGACTCGATCTGACCGATATGGAAACGTGTTATAAAGCGTTTCGCGGAGAAATACTCAAAACAATCCCCCTCCGCTCCAATCGATTCGGAATGGAACCGGAATTAACCGCTAAAATAGCCAAACGCGGTCTAAATGTCTATGAAGTACCAATTAGTTACCATGGCAGACGATACTCCGAGGGGAAAAAAATCGGCTGGAAGGACGGTTTCAGTGCGATAAAAACCATTATTACCTATTGGTTAATTGATGATTGTTATACAGATTCAGTTGATAATCCCAATCTCCTCCACTCGATGGAACAGTCTCGTAATTTTACACGTTATATCGCTAAAAAAGGAACGTCTTTTTACGGACAACGCATTCTCGAACTGGAATCAGGATTGGGTAATTTATCAAAATATCTGCCGCAAAAAGAACACTTAACATTAACAACTCAATCGGATTTCAATTACAAAATACTGCGGAATTCCTATGACGGTAATGCCGTTGTCGACATACAAAAAATCGATTATAATACAACGCCTCTCTGTTGTCCGTCGAACAAGGAACAATACGATACCGTTTTTCTAGCCAATCAGTTGGAACATATTGACGATGACGAGTACTTTCTTCGGGAAACAAGCTCCTTTCTGGCACCGAAAGGACACCTTCTTCTGGTTGTTCCGCGTGAAAACAGTTCCCGTTCGCCTTGGGGAACATACGGCGGTTATCGACGACGCTATACTCAAAAAGAGATTACCGATAAACTGCAAAAAACAGGCTATAAAGTCGAAAAATGTCAAGCCTTTAATTCGCTCGGAACTTTAATATGGAATTGGAATCGCCTGCGTCATCATCCTTCAAATAAACCGTTCGGACGATTTAGTTTGAAATTTTTCGATACCTTCCTAATATTTGGAGAAATCTTCCGTTGGATGATACCAGGGGCCAATTTCTTCATCGTCGCTAAAAAACTATAATGCTTAATGTCACAAATCTATCTTGAAGTTATCCTTAACTTAAACTGTAATGACATACGTGGAACTGAAGAAATAATAATTACTCGGATCTCCTGATAAAAACCGGGAATCCGGATTGTATACTTCCATTCGTGTCCACACCAAACGGAAGTCCATTGCCTTTTTGAGAAATACAAGGTACTGGAATTTATTAGGTTTACAAACCACAAGACAACCTGTTTTTAACCGCTTTCACAAGTAACAAATTCGATAACTGTTCACGGATATAAAGTGAAACCACGGATAACACTGATTTTCACGGATAGTT
>CAYUAP010000216.1:0-4621 GCA_964442735.1 uncultured Planctomycetaceae bacterium | reverse complement strand
CAAATATTTCTCCTGCTTGTTCACGTTTCATACTGCAAACCGCTTAATAGTTACGTTTTTTGTTTTTAAAAAGATGTACAACTCTATATAGAACCAATAACGACATAATTAGTTTCGACAATTATTAATTTTTATATAAATAAAGTTGATAGCGCTTTTTGACAAACACCTGATAAAAGTTCACTTTTATTATTCTATTTGATGTTTACAAATTGTCAATTAGGAAAATAAAATTATTTTACAATTATTATCAATTTAATAAATTGTGGTTATTCATTCTTCCTTTTCTATGGACCAGGCGAGAGCCCCCAATAATCGAAAATAGAGATACACGGAGGTGGTTATTAAAAAGCACAAAACAGCGGAAGTCACGATAAAAAATATTTGTGCCTCGATAAAAGGTTTGATAATACAGTTGATGATAGTGATAAAACCGATAAAAATTGATATTCCGAAAATAGTTAATAACGGCAGCGTAAACAGGAAATAGAAAAACCAGGATAACATGTTACGAAATAAACTTTTCCAGATCAGACGGTTATACAATTCCAATCCGGAATCATTTTTGACAACACTTAAAAGGAGTAATGGAAACATTATATAGATACTGATTGGTATGGCAGGTAATCGCCAGGGGACATTACCGCAGGCGAGGTGAATCCCAAAAGAGATAATAACACCGGGAAAGGGAGAAATTGCCAGAACAACGAGGATCCAGTACATGGTCTGAAGGGCCATTTCTGACCGGAACGGTTCCCAGCGATGGATACGACTGACTCCGAATCGTGTTTTATCGAAGAGTGTCATTCCACACGTTATCAAATGGACCAGCCAAACGGTTAATGGGGCAAAAGCGGTCACATATTCCAAAATAAAGAGGAGAATATCGTGAAACTGATAGACATAATCCGGGCCGCGCGGATCGGCCGAAAATAAAAACTGTCCGAAAAAGCGAAGCAGATTGAAGGTCATTATAAAAGCAATAAAGCCGAGTATCAGACCGAATAGAAGGCGGAATCGATTTACCGGATCGAAAAACGGGTAGAAGAAGTGATTTAAAGCCCAGGGACTGGAATTTTCCTCTTTTTCGATCTTGACGACAGGTTCTGTTGGTGATTCCGGGGAAATAGGTTGAGATGGAGGAAGAGGGGCGGAAAAAACGGGAGGTTGTTTGGGATTTTGAGGGGCTACACCAGTGGCAGTTGGGGCGCCAGCGGCTGTTGGGGATATAGTGGTAGCAGTAGTAGTGGAAACTTGTTTCTCTTTTGTCGTTGATTCCGGTTTCTTTTTTTTATTTTTAAGAATACCCTCCAGGACTTTTTCCAGGGGATCGTCGATGACCTCGCCCAGGTTTATGACGGGAAGTCGTTCTTTCCCGTAATCGACTGATGTTTCCAGAGTTCGGTAGTCGGTTACTTTTTCGCGTTTGGGTGTTGGAGGGTCGGTTATTGGTTTGACTTCAAGAATACCTTCCTTCGATATTTCTGTGATATAACGAAAACGGTCTGGTGGTTTCCGTATTTCATTTTTACGCTCGCAATCGGGACAGATCATCCATTTACCAATATTTTTTTCGGAAGTATACATCAGTAAATTACAGGCGGAGCAACGAACCGGAACCAATATCATATCCGGCTCGAACTCTTCCTCTTCGACTATTTCGTATACTTCTTCGTCTTGCGCGACAAGCTGGAGGTCGTCGTTTACTGTTTTTTTATTATTGGACATTTCACTATTGGAATTTCACTATTGGACATTTCACTATTGGACATTTCACTATTGGACATTAGACAAAGGGACACTTTCATCCCGGGTGATTTTTGTCGCTCTATTTTATTTTCGAGTAGACATAGAGAACATTTAAAGAATAGCCGAATTTTTCGGCCCATTATCGAGACTCTATGTATTTTATACCTTGTATTTTATACCTTGGAGATCCACAAATGGTTAATATTACGGTACGACGTTATAAATTCGGCATTTCCTGGGAGCACGGACGCCATGCCTGACGGCAGGCAGGTCTCGTCCGCATCCTCCCAAACAGGTATCTTGCCTGTTTTGAAAAACAGACTTTTATAACGACCTTGAGTAGAGCACTTTAAGGAGGTCGTTGAATGAAGCTTTTGACAACCACCGTGGGAGTTTCTGCATTGATCGCGTATTGAAACTGACTTTCTGGAGTACTTTACCCGGGGGGCCAGCCGAAGGGACGGCCGCCAATTACATGAAAATGAAGATGGGGGACCGTTTGGCAGGCGTTTGCTCCGCAGTTGGAAACGACACGATAGCCATCGGATGCGATACCGAGTTCCTCGGCCAATTTACGAATAACGCAAAAAATATGGCCCACCAAGGGAATATCTTCTTCCTTGATATCACTGACCGATTTTATCTCTTTTTTGGGAATGACGAGAATATGGACCGGCGCTTGGGGGGTTATATCGCGAAATGCCAAACAGAGATCGTCTTCATAGACAATATCCGAAGGAATTTCCTTGTCGATTATTTTTTTGAAAATGGTTTTTTCTGTCATAATCAATCTCCTTGTGGTTCTACTCCTTGTGGTTGTATTTTTCGAAACGCTTCTGATAAATGGAGGATTTTTGATACTGTTAAATCTTCCGCACGTAAATTACTATCGATTTTTTGTTCCTGAAGTATGGTATCGACCGTTTCTTTTTCCAGTTTACCTTTAAAGGCACTGCACAGAACGGACCGAAGGAATTTGCGTCGATGTAAAAAGATGGAGCGTACAAATTGATGATAATAGCGGAGGTCGGGAATTCGTTTACGTTTATCCGGTTGTGCGATAATTTGAATAATAGCGGAATCGACTTGAGGTCGGGGCCAAAAGACGGAGGGGGGCATAATTCGTATAATACGGGTATCGCACAGAGACTGCATCCAGACGGAGAGTGCTCCGTAATGACTGGAATTCGGACGAGCGACGATTCTATCGGCGACTTCTTTTTGTATTGTTACCGTCATGGAGTCGGGAGGCGTTTCTGATAAAAGTAAATTCGACATAAGGGGCGTTGCTATGGAATAGGGAAGATTTGCGCATAATTTGAAACGCCGTGCGGGATTCACTGCCAATTCTTCTTTTATTGCCTGGAGTACCTGATCCGTTAAATTATTTTTATTACGAAGGATATCGGTTAGGAAAAATCGAATATTTTTCTTGTTGCACAATTCCTGACGGGCCATTTCCTGCATAATTGGGTCAACTTCGACGGTTATGACGGATGCCGCGATATCGGAGAGGGCTTGAGTCAGAGAACCTGTACCGGTTCCCACTTCGAGAACGACATCGTTTTCTTCCAGATTAGCCGATTCATGGAGCAATCGAAGAAGATTTAAATCTATGAGGAAATTCTGACCAAGTTTTTCACGTGGATGAATTCCCAACGTTTCGAAACGTTGCATCAAGTACGTTCTGGTCTGATTTTTCGATGAACCGTTAGACATATGTTTAATCCCATTTCTGTGCTTCAAGGGCACGTAAAACATATTTAGCGAGAATATCCGTTTCGATATTGACTTTATCGCCCACTTTTTTCGTACCGAGTGTTGTGACGTTCAGGGTAAAGGGAATGAGAGCAACGCTAAATAAATCTGGTTCACAGCGGACCAGGGTCAGACTAACGCCGTCTACGGCAACGGAGCCTTTTGAGGCCATTTGGATAGCCAGGTCTTTTGTAACGCGAAAATAATAGTCAGCCCAATCGCCATTATCGACGATTTTTACCAATTCGGCCTGTCCGTCGATATGGCCACTGACTAAATGACCACCCAGACGGGAATCGACGCGAAGAGCACGTTCCAGATTTACGGGGGAGCCTGATTTCAAGTCTCCCAGATTTGTTCGCGACAATGTTTCCGGACCTGCCTGAAAGGCCAGTGTCGTTCCTGTCTTTTCTACGACTGTTAAACAGCAGCCGTTTACGCTAATACTATCTGCTACTGCTGACTCCATAGCGATTTTCGATTCTTCGATGATCAGTTTGACTCCCGGTGGTTCTGTGATGATTTCGACGATATGGCCAAGGCCTTCCACTATTCCGGAAAACATATTCTCTCCCTTTTTATTTTGTTTTGTTCCTGTTAAAAACCTATATAAACTATTATACCTGCTTTTTCTAATGTTTTACAGGCGTCTATCCAAAATTTTCCATATTTTATCTTCAAAGCGCCTTCTATTATCAACCCGAGGATAAAATGATAAATAGAATATAGAATAAAAAATATAGAAGTTAAATAGGATAAATAAAATAAAGAGGTTAAAGGCAAGCCGGAATTTCGGGCCCCCCATTTGGTTCCGGATAATATAAAAAATAGAAGACAATATATATTATTAGAAATTTTTCCTTCATTCCAAAAAGCGTAGAGTTTAACCATCATTATCACAGAAAAAACAAGACTGGAACGCGGACGTCTCGTCCGCACCGCCGGGAAAACAGGCGTCTCGCCTGTTTTATTCCCCGAAAACGGAGTTGACTGGAACACAAACGTCCCGTCCGCACTGCCGGGAAAACAGGCGTCTCGCCTGTTTTTCCTCTATTCCAGAAAGCGTAGAGTTTTAACCATCACTATCACAGAAAAAACAAGACTGGAACGCGGA
>CAYUAP010000215.1:0-4657 GCA_964442735.1 uncultured Planctomycetaceae bacterium | reverse complement strand
CTCAAACCTCTTCGCCTGTCCAATCAGTGACATCTTTGACACAATGGCGTCATTTGCCGAGCGGGAACGACAGGGGCGTATGGAGGTACCGGTAACCTGAATGGCATGGGCTGGTATAGAGATAACAGTTGAGGGAAGACGCACGAAGTGAAGACGAAGCAGGCGAACGCGTGGGGCTTGTATGATATGCATGGAAATGTATGGGAATGGTGTCAGGATTATTGGGATTGGTATTGTCCGAGTGGCAGTGTAACGGACCCAACGGGGCCTGATAGCGGCTCGAACCGGGTCAATCGGGGCGGGAGCTGGGACGGCTACGCCATGCGCTGTCGGTCGGCGAGCCGGAACAGGGATGATCCGGGCTACCGGAGCGACGACCTGGGCTTCCGCTTGGCCTTAGTTCCAAGCAAGTGAGTTTGTCGCGTGCGGAGCTCCGAGCCGGACGCGGGACGCATCCAGAGGCCGGAGCGTAAAAGGGAACCACCTAAAATCGTCAATGAGTATCAGTGAATCAATATGGATGGGCAAGAGAGACATCCCAACTTATCGACTGCCATCATGTTTCCTAATGAACTTCCCGCCAATCATCCATTCGCTGCGATTGAGCGGGTGAACTGCGTATTCTGAAAGATTTTTATTTTAGTTCGATGATGCAAAATTATTGACACCAGTTGTCAGGCATGATAGAATATGTGATACGAGACCGGTGCTGTTTTGCGATTAAAATAATGGTAACCGTTCACGGCTATAAAGTGAAACTTCGGAGAACCTTTTTCTTGCCAATCGGAATCTTTCTGAATATCACAAAGAGAAGAAGAAAAAGATCTATTGTTTCTTCTCTTTCTTAACGATGCATGTAAAGGCCAAATGTAATCAATGGCGTGGAAACGCCCCTGGCGTCTTTGCATCTTGGCGTGACAATATAATTACATGATAATTACATGAAACCATCCGTGTTCATCCGTGGTTCCAAAATCGTTTGTGAATGGTTACAAATAATGTATAATTTCGAAAAAGACATTTAAATGAAAAATCGATTTAATAAAAGTTTGATGCTTCTTGATACCGGCGAAGAAGAAAAAGGACTTGACCTTCTTCAAGGTCTTATCGGTGAAGAGATTGATGAAAGATCGGAATTGCCTGTTCAATTCAATTCCTTTCTTGTTCTTATTCGCTTCTGGTACAACAAAAACGATTTGAAAAAGGCAGAGTATTACTTTCGAAGGTGTTTGCTTTTTTTACATAAATATCGGACAAACAACGAGGACGATTTTCAGGAGTTAATCTCGGAATCTCCGGAATGGAATCACTGGCAGAACCTGTTTGATAATAATGGTAATGACCCGGAAAATACACCTGTATCAAAAGAAAAAACGGCAAAGGAAATCTACGAAGAAAAACTCGCACGAAAAAAGTCTCCTTTTTATTCCGATATGCGTCTCAATATTAACAGAAAAATAACGAATCCGGTAATCCCTGATTACGAGAAACTCGTTCTGATTGACAGCCGTGAAAAAATTGAATTATGGACACCTTTGGAAATTGAATATACATGTGGAAGAATTTCTTTAGATTTTCTCCCCAATGACCGCAATCTGCCCATATATTCTGAAAAGCTGAAAAAACAGATCGATCTATTGGCAATGGAATCGTCTTCCCGTTATCAATGGTTGGAATTTCATGCGGTGGCCGAAAACAGATCCAGGACAAGCTATTATCTCTTTCATTATATTGGCTTCCCCGATGTTTTAAGGAATTCCAAAATAAAAAAAATCGATCATTATGGAGGTTACGGCTTTGCGTGCGATCCGAAGAAACTAAAAAAATATCCGATTTTTCAACTGCCGTTCAACAATTGTGTATACGTTACTTCGGCAATAAGAGATTTTATTGAAAAAGAAAAGATGAAAGGTTTTATTTTTATTCCGCCGGAATGTAATACTTTCGACTACTATCTTGATCGTTTCGACATTGAAAAACATCCGGAGAAGTACCAGACTTATCGGTAACATTGGCAACAGCAGGAAAAAACGGTCGTCTCTTGAGATGAAAAAATGGTTATTTTTACTCAGATGAAAAAACACCCGTTCTCGGGCTGACTAATTCTTTGAAGACAGAAATCTGAATATTCACCAACAAATTTTGAAACGGTTCCTGATTACAGACAATATTCAAACGTAGCCCACACTATCGCAAAGTTTATACAAGGGCACCCACTCCAGGAACAGCGTCACTTGACAAACGAAAAACGGTACTTTAATCAGATCACGATATTGATCAGCGATAAAGGCCTTTGGCAAACGTTCTTGACTTGTCGTGGCAATTTTTTTAGTAAAGACACCCGTCGCGATTTCCGGTCTCGCAGGCAAGTGGAGGGATCGAACGCAAGACAAGTAAAATGCTGGAAGACGACTTGACCTGCGCAAGAAATTTCTGGATCGCGGAGTCCGTCAGTCCGGAAGAAGAACAAGAGCGAATCAACAGTGATTTTCTGAAGTACAAAGATTCCAACGGTGACTTCGCCGATTTTCACGGCCTGCGACATACGTTTATCACGAATTTATTTCTGAACGGAGTCGATCCGAAAACAGCGCAAACGCTCGCCCGTCATTCGGACATTTCGCTCACCATGAACGTTTATACCCATCTCAACGCCCAGACGCAGATCCATGCGATCAACTCACTGCCCAGTCCGGGAATAATGAATCTTACACCGGGCAAGGAAGACAAAACGTTATAAACATTCTTTCTGGCCACTGCTCTTTCGCATTCGTTTCAAGCTCCGATTCCATGAGATTTCGGAGCTTTTTGTGTTTCTTGACCTGTTTTGCGACTCTCAATTCGAACAGCGGGCGACTGTCGCGTTTCTTTTGCTCGGTCGGGTATTCTTTCGCAAAAAGGAGAAGCCGGGCAACACGGGGCGAACTTTGGGCGGGATCAGGGCAACGTCGATATTTTGAGAGGGGCCGGAACTTCAGAAGCACAGAGGAAAAAAGATTGCGGCTTCCCAAAGGCGCCATTCTGAATGGTGAACGGCTCTTTCCAAACGATTGACCGAAGGAATTTTCGAAGAGTTTTTCGGCGGGTGTTTCGGCAGAATTAACGAAGGGTTTTTCGGAGGAACAGATAAAAAATCCCGGAATAATGACGGACATGGAATCTGTTGCTTTCGCTCTGAAAACCATATCGCTACAAAACATCATCAAACAGTGGGCACCTTTTGGGCACCTCGGGGGGAAATAAGATAAAAGTAACATTAAAAGAATGCAAACAAAAAAACATAGACACCGTATTTTACGGCACCTATGTTTTCTGTTTGAATACCTCCACAGGGATTCGAACCCTGGACCCACGGATTAAGAGTCCAAACTTGACGTTTCATGAAACCACTCGAAACCAATTTCGCAAGTCCCGTTTCTATAATATGTTACGCCATATCTCCCGAACGTTTCGGGACTTGCGACGACCTTTTTCACTGTCCATATCGTGCTATATCGCATAGATCGCATGTATCCAAAAGGGGCACCTCGCCGGTTAATGACCGTGGACGTCACCTCACTGGGCACCTCGGTATGCTCATGAATCAACATAACTTGGGGCTATTGAGGTCAGAAAACAGGTTATCGCTCTATAAAATCCTCCATTGTTCTTCTCTTCCGAAAGCGTCTTTTGTTAAGAGGGAAGACCTGAATAAATTTTCCTCAAATGTCAAAATCTACTCGGAACCTTGCAATGTTTCATCAATACGGGGCACCTCGTAAGAGTGCATGGATCAACATAAACAGATAAACGATTATCGGTGTTTTCTTTCCTCATTTCGAATTTTTGATCGACCATACAAGGAATCACACAACTCGTCAGGCGAGAAGATCAAAAGGATCTGTCACCTGATCTGAACCAGATTGATAATATCGTTGACGTCGTCGCCCCTTCCCGAAGCTTTTAAGCGGGCTACGATCCAATACAAGTTCATCCGCGGCACGGACAGAACGATTGTCACCTCTCTAACAAAATCTGTGGGTAAGATCCATCGATTTTGGTAGAAAGGTAAAAAATAACCTTCAGGAACAGCTTCCGAGGACTGGTGCCATCTGGAAGATCCGTCGGATCAATAGAAAATATGGTACATATCGATTCGATGGCCAACCTCGCCAGCTTCGGCATAGTCCGCCTTTGACTGCGTAGTTTGACCGGAACTTGTTCCTAAACGAGAATTTCGTCCTCTTGTTCTTCCTTTGTCGTCAACGGCAAGATATTCTTTCTTTTTCGTTTCGTACCGATAGACAGCAACGGTAAGATGTCCTCTATCCGATCTTTCAGCCGCGCCTTCATCTTAAGAACCATCTGCGGCGAGACCTCGAACTGCGCCGCGATCTCGTTGACCGTCTTGTCACCCCGCGCCGCAGTAAGCGCCACCTGCGCCCGAAACGACGCCGAATACACCTTCCTCTTCCGACTCATGAATCGCCTCTCCTCTCTCGGGTTATTCTAACCTCTCCAAAGTTATAACGCAACCCACACCCCTCTACGATTCACCTGTCCAGTTTCCCGGGTCCCGCTCAATCTCCTATGTATACAAAACCACAAATGGTACAGACATAGACACCGGTGTTTTCAAGCATAGCGTCGCCCTCTTTCTGATATCGGGTCAAAAGGG
>CAYUAP010000214.1:0-4727 GCA_964442735.1 uncultured Planctomycetaceae bacterium | reverse complement strand
TATCACGGATAAACACCAATATCACGGATAAACATCGATATCACGGATAAACACCAATATCACGGATAAACATCGATATCACGGATAAACACCGATATCACGGATAAACTCCGATATCACGGATAAACACCGATAGTCTGTCGTAAAATACAATATTTTACAATAACAAACGAAACATTTTTATCTATGATAATAAATAATTTTATCATAAAAATGTTTGTTTGCCAAAAAACTATCCGTAAAAATCAGTGTTATCTGTGGTTTCACTTTATATCCGTGAATAGTTACCTTTACTCAAATATAAATCTCCCTAATGCGGTTCTTAAAACCCTGTTTTATACTGTACGACGTTATAAATTCGGCATTTTCTGGAAGCGCGGACGTCTCGCCCGCATCCTTCCAAACAAGCGTCTCGCCTGTTTGAAAAAATAGACTTTTATAACGACCTTGAGTATATATTTTTAGTTTTACCAAGATGTATAAAAAAAGGGAGGTGCATGTTGGAAGACCGCATTCCCGAAGGTTTTCGGAATCGTCCTTAAACCGTAAAGGATCCTGTTCACGGTTTAAGTATTCTAATCACACATTCCCGGTACCTGGAATTGATGGCAAAATTCAGCAATTTCCTGGCGAATTCGCGGGGCTACGTCTTCAACATGGGTAATATTAGAACAGACTTGGTCGATCCAATCGGCAACCTTCTTCATATCATCTTCCTTCATTCCCATACTCGTTAGAGATGGTGTACCCAGTCGGACCCCACTCGTTACAAAAGGCGAACGTGTATCGCCGGGAACCATATTGAAGTTCCCTATTATACCGCATTGAGCTAGTGCCAGGGATGCTTCTTTTCCGGTAAAATCTTTTTTACGGAAGTCCAATATCAATAGATGGGTTTCGGTTCCACCACCTGCTAGATCATACCCCTTTTCCTGAAGTGCTGCCGCCAGTGCCTGCGCGTTTTTAACCAACTGAATTCCATACTGCTTGAATTCGTCGGTCATGGCATATTTAAAGGCAACGGCCATTCCGGCAATAATGTGCATATGCGGCCCCCCCTGGAGTCCAGGAAAAACGGCCCGATCAACACGTTGGGCTAAATTGAATTTACTAGTCGCAAAATACTTCGATTGATATCGATCTTCGATTTTGGAGAGGAGAAAACCGGCACGAGGACCACGAAGCATTTTATGCGCCGTACTACTGACAATATCACAATAGGGAACCGGAGTTGGATGAACACCCGCAATAATCAAGGCGTTAATATGTGCAATATCGGCAACCAGGTAGGCATCGATCTCTTTAGCAATATCCGCAAATATGGAATAGTCCAATTTATGGGTATATGCGCTGGTTCCGGCCCAAATCATTTTCGGACGTTCGCGAAGCGCAATTTCCCGAACATGATCCATATCCAATTTACCCGTCACAGGATCCGGTCCGTACGGAATCTGGGTATAATCCTGACCGGAAAAACTAACCTTCCAACCGTGGGTTAAATGTCCTCCTTCCGAAACAGGCATACCCATAATTCGATCCCCTTTATTGAGAATCGCACGATAAACCGCTTGATTTGCGGGTGAACCGGAATAGGGCTGTACATTAATATGTTCCGCACCAAATAACTTCATTCCGCGGTCACGAGCAAGGTTTTCAACCTTATCCGTAAATTCGTTTCCTTCATAGTAACGCGCTCCCGGATAACCTTCACAATACTTGTTCGTAAAAATCGAACCACAAGCCTCCATTACACTATAGGAAGCATAACTCTCCGACGCAATCATTTTAAGAGTCGTCGTTTCAAATTCCTTTTGCTTTTGAATTAAGTTATAGATATCAGGATCTTCCGTTTTTAAGTGTGGATAACGTTCCGTACTCATTTTTCCTTTTTCTCCGCTTTATCAACCGATACAATTCCAAGATTCCAAGATGGACTTTTTTGTGCCCGTCAGGAACACAAATTACATAATATATTATAGAGTATACATTACCTTTAAGTTTTTTTCGAGGGGGCATTACCATGTTTTTTGAAGAGTCGTTTTATTCTTCCGGTAAAAAACCGGAAGAAATCGATCCTTCCTGATAACAATTTATTTCTCCATAATACGACTCCAAAAGTTTCTTGAAAACAATTCCGGTTTTCAAGAGAATTGGTCTTGTATCTCTTGTCAATATTTCTTAAACTTTATACGATTCTTTTACAGACATTATTTCAAAACGAAATATAGAGAACAGAGATGACAAGTTGCATTAAAAATATAAATATAATGATAAACCAAATAATGATAAACCAAATAATACGAAAAATTAGTCTGATCGTGATGATAACGGTCTTTTGTCTATCGGGCAGTAGTGCGGAACAGACACCAGATATAGTATCTTTTACGATCCCGGTGAACGTGGAAAAGGCGGGAATCTATTCCGGACCTGGTAATAATTATTATCAGACCGGAATACTAACAACAGGTGACGTCGTAGAAGTATTTCTTCGCAATCCAGACGGTTGGTGCGCAATAAAACCACCGGAGAACAGTTTTTCATGGATAAATGCACGTTTCGTCCAAAAAAGTTCGGCTAATCTCGGTATTATCCAGTGTGATGAACCTGGAAAAGAGGTTCCCGTCCGCGTTGGCGGTGAATCCATTATGAAGAGTTCTGCTATACAGGTCGGATTGAGTAGTGGTAAAAAAATTCGTATTCTCGGTGAAATTACGTTACCTGGGGGAACAACTTGGTATAAAATCAGTCCACCGGCCGGTGAATTTCGCTGGATTCATGAAGGAATGCTCCTCAAGGACTCCACCTTAAATCGTCTGCCCACTCAATTAACCGTCGCTAAAAAAAATATGGATCTCATGTGGAACGAAGAACGAATGCCAAAACAGGATAATAACACAACCAATCCTTCCGAAACATCAGGACGATCCCAATTTCCAATTCTCAATAGTACCCTCTCCTCCCGGAACAACAATACAGGAGGATATATTAACAGTCAGGATACGACCAAGGGTCAAAATAATCAACAAAAGGAACAGATGCTGATAATTGCCGATAAAGTTCAAGGAATGGCGGGACGACCGTCTCCTCCATCGACTGTGGGAGATCCACTAACAAATCAATCGGATTATAAAATATCGGTTATGGAACCAACGGCATTGGAAGGAGGATATTATCTTGAAGTTTCCCGGGTTAATCGCGACTTTTTCGCCGCTATGAATCAAGGGGCTTCCGATAATGTCTACGCAATGCTTTCGGAACGTTGTTCTGTCCTGTTTCAGGCCGCCCAAAATGATGATCAGAGAACTGCCGTTAAAAAAGTCTATGATAGTATAGCTCAATATCGCCAGGGAGGACATAACACAACCATGGCACAAAATTCGAGAAACCAGATTCAATTCACCCCACCAGCCAATACATCCAGTACTTCCCGAGCATCCACCTCTACATCAGGAACAAAAAATTCCTCTTCACGTGGCCTGCGACTAAAATATTTGAAATTCGCTTTTTCCGGAGAAAATACACCATTCCGAAAATCGTCTTCACCTACAGGAATTACAAATACCTCAAAAAATACAACCACGCGTTCCCATACGAATACACGATCAGTTTTTCCGGTAACCTCCGGACCGACCATCGTACCGCCTCCCACCTATGTTCCCTCGACAATTCCCTCTATGTCCCCCGGAAATAATACCAATGATGGCGCTCAAAAACTACTGAAAAAGGATATTCCTGTCCCAAAATTAGACTCCGAACGATATACGCTTGCCGGACAGTTCGATAAACCGAAATCAGAGGAAATTCGTCAGGTTGCCGCACTGATTCCCAAGGAGACATCTCCAACTCTTGCGGAGACTTCCGTACAAAAACCGGAAGTAAAACCGGAAGTAAAACCGAAGGATATTGCCACCTGGAAATCACCCACCCCAAAACTGGATAGCCGAAAAATCAAACCGACCAGTATTCATTCCGCCGTTCCCAATTCAACCGATTCCAATGCCGGATCCTCCTCTTTTGATGTTATTGGTAAACTGGGCTATTTTCCTAACAGACCGGATGGATATCCTGTTTACGCACTGGTTCAGGAAAAAAATGGCCAGGATGCCATTGTATGTTTCGTTGAAGCGGAATCCGGTGAAAAACTCGACCGATTCGTCGGTAAAACAATCGGTATTAAAGGAAAAAAAGGATGGTTTCGACGCGAAAATGAAAGTCGTATGATGGTTACGGCCAAAACAATTTTCTCGTTAAAAGAATCCACCAGTAATTAAGGTTTCCCGGATATAACTCCCGGAAAATAATTAAACACTGTTTATTTAGTTTATATGGGTTACATGGTTTATATGTATGATTTGCGTACTTTACGTGATTTATCTGGTTTGTATAAATCAGACAACACTGTCCTTGTTATTTTGTTTTATGTTAAATTTTTGATTATGAAATGAAATAAAAATAAAAAAAAGATATTTCTTAAAAGGAAAGAGACCCTTCCAAGGATGGAAGTTTGTGATCCATTTCTTCCATATTATAACAATATTACAACTATATTATAATTACACAGGTTAAATCGAAAAAACGTATACTACATAACGTTACAATTATGTTGTGTAACTAGTGGTTGCGAACACTTAAAAAACGGAGTTGACTGGAACGCGGACGTCTCGTCCGCAATGCCGGGAAAACAGGCGTCTCGCCTGTTTTATTCCCCAAAAATGGAGTTGACTGGA
>CAYUAP010000213.1:0-4740 GCA_964442735.1 uncultured Planctomycetaceae bacterium | reverse complement strand
ACAGACTATCTGTGTTTATCCGTGATATCCATGGTTCCAAAATCGTTCGTGAATGGTTACCAAAATTTTAATTACTAAAATTGTAAATTTCATTTTTAAGATCATTAGAAGAGTCAGGTGCTACGTGAAAAATCCATGGGGAGATAAAGTCGTTCTCGTTACCGGAGGGTCCAGTGGACTAGGCCGAATTATAGCGGAACATTTCGCGGCTAAAGGGGCAAAAATCGCGCTGGTCGCTTTAGAAAAAGAGCTTTTAGATCAAACGGTCGAAGAGATGGGCGCATCGGGAACAGATGTTATAGGTATTCATGCAAATATAACAGTACAGGAGGATGTTGATCGAATTTTTCAATCGGTAATCGATCGCTACGGCAAACTTGACGTTCTTGTCAACAATGCGGGTCGAACACATCGAGGTAAAATAGCGGAAACGAAACCCGAGGATTTTCAGGCGTTATTCGATTTAAATGTACTCGGGACAATTCGTTGTACCCAAAAAGCGATCCCCTATCTGTTGAAGGAAAAGGGACATGTTGTCAATATAGGTTCCCTGGCCGCCAAGAGCGCGGCGCGCTGGGTCGGAGCCTATCCGGTAACCAAATTTGCCATTGCCGCATTCTCCCAGCAACTACGTCTGGAGTTGGGAGCGGAAGGTCTTCATGTCTTGTTAGTCTGTCCGGGCCCTATAAAAAGGGATAATCCACGTCTCTACCAATTACCTGATACGGAAGGAATTCCTGAATCGGCCCTGTTACCCGGGGGTGGAGTCCAAGTCGGAAAAACAGATCCCGGCTGGCTGGCGGAACGTATTATTCGATATTGCGAAAAACGCAAGCCGGAACTCGTTGTACCAGGCAAGGCTCGATTCCTGTTCGCTCTCGCACAATTATTCCCTTCCCTTGCCGATTGGATTGTCCTCAAAAAAACGGCACCAAAATAATTGATCGGTTGCAATTTTTGAAATGATCCACTTTTACTACATTCCTGACTCAAAATTGGAATACTCAAGACCGTTATAAATCTCTTTTTTCAAAACAGGCGAGACGCCTGTTTTGAAGATGCGGACGAGACGTCCGCGTTCCCAAGAAATGTCGAATTTATAACGTCCTAAAGTATAATGATATTTTACATGCTGATATTAACGTTTTTGTAAATATTTTGTAACCATTCATGAACAATTTTGGAACCACGGATGAACACA
This sequence comes from uncultured Planctomycetaceae bacterium, assembly GCA_964442735.1. Taxonomy (GTDB): domain Bacteria; phylum Planctomycetota; class Planctomycetia; order Pirellulales; family Thermoguttaceae; genus JAUNBG01. Next base: position 3,539 of record CAYUAP010000213.1, on the reverse strand, counting down.
GATAGTCTGCCGTAAAATACAATATTTTACAATAACAATCTAAACATTTTTTATCTATGATAATAAATAATTTTATCATAAAAAAGTTTGTTTGCTAAAAAACCATCCGTGAAAATCAGTGTTCTTCGTGGTTTTACTTTATATCCGTTGTTTACTTTATAACCGTTGTTTCACTTTATAACCGTGAACGGTTACAAATTTATTCGAACTCGATTTCATACCAAACCGTTTTATATTTTGGATCGATAGTAATTTCAGTTCCGGCGGATGTTTTTTTTACTGGCAGTTCCTCTTTTCTGTCTCCGCGGGAATCCAGAGCAAAACATTTTATTTTCTCGTTTACTTTTTGAAAAAGAAGGGTAGCAGGAATTCCTTCGGCCCAGACCGGTCCATGTCCTCGCTGGGCAAGAGTTATCATTTTGTTTGATTCGTCGAGCACTTTAAGAACCCGGTCTGTATTACCACAGTCTCCTGTTGCGGTTAGTAGAATGGACGCTTTTCCTTGATCGCCAAATCCGTTACCGAATCGTGAAACAAGGGAAATTGTTGTCCAATTTAAACGAGTTCGTCCAACCGTCAGTTTGATTCCACCCAGATCAATAGTACGATTATCAGGGTAACCAATAAAAAACTTTGTATTGACCGTATTAACCGCCAGATAAGCTTTTTCGTTAATCTCCCTGTTCCATGTAATTTCACCGGTATCACTTTTTATGATTTTTGCGTTGGCATCAATTTTTGGCATATTTTCAGGAGTAATTGTATTAGAGGAAATATCGAGAGCCATTCCGTGAACGGCAGCAAATGCCAGAGGAAGATTCCCTAAATTATTGGCTATATTACGCTGGATAAGACGATTACAGCTATACATTTTCCGGTCAACAGGGAAACGATAAAACACCTTTGCCGGTGCGACATCACGCCGCATAAAGGCGGCGGAACAGGCGGGTAAATGGGCTAGAACATCGGTTCGCGCAATGGAATCGAAAATACACCAGGGATTGCCTTGCGGTTCCCAGGAATCGACGAAATGATTATAGCTGTACTGAAAAATACCATCCCAGTTCTGTAAAGCCCCGAAGATGGCCAGATACGGCTGCCCCTCGGCCCCGAACTGATTTGGATACGGATGATTGTATTCACTAATGGTATACGGTTTTCCGTGGACACGATGACGTGCCAGAGACATAACGTTAAACAGAGAGTTGATCATCGAATCATTACGCAATTGCCACTTCTCTCTGCCGGCAAGTGCTTCGATTAACGAGGTTTGATTGCCGGAAGGATGACGCCAGTATCCATGCGCATCCGTATAGTCGAGTAGTCCCTGGATATGCTCGGCACTATAATCATATTGAGTTCCGGAAATAGGCTGTTTTGCTTTCAGTTCATTTTTGATATAATGGTACATAGTGAGCCAATACGATTTTTCCGTATCTTCCAGGAACTGTCCGAAATCGTCCAGAGCTTTTCCCGGAGAAATGGCGTTGGGATTAAAACACTCAATATCGCCACCGTCAAATTTGTTTGGGTCAGGACCGAGAATTTTTCCGCCCGAGCAAAAAGAGAGATCGTCAATTTCATAAATACCAGGATCGAATCGGGTTAATTGCAGAAAGGCTTTTTGAGTTGTTTCCGAAGCAATAAAAGTATGCGAAATTTTTACTTTTTGTCCGCCGACCGGAGTTAGATTGCGATAGCCGAGCGATACCCATCCTCGTTCGGGACTTTCCATTGCCAGAGCCGAACTCAAGGACCAGTTCGATTTATTATTGGAATCGGTACGCCGGATCGTAAAAGAAATCGTATATACTTGATTTGCTTTTACCGATAAATCACGAACGAGTTTTGGACAGAAATCTCCTCCTTTTTTCGTAACGATATATTTTAGAACACCGTCCTCAATTTTTATCGATGCTTTACCGGGAGCAAGAATACGAAAATTTTTTACAGCGTTTGGATTATCGAAGTTCCCCTCGTGAATCTGTTCGTCGGTTAATGGCAGATCATTTGTTTCTCTTTTCCAGGCGGCTTTAAGTTCGTCAGCCGACTTGTATTTTGTGGCCAACCATTTGTTCCAAAGTCGTTTGAGTTCCTTTTGATATAATTCAGGAGCCCTGGCATACTCTCCGGAAAACCAGCCATGTTGGAAGGAGTCCTCGTTGGTAATCTCGATCATCGCAATGGCCGATTCGTCGGTATATGCGTTTCCGGTGTAATGATTAACATGTGTTAGAAGTTTAGCGGCGTATTCCTTTTGCAGATCGATCATTTTTGGTACAAATTGACCGAATCCTTTATTTGCCCAACTGGAGACAGGAAAGCCATCACGCTGATCCAGGGTTCGACCGACATGCAGATTTAAATTGACATATATACCACGTTTTTTGAACGCGGCAATCATGTAATCAAGTTTGTCCAATTGACTATCGGAAAGATTACGTTGCGTCTTCGAGGCATCGTCGAGAATTCCCTGTGTTTCATGTTCCATAAAATTCAAATACCAAGTGTCCATAAAATGGAGACGGCAACAATTGATCCCCAATCGGGCGAATCGTTCGGCTATTTTGTCGGCGTTTTCATGGGAAGGAAAATTTGCCGGACCTGTGATGTTGGTGGCATGAAACCGGATCGGACCTTTATCGGTCTGAAAATGCCCATCCTTTACACGAATAAAACCGTTTTTCCCGGCAGGCGCATCCAATAAATGCGAAAACGATGTTATATTGTCTGGATGATCATAGGAAATAACAAATGGAAAGACGGGCTGAAATCCATCGTCAGGTTGATTTTCCCCTCGACCCGACTTTAAATCAAAACAAAATAACAGAACAAAAATTAAAATATATCGAATGTTCATCATAAAAATTTTCTCCGTGTTTAAACGTAATTGTTTGCGACGATTTGCCCTCTGATGGGGATGGATCGACACTGTTTACTAATCATATTTTATTGGATATTATCCTCTGTTGCAATGTAAAAAACGTCTGTAAATTCGAGTTCGGTCGAATTCTCTTTATAACGTCCTAAAGTGTATTCACAAACGATTTTGAAACCACGGATATTACGGATAAACACTGATAGTCTGCCTTAAATACATTATTTTACAATAACAAACTAAACATTTTTATCTATGATAATAAATAATTTTATCATAAAAAAGTTTGTTTGACAAACACTATCCGTGAAAATCAGTGGTTTTACTTTATATCCGTTGTTTCACTTTATAACTGTGAACGGTTACATATTTATCCGTTGTTTCACTTTATATCCGTGAACGGTTACATATTTAGTAACCATTCACGAACGATTTTGAAACCACGGATATCACGAATAAACACTGATAATCTGCCTTAAATACATTATTTTACAATAACAAACTAAACATTTTTATCTATGATAATAAATAATTTTATCATAAAAAAGTTTGTTTGACAAAAACTATCCGTGAAAATCAGTGGTTTTACTTTATAACCGTTGTTTCACTTTATATCCGTTGTTTCACTTTATAACTGTGAACGGTTACATATTTATCCGTT
>CAYUAP010000212.1:0-4758 GCA_964442735.1 uncultured Planctomycetaceae bacterium | reverse complement strand
CCCAAATTCTCTAATTCCTAACCTATTTTTCCTAAAATGGTGCGTCAGCCCTGCCGGAGTCGGTCGGTCGCGTTCCGGTTTATCCCAACGTTCAGGATTCCGAGGCGTTCGCCTGTCGTCTTTCCGCGAGTCGGCATAAGATTGTTCTCCGGATCAACCTGCACGATAAAGGGAAAAAATATTGTACACCTTAAATAATAGCGATACATTTGTCAGATTTTCATTAAATCGAGGGCTTTATTTTCAGAACGAAACCATGGTGAACACTTATACGCAATTATGTTTACTCTGTGCTATCCTGTTGCAGACATTGTCTGGTGTTTTGCAAGCACAAGCAATTGATTATCTACAAAAATCAGATGAATTCAATGATACCTGTTTTACGAACGTAGATTTTGAATATGATATTATTACTTATGAGGGGGGAATTTCCTTGACTCCACTTCATGGGAGATATACAAAATTTGGAAACTATGTATATCATAGGATTCCTGTATGTGAAGTAGCTCCAACTGGCGAAAAAATTGCAGAGGGCCAGAATTGGAGTTTGGAATACACTGACGGTATCAATACAACTGTTTTGATGAATATTGATCCGAATACATATCAGCCAATCCATCCAGAAAGAGGATTTCCACCAGAGATTACTAATGGGAGTATATCTGGAATAGACAGAAGAGGTATTATTGGATGGATTTATCCAGCCCACTTACAAGACCAAAGTGGTAACTGCCTTTTTATGTCTATTAACAGAACACCAGCTTTTTGCACATTCAATGCAAGTCCATTATTGCCTTTTTATAAAATGGCTGTCAATAGTGAATACTGGACGATTGTACAAGAGGATTCCCTTGTTAACAATCAAGAGAAAACGTCTACTGTTGTACTGAGGCCCAATACAGAGAAAGTCAAAGCAATAGAAGGTTCCAGCTTGGAACTAACATTTGACAAAAAGGTTAATAATCTTATTCGAAAAGTTCGAACTCTTGAGCGTGTTTCAGTAGATGACCAGATATTGGAATGCGCGTCGGAGAATACGGTTTTGGAATTCTATAATCTTGGCCATCATCGGTATTTCCCCAAGGAATCCTTGTTAGAAATAACCGAGAAAGGGAAAAAGAGTAAAGTCCGCAAAGTAGTGATTAAGAACTTGTCTGTAGACGGAGATGTTAAAGCGAAATGTATAGAATTTAAAATCCCGGAAAATCTTGTTTTATACAAGCCAATATACAATGACTCTGCTGTAATTTATCGACAATCACCCTGCACATTTCGTTATGTGATTATGGGTAAAGACAATATACCACTTATGGAGCTTGGCCCTGATGAATATAGAGATTTCATATCTTCGAAGCACAATGAATACGAAAAAGAATTATCAGAAACACGTATAAAAAAAGCTCCTGCCAGTGTTCTGCTTTGGCGTGTAATTTCCGCTATGACAGGACTTGCACTGATTATTTACTGTATATACAAAAAGAAGAGACAACATGAAGACAGGTAAGGTCGTGGCAATTGCAATAAGTTGTCTGCTATTGTTTTTTGGTATCGTTGCCGGAAGACAAATTTTTAATTGTTTGTTTGAGGCTAAGCCGAATGAAGTTTTTGTAGATGCCTTAAAAATGTATCCATCCAACATTGTACTACGCAATCATGTCATGCGAGGCGATTCTATCCGCACACCATTAACGTTACGTAATACAACACGTTGTCCAATTACTATAATGAAGATTTCCATGCCTTGTCATTGTCAAAAAGTGACGAAGATGGGAGGCCATGCACTTTTGGTACCTTTTACTCTTAAAGCATTTGATAGTATTCAAATTGAATCATTTATCGATACCACAGGTATGATGCGATATTTCTTTGGTTAATCCCCGAAAAAATAGCGCATCATGCCCTGTTTAATCGCTTCCTGCTTCGCAAGGAGTCGCTGAAGAGACTCTATTGACTTTTCTATCTTTTGTAATCCGTTTGAAATTTCAATTTGTTGGCTTTTTGATGGCCACGGAACAAATAATTTTCTTAACACATCCGTACTAATGGAGTCAAAGGTTGACCCTGTTGAAACCGAGGCCCATTGAGGTTCAATGAAAACAAGATACTGATAAATAAATTCGCAGACATCATGTAAAGCGCAACCCCCCCGTCCAATACAGCAGAGAAAATTGGTTTTTGCAACTCTTCCGACCGGTGCCAAGGTAGACAAAGGCTCCCCATAAATAGTGCTCGCCAAAAGAGATCTTTTCCACAAATCTTTTCATTTTACACCTCATTGTTTCTCGCTCGTCGGTTACGAATCCACTTTGCCACGGCAGGTCCTGTTATTCCCGTCAGAAGAAAAAGAAGACCAATCACAAATATCAAAAGCCTTGCTCCGAAGTAACTCTCTATTGGCTTCTCTTGCGCTGCCTTGTTTCTTTTTTGCGTCTCCGATTGAATAAGCTGGTAGAGTCCAGCTAATTTGGAAGGCCCTATTACTTTCAGGTCATTCCAGTATTCCGGATAGATATACTCAAAGCTTTTCTCTCCATTACTTATACCAACTCCATCAGGAACAGCAAATTCAAATTCATGTTCGCTGGGATGAATGTCTGGTTCAAATTTTTTCACCGTATATTCAAATGTTCTGTAACGCATTCTTTCATCACTTCTTTCGAATGAATCGACAACTAATAATTTTTTTGGAAAAAAACGGTTGTTAGAACATTTAAAAAAGTCCAAAACAGAGACGTAAGTTGTATCATCGTTTATTGTTGTGGTTGATGATAAAGGAAAAAACGAAGAAGACGAAAAACATATCTGAATGTTGTAATTTTGCTCTCCATCTTTGTCGCCTTTTGCATTAAATGCAATAATACCACCAGTTAGACTGGTGCTGGTGGTTGTATTTGCAATCCCATCTTTTGACATTTCGTCGTCAAAATTCTCAAAAAAATGACTCAACTTGCTTTCGGTTTTGAAACTCGAAATTAGGGTTATAAAGAATGATTCGTTTCGATTATAATACGCCGTCAAATATTTTAGTGAATCCTTTGGAGTAATTGTACCTTGTGTAATGTTCGGATTAATAACTAAAATGAAGCTATTATCTGTTAAATATATTTCATGTTGAAGTATTGTGCCTTTACCATATTGCAAGTCATTATTGCCAGATATTTCATCGATTTCTTCCGGATAAATAAATTCTCGGGTTTCATCGAATACCCATTTATATTTCCCCGTCCTGATACCCAAGGCAGGGCCGTTTTTTTTAGCCTCTTCCAAAGAAGAATTAAAGCCATACCTTACTTCAAATTCACAAATTGCATGTTCAAATACAAGATGACTCTTTAATCTGTCTATATGTGTTTTTATTTCTTTTATATCCAATTGTGCATGTACCTGATTCTTGGTAAATGGCATTGCTTGCGCAATAACAAATACAAGTACAAGAACAATTCGTTGTAACGTCAGTATATTAATAAATTTACGCGACTTATACAAAAAATTGTTTTGTTTCATGTCGTTACTCCTCATAATGGAATGCCAAAAGATAAAACGAACTCCTATGCTTTGCACATCGTTAATAAAATTGACAACAGACCAAATACTCAATAACAATTTGCTGTTGCATGAGATCCGTTTTTTGTTAACAAAAAATGAGAGTGTGTATAATGATCCACGGTTCCATCTTCGTCCACAACCCACGAACTCGAAAAAGGCCAAATGCGTTCTTTGTATATATATCCGGTTTCCGTATGACACGAAACAAGTGTACTTCCAACTACATTTCCTTGATTATCTTTAATTACACATTCGTTACATGTTTTTTTCTTTTCACAATTCACACAGTTGCCAACTGTTCTAGGTTGAAACACCACGCCAGTATCACCATCACTTGGATTACTGCTGCGAGTATCGTGGTATCCGCATAATTCACAATTGCCTTTGTTTTGACACTCACTTTGTTTTCTACTCTTTGTACTTCCTTTTGGCGTATAAGAATCAATGACATTACCGTTTTTGTATGTTATATATATTTTAGTATTTCCGTCATTACCACCATCTTTGCATATTTGCGCGAACAATGTACTCATTGAGCAAAAAACAAGGAATGTCAATGCTAGCCCTACGTAAATCCTTAATTCCGTGACTCTCATACCACGTTCCTCTCTTCGGTCATGAAGCAATTTATATTTACGAAACAGAAATAGTTAAAAAATCAAAATTCTTAAACATCGCTTTGGTATATTTTGACAACTAGCACTATATATAGTATAACAAGAAAATCACTTCTGTCAAGATGGTTTTTGTTTTTATTTCATGATTGTGAAATAAATTTTTCCCGATCACAGGTCGGTTGTTAAAATAGTGCTAATAGACAAGTACAAGTGGGCAATTTATCGGTGTTCCGCAAGACGCGAGATACAAAACGGCTTACCTTTGTGGAAATCGTTTTTGCATCTTCAGGAAGCTGGATCAGACAAGAAAAAAAATAGCCGTGGCAACCCGGCTAAAGATGTTATGATTCCTGGGATGGGACTTTCATCCCCCCTTCCACCCACTGGAGAACCTTGGTCTTGGAATAGAGGCACCGCCGTCCAAGTTTCAGGTGGGGAATGGTGCCGTTTTTGGTGTATTCCTGAACGGAACTGCGGGAGAGGCCGAGGAGCAAGGCGACTTGAACCTGATTCATAACTTCCGGGTAGTCGGATGGCTGAGGAACGGTCTTTTTGCGATTGAGCATAGGAGAATCCTTTCAGAATAGAGACAAAA
>CAYUAP010000211.1:0-4867 GCA_964442735.1 uncultured Planctomycetaceae bacterium | reverse complement strand
TTGCCAAAAAACTATCCGTGAAAATCAGTGTTATCCATGGTTTCACATTATATCCGTGGTTTTCACATTATATCCGTGAACGGTTACTAAAAATGAAAAACCGGCTTCACCTTTATTCCAGGATTGAGTGGGAAGATCGGTAAAATCCCGGAGTATAAAGCAGTTTTACTAAACGGGCACCAGATATCAATATTAATTATTTCCAAACCCCATGACGGTCATCCAGGCCCAAACACGATTGAGCCAGTCGCCAACATGGTCCCCCTTGGCGTTACCACCAAATCCATGATTAACGGTTGCGTAAATATGGAGTTCGGCAGGAATATTCATTTTGCGAAGCTGATGATAAACGGTAACGGAAGCCATTGGAGAATAAACGTCATTATCGCCATGAATAAAGCACATGGGCGGAGTTTTTTCGTCGAAGGCGAAATCCTTGACAATAAAACTATTGTTTCCCTTGTCTGTATTAGGTTCATCTTCACCATCTTTTAAGACATAGGCGGGATAGACCGGAACAGCAAAATTGACATTTGCAGGAATTTTATCGATTTCATCAATGGGACTATAGGAGGGGGTCAGACTGGAAGTTGCAGTCATTAGAGTCAGATGGCCCCCGGCGGAAAATCCGGTAAATCCGATTTTATTGGGATTAATTCCGAGTTCTTCGGCACGAGAACGTATAACACGAACTGTACGTTGCGCGTCCTGCCAGGCGGCAAGATGTTTTGGAACATTTTTACGACGGGGGACTCGATACCGAAGAATAACGGCGGTGATTCCTTTTGAATTATAAAAACTGGCAATTTTTTCTCCTTCATGGGGATAGCAAACAACGTTATAACCTCCGCCCGGACTGATGATAATACACGTATCCGATTTCTTTTCCTTTGGTTGCCATACTTCGTAAACCGGAATCGTAATTTGTGAAAAATTAATATTTTTGATCTTTAGAGCCTCGGCCCGCGCGGCATCCGTTACCGGTTCTGTCTCCATAGGGGCGGCTCCCGGCCAGACAGTATAACATTTAATATTTGATTCTGCCGCAAACGAACAGTCAGAAATCAACAATAGAATCAGTAAAATTCCCAAGACTTTTTTCATTATCAAACTCCTTTTGTAATTTATACGACAGGCCGTTACAACACTCTCTTTTCCGGGAACACGGACATCTCGTCCGTATCCTTCCCAACAGGTGTCCCGCCTGTTTTGAAACGAAGGAATTTAAAACGGCCTTGAGTATATAAAATTGAATACCATTATCAATAAACGGTAGATTATTTATAATCGTTCACGGATATAAAGTGAAACCATGGATAACACTGATTTTCACGGATAGTTTTTTGACAAACAAACTTTTTTATGATTAAAATTATTTATTATAATAGATAAAAATGTTTCGTTTGTGATTGTAAAATATTGTATTGTACGGCAAACTATCTGTGTTTATCCGTGATATCCATGGTTTCAAAATCGTTCGTGAATGATTACGATTATTTTTCTGTTTTGTGAATCAACTCGGGATGAAATATTTTCATTACATTCTTCACAGTCAAGCCATGAATGAAGGTGTATCGGGAATCCCGGTTTCACACCTAACGATCATCTAACGATCCCCCATTGATTCCCTATTGATCCCCTGACAATCCCCTAATGATCCCCATATTGATCACAGATAACATAGAAACAAAAATCCTCCTGTTCACAGGATGGTGCGATAAAACTGTTTTTTTGACAAACAGTCCGGGAACGCGATCATTACGCCCACCTCCCCACAAAACAGGAGATCTCGTCTGTTTTATCCCTTCAAAAAACACAAACGTTTAATCCACGTTTGGTATAAAACAGACTCTTTTAATCATGTTCTGTACGGGAAACCGTTCTACTGCAAAATCGGAGCGGGAATCGTCTCGCCGTGCCGCTGGCGCTCCTGAAGTTTAACGTCTTCCGTACCATAAAATGGTATGTTCGCATCCATCCAGAGATAAAGACTTCTTCGGTCTTCCTCCGATAGTTCGATTTTTCCTTGATGATTTTTATCATCAAGTATTTTTGTTAACGGCGACATATCGCATCCCCCTTTTCCAGGTTGCGATGCGATTCGGTCAATACTGTCACCACTTCCCCATTGATACCATTTCAAAAACGGGCGCAGTCGATTATAGGAAATCGAGTAATTTCCATCCGGTTCTCCGCGTAAATCAGGGGAAGACGCCTTCGCGGAACCATCATGACATTTAACACAGGAACGATCCAGAATCGATTGGACAAGAATCGGATACGACATGGGATTCGTTCCCTTTGGTCCGGGCATCAAATTCGAGGCGGGCCGTTTAAGTGCGATACTCTTCTCCGCTATATTTTTAACGGTCGTTTGTATTTGTTCATGACATCCAATACATCCACGATTTTCACCCGGCTGTAAATAGACTTCACTTAACATGGTATGAACGGCTTTTCCTTCCGCATCGACCGCCTGAAAATAGAGAGGCTTTTGTGCCGGAACTTTAAAATGGGCCGAACCATCTTCTTCTACCGGAACAGATCCAAGATAGAGTCGTGCATTGGCCGCTCTGGTATGACCGACCGCCGGTATATTACTAACGTAATCGGGATATTTCGGCAGAATTTGAAAAACACGAAGTTCTTTAATTGGTCGTTTTTCAGGGAAAGGAACAAGCGATTCATACACATTAGAGAGAACGAAGGTTCCCCAAGTCGTCTCTTTTTCCGGTAATTTGGACGCAATCACAGCGGGAACCGGGCGCGATTTCAACTGTAGGGGGTAACGACAACTTGTTTTCGAATCTTCATATATCAGTTCCTGATTGCCGAATCGATCTCGATAATATATCCCCATTTTCCCCGAGGAAAAAGATTCGCCGCACGTTCCACGATATCCGTAACTGTGATGTGCCAGATAACCACCGTTCGGATCATGACTGTAGGACACAAGATAAAAATCTTCCGAAAGTGGATAGGGACTGTAAAAATATCGATCAGAAACATAGGCCAGTTTATTACCGGAATCAGGGACCAGAGTCTCCGGAAATGGTATTTCCGGAGAGAGAAGTTCAAGACAGTCCAGTGTGTCTTCGGAGGTTTTCGGATCGTATTTCGCTTTTGCCGGATCAAAGATTGCAAGAGTTCCGCCAACGGCTATATGATGTCCCGACCCAAGAAACATAATTTTATTTGTATTAGGAATTTCCTTCGCCTGAAGTGCCGCAACTACTTTCTCCGTATAGTTGCCAAAAACCGCCTGGGCTCCCGTTCCATCGGGATTGGTTACCCAAAGATTCATAAAACGTGCGGCTTCCCGATCTACATAATCCCAACGGGAATAGAGAATTCGACCATCCTTCAAGACCGTCGGATTCCATTCGTTGGTTTCGTGCCATGAAAGACATTGGACCGTTCCATTTTTATGACGTTTGTGCAGGGTCGCGGTCATAACCGGTTCATAGGATCCCGTACATCGGGCAAATCCACCCCGACGTGTCGAAATAAAAAGAAGATCGCCATCCGGTAAAAGAACCGGATCAAAATCGTCATCGGGCCCATCCGTTAATTGCTCAATCTTGCCCGTCTCAAGATTCATCTGAAAAAGATGATATTTTCCCTCTTTTGTCGCTTGATATTCCTTGACATGATGGTCGTAACCACGATCTATAATCGCCTGAAGCGTTAATTTCGGGGCCCCTTCCGGAACCACCTTGGAAAAATCGGCAAATGCAAAATAGAGCTTTTTCGCATCATAGGATAGTGATGGAGTGGAAAAAACGCCCCGAGGAAATTTCCCCGCGGAGAGAGAGGTCGTTTCAAAAGAACGACCCGGACAATTTAAACGTAACAGTTCACCCCCGGTCATATTCGTATATCGATAATAATAGGAAAGATATTCATGTATCAACTGCCATACATAGCGATCCGACTTTAAAAAAACAACAGGAATATCGCGAATGAGAGGATTATTGAAAATGACATCTCGCATTGTCCATCGTAATTCAAGATAACGCTTTTCCCTATCAGCAGGAGAAAGACCATCCATTGCTTTATCTGTCGTTCGGTCAAGTTGTGTCCGAAGTTGGACGGTATCCGTTTTACTAATCAGATCCTCGTCGGTCAGACAGGATAAAAGTTTTTCGCCACGATGTCGAAGGGCCTGTAAAGCGTCCAACGATTTCAAATCACGTCCAAATGCCTTTTCCTGTCGAAACCAGTCGTTTCGAATTGTTTCCTTGAAATCATTGGCAATAACATTCGCTCCATAGGACAGAAATAATCCTGCCAAAAGAAAAATAATAAACACTAATATTTGTTTCATGGGCCCCTCTAACTCCGTTTTATAATTTGATAACTCCAACAGTAAATGTTTATTTAAAAACACAAATAAAACATATCACATTGTCAAATACAAGTCAAGAAGCAGTCGTACTACACCAGAAATATTCCATTATCCAAAATGGTAAATGACAGTGATCCAAGAATGGGTACCCGATAATCGGGACTAATCTTCAGGATTACTCCGGACCCCAGTACTGCTCCAGGCTTCAGTATTACTCCGGACTCCAGGATTACTCCAGACTCCAGGATTACTCCGGACTCCAGGATTACTCCGGACTCCAGTACTACTCCAGACTCCAGTATTACTCCGGACTTCAGGATTACTCCGGACTCCAGTACGACTCCGGACTTCAGTATGACCCCGGACTCCAGTATGACTCCAGACTCCAGGATTACTCCAGACTCCAGGATTACTCCAGACTTCAGTATTACTCCGGACTCCAGGATTACTCCGGACTTCAGTACTACTCCAGACTCCAGTGTTACTCCAGACTCCAGTATTACTCCAAACTCCAGTGTT
>CAYUAP010000210.1:0-5036 GCA_964442735.1 uncultured Planctomycetaceae bacterium | reverse complement strand
AATATTTCTCCTGCTTGTTCACGTTTCATACTGCAAACCGCTTAATAGTTACGAAAATCTTCTTTATGTAGTTAATCATGGTTCGTTTATTGATTCGCTCCTGGTTTCGTTTTTTCGAGCGCTAACCTCAATTCCAGGTCATTTTCTCTTTTCGGTCTTAATGGGGTACTTTTTTGCACTAGCTCTCATAGACCGAAACAACAACTGTAATATATTAAAAAGAGAGAACGGTTCCACGATAATTTCCGGAGAAGAGAAACAGCGAATCTTTAAATATCTGATTTTTTCCTGGCTGGCGGCTGTGGGAGCACATGGCCTCTATGATTTCTTCCTGATGTTTAGCGAGGTTAAAAGCCAATTACGGGGACTTTCAATCGTAGCGTTTTTGTTCTTCCTTCTCCTGTTATGGAAACTCGGTCAGTACTGTATTAATGATATGAAGGCTAAAGATGAAGCTGTTGTGGAATCCCATCAAAAGAAGTCCGGTTTCCGAATTCGCTATTAAGGGGCTAGTGGTTAAGATCGACCAGATTCCGCAATTCGCGAATATAGTCGGGCGAAGTTCCGCAACAGCCGCCAATAAAGGACGCTCCTTCTTCCAGAAGTAATTTGGCTTTTTCCATAAATAATTCCGGAGTCTGATGATAGATAGTTTTACCATCCACCATTTCCGGCAGGCCGGCGTTTCCCTTCATCCAGAGCGGGAGTTCCGTAACGGCCTTCATACGTTGACAAATAGGGATAAAGCCGTCGATTCCCTGACCGCAGTTGGAACCGATAACATCGGCCCCCGCCTGGGACAGAAGTTCAACCGCTTTTTCCGGAGTGGTTCCCATCATGGTACGATCTTTCTTTTTTCCCGAGTCGAAGGTCATGGACGCGACGACAGGCAGTCCCGTCGTTTTGGCCGCACGAATCGCCGCACAGGCCTCCTGGGGATCGCTCATTGTCTCCACAACAATGGCATCCGCACCACCCTCTTTGAGTCCCATTGCCTGTTCAAGAAACGCATTATAGACTTCTTCCTCCGAAACCTGATTCATCATTAGAATGATTCCGGTCGGTCCCATACTGGCGAAGACGCGAACAGTTCGTTCCTGACATGCCCTGGCCGCCTGCTTCGAGATTTCCGCCCCGCGCCGATTGACTTCTACCACTTTATCCGCCGCAGAATGACGCGCCAGTAAAAATTTATTCGCGCCAAATGTATTGGTTAGAATAACATCACTTCCAGCCTCCACGTAGGCTGTGGCAACGGACGCGACTTTATTCGGCTCTTCCAGATTCCATAGATCCGGTGCTGCTCCTAGCGGCAGGCCACGAAGTTGTAATTGTGTTCCCCAACCACCATCGGTCACCAGTGGACCGTTCGATAGCCATTCTTGTATTTGTTCGTTCATTATTTTGTTCCTGTTATTATATTCCTGTTATTATATTCCTGTTATTATATACTGAAGGTCGTTATAAATCTCTTTTTTCAAAACGGGCGAGACGCCTGTTTTGAATGATACGGACGAGACCTGCCTGCCGTCAGGCATGGCGTCCGCGCTCCCGGGAAATGCCGATTTTATAACAATCCACATGATGTTAAATAAAGACTCCAGATCAGTACCACCGTTCCGATCACTAATAGCCAATATCCGAAATAGTGCAATTTTCCCGCCTTCAGCCATTTCAAAAGGTAGATTAAAGATACCAGTCCAACTATAAAACTGACAAAGGCCCCGAATAGATAAAGTCCCAATTGAGAAGAAGTATAGGAAGGAGGCCCCCCACCAGCCGATAATCCTTCCAGAAGATCCTTGATTTCCAACAAGGTGGCCCCGGCAATGGCCGGAATCGCCAGCAGGAAGGAGAAGGAGGCGGCGTCTTCCTGCCGCAGTTTGCGCAGCAGTCCGGCGGATATCGTAAAACCACTCCGCGAAAAGCCGGGTAAAATCGCAACTCCCTGGAAAATACCAATAAAGAAAGCGTCCCACCACGACATGGTACGCAATGTCTTTAAAGAATTGTCCGCATTGACGGCATCTTGTATTTTTTTGGACGGCGCAACTATTCTAAACAGTAAAAATGCCGTTATAAAAAACCCAATACCCGCGATGGGGAGTGACTGCTCTAGAAATTCACAATTCTTCTTGACGAATAATCCCAAACAGCCAGCGGGAATCGATCCTACAATCAGTAAACCGATTAAGCGCCAGTTGGAAGTCAACATTTCCCATATTTGACGATAAAATATAATCAAAATGGATAGAAGAGTTCCTCCATGCAGTAAAATACCAAGTGTCATTAACTCTCCATCATCCAAACTGGAACCATCACCAAACAGTACTTTACCCAAAACAAGAAGATGTCCGGAAGAACTGATTGGCAGAAATTCTCCGATTCCCTGAATAATAGCCAATAATAAAATCTTTAATGCTTCTATCAAAATAATAATACTCCTGTCTGATAGATAATAACCGCTATGAAAAAAGCGAGTAAAGTATTATAAAAAATCGAAAATAAAACCCAATGCAACGATTTTGTAATGCGATAGATAGCGACCAAAGTCCCACTACACGGGGCATAGAGCATAACAAAAATCAAGAGGGCCAACGCTTTAAACGGCCTCTGATGCTCCGGGACACTGGTGCGCAGGCTTTCAAGAGGCGTTCCTTTTTTCGAATTGTTATTTGTCGGAAAATCACTGTTTTTTACTTCAGATCCTCTCGTTTTATCGCTATCCATTTCGTAGAGCGTCACCATGGAACTGACAATCAGTTCCTTCGTGGCCATTCCACCTAACAGAGCAACATTATCCTTCCAGTTAAAACCGGCCCATTTACCGACCGGCTCCAATAAATGTCCGATAGATGCCGCATAGGAAGTCGTGGTTACGGACGCCTCTTCCTGTTCCATGACCTGCTGTACCGTCTGATCGTTCTCCGCGAGTTTGTTGTCGGCCGGATAGGTCATTAAAAACCATAAAAAAATGTTCGCTATTAGAATAATGGTCCCCGCCTTCTTCAAAAATTCACCGCTCTGAAGAACAGCGGTCGATAGTACATCCTGCCATTTCGGTAATTGATAGGAGGGTATTTCCAATAGGAGTGGCAATTCGTGTCCCTTAATAAAGGTTTTTCCCAAAAACCAGGCGGATAAAAGAGCCAGAATCCAGGAAATACAAACAATACCGCACATGACCAGTCCTTGCATGGACGCAAAAAAGGAGGCGATCAACATGGCATAGACCGGTAATTTCCCTCCACAATTGAGCATGGGAATAACCAGAATCGTTAAAAGGCGCTGACGCGAATTGGTGATTGTTCGTGTCGCCATGATGGCCGGAACGGCACAGCCTCCGGAGAGACCGCCCCCAAGTACCATGGGGAGTATCGATAATCCCTGGAGATTGAAACGTCGCATAAAACTATCCATGACCATTGCAACACGGGCAATATAGCCCGACTGTTCCAGAAGGGCCAGCATTGTAAACATCACAAATATGACCGGAACAAACTGGATAACTCCCCCCATTCCGGCTAGAATACCATGATGGATTAACGATTGAAGTGGACCGGGCTGGAGTTTAAAGAGGATATCCAACCAGTTCGGAAGCCATTGATGAAATAGTGTGGACAGAAATGCAACTGGCGAAACCCATTCGAATTGCTGCTCCGACCAGAGGGGAATCCAAGGCCAACCATCGGCAATCTGAAAGGTCAGGTGAAAAACGGTCAGCATTATAAAACACAAGACAATCGGCCCCAACAGGGGATGACAGACTATTTTATCGATTCGGTCAGAAAAATGGAAGGAGCGCGGCTTGACCCGTTGAACGACTTCCTTGTATAATTTCTCCGCATCACTATGACGCTGCTCCAAAATGTCTTTCTTGGGGGTACACTGATGGTTCATCAAATAGAGATCAACCTGATCGGCACAATCGTCAAGTAATTTCTTCCAGGAGTCGTCGTGGGTATGATGTTCCGCGAAACGACGTGCCTCCCGATCATTTTCCGCTAGTTTAACGGCTAGCCAGCGCGGCGAAAAATCTTCCGTTAAATGTTCATGTCCACGAATGAAATTTTCTATATTCGCTAGTGTTTTTTCCAGATCGGAAGAATAGTCAATCTTCCAGGGGCGCGGCGTATGTTCGTTTCTTCCACCGACTTCCAGTATTTTTGCACGAAGAACCGACAAACCCGTCCCATTACTGCAAATCATGGAAACGACCGGAATTCCCGTAATCTCCTCCAATTTTCGAGGATCTATATTGATGCCTCGTCGTTTCGTTACGTCCATAAAGTTTAGACATATGATGGTTGGAAGCTGCATTTCCAGCAGTTCCAGAACAAAAGGGAGATGACGTCTGATATTTGACGCGTCTACCATCAGTAGAACAACTTCCGGCCGGTCCAGAAGAAGAAGATTTTTGACAACACGTTCTTCGGAAGAAGAGGAGGTAAAGCTGTATGTTCCGGGAAGATCAACAACCTCCAACCGGAAATTGCCTTCATGATAATGGCCCGATTTGGCATCGGTCGTCAAGCCGGGATAATTTCCAACCTCTTGATGCATTCGTGTCAATAGACTGAATAATGTCGATTTACCACTATTGGGCTGCCCGACAATGGCGACTAATAGGTTTTCCTGCTCCAATGGTATAGACCGCTTTCAATATTATATTTACAGGTTATTATGTTTTCAGGTTATTATGTTTACAGGTTATTATGTTTACAGGTTATTATGTTTACAGGTTATTATGTTTTCAGGTTTTGCATATACTTTAGTACGTTATAAATTCGGCAATTCCTGGGAGCGCGGACGTCTCGTCCGCATCCTCCAAAACAGGCGTCTCGCCTGTTTTGAAAAATAGATTTTATAACAACCTTGAGTATAATATGTTTCCGGGTTTTGCATATACTTTAGGATGTTATAAATTCGGCAATTCCTG
Organism: uncultured Planctomycetaceae bacterium; assembly: GCA_964442735.1. Classification (GTDB taxonomy): domain Bacteria; phylum Planctomycetota; class Planctomycetia; order Pirellulales; family Thermoguttaceae; genus JAUNBG01. Next base: position 97 of record CAYUAP010000210.1, on the reverse strand, counting down.
GGAGCGCGGACGCCATGCCTGACGGCAGGCAGGTCTCGTCCACATCCTCCAAAACAGGCGTCTCGCCTGTTTTGAAAAATAGATTTTATAACAACCT
>CAYUAP010000209.1:0-5128 GCA_964442735.1 uncultured Planctomycetaceae bacterium | reverse complement strand
AAGATGGTTAAAACTTTACGTTTTTTGGAATAGAGGCAAAACAGGCGAGACGCCTGTTTTGAGGATGCGGACGAGACGTCCGCGTTCCAGTCTTGTCTGTTTTGTGATAAAGATGGTTAAAACTTTACTTTTTTGGAATGGAGGCAAAACAGGCGAGACGCCTGTTTTGAGGATGCGGACGAGACGTTTGCGTTCCAGTCTTGTTTTTTCTGTGATAAAGATGGTTAAAACTTTACGTTTTTTGGAATAGAGAAGAAACAGGCGAGACGCCTGTTTTCCCGGCAGATGCGGACGAGACGTCCGCGCTCCCAGGAAATGCCGAATTTATAACGTCCTAAAGTATAGTATAATCATTCAATTATGTTCCATTATTTTCCCGCATATTAAATTTTCTTGTTCGTGTGTCTCGTCTCGTCGATCTACGATATTTTATTCTGTTAATCTTGTATATAATACCCATTTTAACATTCAGGCGATAAACCGAAAGGGTATTTTTTATAAATGGAGAAAATGCTATTGGAAATTATTTTAATATTGTCTATAATTTCAGGGGGATACTCTTTTTCTGTAATGGCTGGTCTATTACAGATTGGTACCTTCCACCTAATAATGTATATCCATACCGGAGACCAAACGAACAATGAATAACCAGATACAATATCAAAAAGTGAATATAAAACCAATAGGAAAGATTTTCCTGTCAGGACTGTTTGTAATCTGTTCCATGCTCTTTACGGCGGTTCTTTTCGGACAGGATAATGGAGACGCGTCCTATCAGCAGGCATTTCGTAATTGGGACCAGAAGCAATGGGATTTGGCAATAACCCAGTTTACAGAATTTATCAATCGATACCCGAAATCGACCTATCGAAATGATGCGGAACTTCGATTGGCCGATTCCTATTTACGAAGAGGAAATTTTGTCGATCCAACAGAAAACGCAAACGCTGGTGAACATCTCAAATATATTATTAATCAAGGTGATAAAGCCAGTAATTATAAAGAAGCCAGTCTTCATTATGTTTTTTCTCTCTATGGTGTCAATAATTACAAGGAGGCCAAGCCGCTATTGGACGCCTATATAAAAAAATACCCCAATGACAATTCACTTCAAGATGCCTATTATTATATGGCTGTTTGTGAATTTCATTTAGAGAATTATCAGCAGGCGGAATATTATTATAGTCTCTGTATGAACACGTTTCCCAATAACAAATGGCGGGCGCAATGTCAACTTGGTCATGCCATTACCGTAGGCAGACTGGGACGCTATGCGGAAGCGGATCGGGAACTGACAAATTTGACCCTCGACTCAAGTTATCCACTAATTCCCGAAACGATTATCCAACGTGCACACTTGAAAATAGAACAGAAACTCTATGCGGAAGCACTTCAAATACTGGAATCTTTTATATTGAGATATCGAAATGAACAAGGGCATCAACAATACATTGTCGAAGCCTATCAATACGAAGCCCATTGCTATATGATGCAGAATAATTACGAATCCATGCTTCGTGTTGCCGAAGAGATCGATAAAATAAATAACCAGAGTATCGAAGCTGCTTTACTCAAGATTAAAGCATTGGTTAAACTAAAACGGTTTAGCGAAGCACAAACCATTATGGATCAACTTCGAAATTCGCGTTTCGGATTGAATTCGTCCGATGTACTAACCTATTACAATTCCTTGATTCTATTGGGAGAAGGGAAATGGAACGAATGTATTAATAGTCTAAATACATTATTACAGGTTCAAAACAGTTCGGATAATCAGAATAGTATTGTCCTGAATTATTATAATAATTCATCCCAGAATAATAAACTACTGTCTAAAGATTTCCTTTATGCGGGTGGTAATTTGGTTAATGCGTATGCCAGTCGTTATTCCGCCACCCATCAGTATCCTAATGACAATTTTATGCAGCAGGCAATTTTTGACGCCTTGTATCGATATGCCAGGCAGCAGTCCAGTAACGAACTTTTGAATATTATGGCGGAGATAGATATGGAGCGAAACGGGATATTGAATACCGCTTCTTCTGTGGGAACAGGAACTCCGGTCGTTTTGAAGCCGAATACGTCAGGAACTGGGACAACGGAAAGTGCCTATCCATCGATGGTGACACCAGGATCCATGGCTCCGGGAACATCAGGAGCATCCGGTTCGAATAATATTGGAATGTCAGGAGGGCCGGGGGGCGGTCGTCCTGATATGCCCAACAATCTACAGCCGTCGAATAATGCCTCGAATCCCGGGGGGGGAATTCCGAATAATCCGGTTATTCCCAATCAGGCGGGAAATATACCTGCTGTAAATAATCAGCCGAACGCAGGACAACAAATTACAACGAACGGTCTTCCTGTAACGTCTCCAACGGCAGGAGGAGGAACGGATGCCAACGTTTCGACCGGAAAAAAAATTACGGAGTTGGAGGCTTCCTCTCAATTAAATCGGGCGGGAGAAGCACTTCGCAATCAAGATCTGGAACGGGCACATAGCATATTAACCAATCTAATGACGACTTCGGAGACGTTTTGGCAAGACTGTCCCATGCAGGCTCCCGCCGTTGCGTTAATGTTGTCTCAAGCTCTTTTTCTCATGGGGAAATATCAAAACGCGATCAATATATGTAATATGATTGTCAAGCAAGCGCCCAATACACCACAGGCCACAGAAGCCTATTATTATCTCGGTTATTGTTATGATCATAATGGTGAACGGGAAAAAGCCATTGAAAGTTTCGAAAAAACAGTGAATTCAAGTTATGATTGCAATTACACGCCGTCCGCCTATTATTATCTCGGTATGAACGAATGGGAACGAAAAAACACCCTCGTTGCCGAAAACTATTTTCGAAAACTCTATCGTTCCTATAGTAATAGTGATTTCAGAGGGCACGCCGCCTGGGCTATTGCGCAAATTGAGTTCAATGCGCAAAACTATAAAGAGGCGGAACAGATTGTCAATACGGAACTCGAAAACAAGCCGGATGTCGCTATTGTCGATTGGTTACTCTTCCTGAAAGGTGAAATTGCCTTGAAATTGAACGATTCGGAAAAAGCACGTTTAGCATTCACTTTTATAGTCAATCAGTATCCGGAAAGTCAAAAATTGACTTTGGCAAGAAACAGACTTGATAATTTACCTAAACTGAAAACCACTACGGCAAAACAGGAAAAATAAAAGGCCGGAACAAGTCCATTTCAATCGCAAATTACCAGATACAATTACCAGATACAATTTACACCTAATTAACAGACATAATTAAAATGATATTTAAATCAAGCCTATTTTCTCTATTGCTTTTTTGTCTACTTGTTTTGACATTTTTGGCGACTCCGTCTGGCATAAAAGGGACGGAACCGCTTGACATAAAAACGGAAGAAGAAGATCTCCGGGATCAATGGCAGAAGCGGCTCCAGCGTTTAATGGAAATTTGTGATGAACTGAAAATGCCTCTGGAAAAGGAGATTTCACGGAGATACGATACACGTTCGAAGGATTTAGGTTTTGTTCTTGTTAAATATTCACGAATTCAATTTCCCAATGAATTGCCTGATGACGCTTCGGAAAATCAAATTAGTTGGCATAGAGCACTGCGTCGTCTCCGGAATGAAACTGCGGAACGTTTTGCGCAATTGGGCGAAGAAGCTCTTCTTCAAAAAAAAGGCTATGATGCCTGGCAATTATTTCAGCAGACATTGGCGATCAATTCCGATAATGTGGATGCACGTCGCCATTTCGGATATGTTCTTCTTGATAATATATGGCGGACCACGTTCGAGAAAAGGCAATTGGAAAAGGGACTCGTCGATCATCCTGTTTTCGGTTGGCTGGAAAAAGATTATATTGCCCGTTATGAGGCGGGGGAACGTTATTTTCGTGGAAAATGGATGACCTCCAAAGAAGAAACCCATATTCGGCAGGATGAAAATGTCGGATGGCGTATTGAAAGTGAACATTATTTAATGATCACGACCTATTCCCTGGAGGAGGGTGTTCGAATTATCCGCAAACTGGAAAATTTTTATGACGTCTGGACTCGATTGTTCTATCGGTTCATGGCAACAGAGGGACAATGGAATTCCGCCCTGCAAGTAGGGAAACGACTTGATTCCAAAAAACATAAAATCATATTCTATCCCAATCGAAAAGAGTATTTGGAGGAACTTCAAATATTGGATAATACAGGAAATTTAAAATACAGTCATGGCGGTTATTTTCCTGATGTTGAGACCATCTTTATCTACAAGCCCGAACCTCAAGAAAACACCGATATGGAGATTATGCTTGTTCACGAAGCCACACATCAGTTGTTTCAGGAATGTCGATTTGACCCGGACTCGATTAAAAGAAAAAAATATACTAAAAAACCTCTCGAACAAAACTATTGGATTACGGAAGGTATTGCGACCTATATGGAAACGTATCGCGAAGAAAAACACGATTATACCATTGGTGGACTTCATTCGATTCGATTCCTCCGTGCCGCCGAACGATGTCTTGAACCTGATGGATATATTCCACTCCGAAATTATTCCCGGCTCTCCATGCGCGATTTTCAAACCCATAACAATATCGGAATGCTTTATACCCAGGCCGCCGGACTAACTCTCTTTTTTCTGCATGCCGAAAATGGTAAATATCGAAACGTGTTTATCAACTACCTCTATAGTGTTTACGAACGTTTCGATACTCTTGATATACTGGAAAAACTATCTGGAAAAACCTTCGAACAACTTGACGACGAATATAAAAACTTTATGCGTGGATTAAAGTTCGAATAATTGATTCTGATTCCGTTCATGGAATTCGGGATTCCGGCAAACTTCTTTATCCACCGCGTGACGGTAATGGAGCGTTCGAAGATGACCCCTTTAATTGAAAACGTAAATTACAAACGTTTATAAATATCAATTTCATTCGATCCGAAAGTTCAAGCGATTGTTTTTCAAGAATCTACATTTGTAATATTCAGAGCATCTCGTCCTCTTGACGCTCTTTTTCAATAGATTATATTAGTAGATTATATTAGTAACAAGGACGGAATAAAATGAAGTATAAAATAAAGTAATCGTTCACGGATATAAAGTGAAACCACGGATAACACTGATTTTCACGGAT
>CAYUAP010000208.1:0-5176 GCA_964442735.1 uncultured Planctomycetaceae bacterium | reverse complement strand
GCCGATCACCGAAGAGGACATGTTAAAGATATCCGGAGTCGGCGAACGTAAAATGTCAACCTATGGCGTTCCCTTTCTGGAATTGGTCACCGAGTACGTCATGGCCAGCTTCGATGACCAAGGGGTGGGGCCGGATTGGCTGGAGTAGAATGATCCTGCTTAAAATTGCAGATACAACCCAAAAACAAAAAACTTTTACTATTTTGCCCATATATTCCATGTTTCTCTTGACAGTATTAAATACGCTGATTATTATAATAGTATCGTTTATAAAGCACAGTGAAGTCAACACACCAACTTTTCACTTTCGGGAGAGAAATAATGAAGAAGTACATGTATATTAAGCAACCTGTAATGTTAAACTGGGGGGGGGCAGACTGGAAAGCCTGTAGCGCAAAAAATATTCATTCTTGTGAATTACCCATTCTTTTTGTTACGAAGTTCCTATACTCTCTACCGTCATGGTTTTCTGAAAGTCTATATATAAGGACTGGTTGATCAATATTTTTTGAACTAGAAAATCATGAATTTATGCCTTTTCGTGAAAATATCCTCTTGTGATACATACCTCCTTATTTTACATAGAGTTATGTGTATTATATAAGTAATATATAATACTAACATGTGTCACAATCGGATTTGTAAGAAAATGCATAACGTTAGAATAATAGGTAAAATCTAGTTCAAAAAATTCCCACTCAACTCGTCTTTATATAATAGGGGGTTCTTGTTTTGGCTATGAATACCCCAATGATGGCTTTCTGAAATCGTGGAATAATGCACACTCAACTTTTCATCGGTCTTGGAGGTGTATATGATAAGGCGTCGTTTCGATTTATTGGAGTTTTTTAGGAGAATTCCGATCTCGCTCCTGCAAAAGTTCTTTCTGAGAATGAAGATCGACATAAGATCAGTCGATTGGAATAGGGATCGTAAAGACGATGCAGAAGTACTCATAACCTGGTTCCATTCGTTGAGTACAGACCTACAGGAAGAACTTGAGTACCGTTTTCGCTCGCTTTGCCGACTTGCATTGTCTTCAAGGTTTGATGTTCTGTGTCAAATCTTGAATTGTCACAAAGAACCGAACTGGCGTGAACTCTTTGCCAAAAAAGGTTCACGACTTGTAAAAGTCTTTGCCGCCTGGCTCCGCCATCCCGAAGCCTGTCAGTTAGCTTTGGACTACTTTTCGGAAGAGCCCCAATCGTGGTGGTATCAGAGAAATCATCTTCCGAAAGTCAAGCCCATTTGGAATGATCGCGTTAAAAAGACCTTTGAGACAGGTCTAAAACGCATTTTTGCCGGACGCGGCGGCATGGAACACTTTCGGACAGTCAACGAAAGCGATTCTTATAACGACACTTACTTTTTTGAAGTCTGTAGTGAAAAGACATCGAACATCAACCAAAAAGACTGTTTTGGCTCAAACCTTTATCGTACCTCACCGGACGTTTATTTCGTTTATCATTCCGAACAGGGTATTCTTGACCTTTATTATCAAGGTCCCAAATCTGTCAGAAACGGTCTGGAGGAAATATTTGTCGATTTGATTCTTGAGTGCAGGAGGGAGCTTCCTCATTCGTTTCCGTTTGATCTCTCGTTTTTCAAAAACGGGCAATTGACGCTAACGGTCGATCAGGAACAGAACATAAAATTGCGGCTTCTCGAAATGAAAATCGAGTGGAGAGGTCAAAAAACAATTGTGCTCAACGTGGAAAAGGAATGCAAAATGGATTGGGTTCGATATGGTATCAACGAAGAACGACTCCCTTTGTCAAATGGCAGTGTTTCTTATGTCAAGTTTCAGGTCGAGCCGGTTTTCACGAAACGGAATACTTGCGGTCCTGTCATTTTTGAAATGAAAAGTCCAAATTATTGGTCAATTTCCGATTTTGATATTGTTGTTCTTTCGCAGATTTATACTTATTTTGAAACAAAGGGAGTGATAAGATGACAAAAGCCATTGAGGAGTTCTTGTGTAGTTTAATCAGTTCTGAACTGAATTTTATCGGTACGCATCCTCTTTCCATTCCGTGGAATGTTTTGGAACGTCGCAACCTGATTTCTCATTTGGAACCAGCGACGGAAGTGATCTGTCCGCACGGTGAATATTCCAAAGTGATATGGCTATCACAGAAAGAAGACGCTGTTCCGTACATGTATTGCCACCTATGTGGTCTTGCTCCATTAACGAAAAACGATATCCGACGTTGGAGGCCGGAATTCATACCGTTTTTAAATCAAGCAGCCGAAAAGTTCGAAATCAAGGGAAATCTGACAACCCTGATCCCGGAATTACTATGGCACCTTGGCTGGAAATCAAAAGAACCCTGGTTCTTTCTCCGATGGTGTTCGATTGATGAAGTGCAATTGGTCAAACCTATTATCGATCAAGCTCCTAAAGCGATGATCGTAACCGGATTCTCTCTTACTGCGGAACACGCATCCATTTTCTGGCCCGGAAGAGCAATTTCTTTGGCGGTCTATGCCGATCTGTCGATGGATGGTGAATTGGTTCTTGATCACGAAATGCTGAAAGAACGCGGTATCTTACTTGACTCGCAATCAAAACGCAAAACATGCTCCCATCAACGAAAACGAACAACCAAAATTGACATACTGACCAGGGAATTGAAAGAATTCGTCAAAACAGCTCGGGCTCATGCGAAGGAACACTGTTCGGACGAAGACTTTCGACCACTGGAACGACCAACCCTCACAGAACTTTCGCAAAGAACCGGTATTCCCAAAAGTACAATATCCCGTTGCTTAAAAGACGAAGAAGCCACTGTCTTGCGAGTACTATGGGAACGCCTTGACGATCCGTGGGGTGTTGTGCCAAAGTGAATACCTGTCTGCCCAAAAGTATGCTCAAGTGCCATTCGGACCGGACCCGTTTATACCTGGCTTTTCACTTTTGGAAGAAGGGGCACAAAATACCCGTGTTTTTCTTAATTATATATGCTTTTTCTTTTGATTCGTCCCAATAGGGACTTCCAGTATTCCACCAAGGGGAGCCATATCTAATTCGTGTTCCTGGTTGCCATTTTCCCTCCATAGCATCTTTTCGAGTGATACCTTCTTCCCACTGTATCCGCATTGACGCACTTATTGACTCAGGAAAGAAAATTATATCTACTTGCTTGGAATTGTCCAGAGGAAAACAGCTTCGTATTCGATTGGTTAAACTTATGGCGTTCAAAGGTCGGGGAGGTGTCCATAATTTATTGACTTCTTCGCCAGCTTCTGTCCTGAACGGAAAATCGTTTTCAATTTGGCGTTTTGCGTATAGTACCCAGCCACTTGAAGATGTCCAAGCAAGCTCTCTTGTTTCAAAGCACTGTTCCGAGTGATAATAAAAACACTCTCCATCAATTTCGACAAATGTGGTAGTTGGAAAACCTTCCAAAGAGAGGTCGAATTCCAGTTGCTGTCGCCATGGAATGACTTGTTTCAAGCACTGAATAGAGTGTTTTAATTCTTCTTTAGATAAAAGGATTTCATAGTAATCCACTTTATCATGGTTGCCTTTGTTCCAAATTACTTTGCCATTTTTCCATAGAACGAAATCAACAATATAACACTTATTCATTTCGTAAATATTTGTGTAGTGCGTGTAAATTATAGCTAATGGCATGTTACCATCCCCGTAAAGAGTGGGGATACATTCAACGACCTCATCTCTAACCTCATTTGTTATTACAGTATTCATTAAGTGATATATTTGAGGGGGTGATGCCACTGAGATATTTGTGATGGATGGCAATAAATAAAAAAGCGAATGAATGATACATAGTGTAACAGTAAGTGTGGAGCGTTTCATTTATGGCAACCTAAAGTCCTTTCATAAATAACAAGAACAAAAAAGTAAAAGCGAGGCCCTAAAACATTGCTTACAAAGGATGCCGAGTTTAGGGCACTCTCAGAACTCTGAAAGATTAAAATACACTTAAGTGATATAAGTCACACAGATTAATTATTCGTTCATGATCAATTAGTATACTTTTGATTTCATTAGCCACATAATTATAACACGCTTGGTCAGAACATGTAGTTAATCCTTTTTTAAGGCATTCTAATTGTTTTTTCAGTGGGCAACACTCGTTTTTTGTCGCTGCATTTGGACTTGACTCGCTGCTCTTTGCTTTTCCTGGGTGTGCTTTAGATGGCTCTTTTGTACAATCGCAATACCATTCTTGCGTTTCTTTATCATTAATATGTTCCATCTCGTGCTCGTATACACATTGATTAATAATTTTTCGTGCATGTTTTGGCTCATTTTTGTACATGTCTCTTTGATTAGGTTGCATTATTACCGGAAAGACGCAAGGAATAGGTTTACCATCTTTACAAATTACCATACCTTTCTTTCCTCTGACATCTTCTGCATTCTTTTCTGCAAATTCTTTACATAATTGGGCTTCCTCGGGGGTTGAAGACCAATAAGTTCCGTGAACAAGAGAATACATACCAAAAGAGTCTGCACTGTTTGTAAAAATATTATTTGCATACCGATATAGACTTATGTCCTCTCCCTTATATCCAATGGGATCTTTAGTAACAAACCTTCCCAAGGTCGGATGGTAATATCTATTCCGATAGAGCATGATACCGGTATCGTTATCGCGGACTTGGCCGGTGAAGGTTCTTCTCCAGTTATAGGCACTGGTGCTTCTTGCGGTGGCGAAGTCGCCGGTGAAGGTGCTTGGTTTACCGAAGGCGGAGTAGATTGTTCTTTCTTGCACCGTTCCTTCCTCGTCCATGACAGCGACGACGTTCCAGTTCGGGTCGGCGAGACTGTAGAGACGCTCGGTTAAGGTGCCGGATTGCGAGGTGTCGCGGTCGCGGCAGATCAGGTCGTCAATATAGCGTTGGCCCCAGGTGTATTGGAGGTTCGGGGTGTCGGAACTAACCAAATACTCTTCGAGGCATTGCCAGTTTTTGTTAAAGAAGAATTCTCTGGTTTCCGTGAGGTTTCCGTTGGTATATGTCTTCTTCAAAACACGGTGGTTCAAACCGTTGTACTCATATTGGGCAACGAGATTGATCGTTAACGAGTCAATCACTTCGATCAATCGGTTCCAGCCGTCGTAGACGAGGTTGTAACCAGCTCCCCAAGTGTCCGGTTTCGGGACTTTCGTCATGTTGCCGTTGGCGTCCGTGGTGATGTTCGAGG
>CAYUAP010000207.1:0-5304 GCA_964442735.1 uncultured Planctomycetaceae bacterium | reverse complement strand
AGATAAAAATGTTTCGTTTGTTATTGTAAAATATTGTATTTTACGGCAGACTATTGATGTTTATCCGTGATATCCGAGGTTCCAAAATCGTTCGTGAATCGTTACTATATGTCTAAAGGGTGGATAATATTCCTTCCTGTATGGATCAATATATTTTTTTAACGAAAGGTAAATAGAATGAAGAAATTTCTATTTTTAGTGTTAATGGTATTTTTATGTTTGATGACGAGTATCCTAAAGATTACTGCACAAGAATCGTCGGAGAAACCGGCCATGACACTATGGCAACTGACGAATCAGACCCATTCTCAAATGATGGGATACGTTATGAAGACAGTGGACGGTAAACTAATTGTTTTAGACGGTGGAATGCCAGGAGACGCACCATTTCTACTGAAAATGATTAAAGAACAAAGTCCAGCCGCCCGGGTGGACGTTTGGCTGTTATCCCATGCGCATGGCGATCATTATGGTGCATTAACGAATCTGCTTGAAACCAATAAAAGTGATTTTTCCATTGGCGAACTCTATTATTCTTTTCCGACTGCGGATATTTTAGATAAATTGGAGTCGGGTGGAAAAACATTTCGTGAACGCTGGATGGGGAATTTAAAATCGGTCTCTGCTTCGGTCAAGACACCTAAAAAGAACGATGTTATTAAAGTTGGGAAATATGTAACCATTACGGTGATGAACGATATCGCTCCCGAATATGAAAAATATACCCATGGAATTAATGATTCTTCGATTTGTTATCGTGTCGATACCGGAAAAACCTCCCTTCTCTTTACCGGAGATATGGGGGTTACTGGGGGGAATCATCTTCTGAAATCACAGCCGATTGAAAAACTGCAATGTGATTATACTCAAATGGCCCATCATGGTCAGAGTGGTCTCAACGAGGAACAATATACCAAATTGGCTCCGAAACGATGCCTTTGGCCGACTACCGACTGGATTTGGGTTAATGATTTTGGAAAAGGACCTGGTACCGGGAGATTGACAACGGAACAAACCAAGCAATGGATGAAAAAACTCAATGTCAAGGAGCATTATAACGCAAAAGACGGTTTAATTGTCCTGCAAATTCCGTGATTGCTGTATTTACAACCGGATATGTAAACGACAAGACATTTTTGAAACCACGGATATTACGGATATCATGAATATCACGGATATCTTGGATGAATATGGATAATGTACTGAAAAGACAATGATTGGTAAAAAACTTAAATTTATATAGGGTGAACATTTCACAAGAATGGTGAACATTTCACAAGAATATTGTTTGCCAAAACCAACCATGAAAATCAGTATTATCCATGGTTACAAATAAATTTAATGAACGTTTGTGTACTGTATTTTATAGAGGGAGACTTTATATTATGAAGCAATCATTTTTCTATGGAAAAAGTTTGGATACGAAGATAACATACAAATTCATTTTTCTTTTTTTATTGATGACTCTATTGAGTTTTTCCAGTGCATACGGACAATATCTGGAGAAATACAAAAAGACGATTTTTTTAGAGGCGGAAGGATTTTCGGATAAAGGGGGCTGGGTCGTTGACCAGCAGTACATGGACGAGATGGGTTCTCCGGTTCTTTTGGCACATGGAATTGGAATTCCCGTTGCCGATGCATCAACGAAGGTTGTATTTCCGGTTAAAGGAAAATATCGACTTTATGTCCGAACGCGCAACTGGGTTGCTCCCTGGACGACGCAATACGCGCCGGGCCGATTTCAAGTCGTTGTGGACCGGAAAACATTAAAGACCGAGTTCGGGACTGAAGGCAATCCCTGGCATTGGCAGGAGGGCGATTCGATTGAAATTGATCGTGATCGTCAAGAGGTTACCATTGCTGTTCATGATTTAACTGGTTTCGACGGACGTTTTGATGCCATTTGTTTTACGGCGGATGATGGTTTTATTCCTCCCAATACGGACGAATTTTTGACTCCCCTGCGTTATCAAGCGCAAAATCTGCCGAAGGAAATTCCGGACGCGCAGGAGAAACCATTTGATTTAATTGTAGTTGGAGGTGGATTGGGGGGGATTTGTGCTGCCATAACGGCTGCTCGATTAGGGTTGGAGACAGCTCTGATTCAAGATAGACCTGTTCTGGGGGGAAATGCCAGTTCGGAGATTAGAGTGGGGTTGGCCGGTATGATTAATCAGGCGCCCTATCGGAATTTGGGTAATCTGGTATATCAGCTTCGACCGCAGCCGAAAAACAGTCAAATACGTCCACTGTCCCTGGAGAAGAATGTAGAGCAGCTTGTACTTCAAGAGAAAAGACTTCATTTATATTTAAATACACATGTCAACAAGGTTGACAGACAGGTTGGTGATAAAGAGATTCAAATACAAGCTGTTTACGGTCAGCACCTTGAAACGGGAAGAATTCTTCGTTTCAAGGGCAAATTGTTTGCTGATTGTACGGGGGACGGTAATCTCGGTTATTTGTCGGGGGCCGACTGGCGTATGGGCCGGGAAGCACGTTCCGAAACGGGCGAACCAACCGCACCGGAAGTTGCGGATAAAATGACGATGGGGGCCTCCTTTATGTGGGGAACAAGGGAGATGAAGACGGAAATAAATTTTCCGGAACTGCCTTGGGCTGTTATATTTACGCCGGAATCGATTGATCCTGTTATAAACGGTAGTTGGGATTGGGAGACCGGCCTCTTTTGGGATCAGGTTCATGATGCGGAAAAAGTACGCGACCATGGTCTTCGAGCCGTTTATGGACATTGGTCCTATATGAAGAACAAGATAGGTGATCCCTGGAAGGATATTGTCCGTAATCGTACCTTGAGTTGGGTGCCCTGGGTAGCTGGCAAACGGGAATCGCGCCGTTTATTGGGGGATGTCATTCTTAAAGAGCAGGATATCCGCGATCAAAAAGAATGGGACGATGCCTCTGTTACTACAACCTGGCCCATTGATTTACATTATCCGCAAAAGAACAATACGACCTGGTTTAAAGGAGAGGAATTTCGGACATTCGCTCCGTCCATTTCCATAAAACCGTATAGTATACCCTATCGTTGTTTTTATTCACGAAACGTTTCCAATCTCTTTATGGCGGGCCGTGATATTAGTGTAACCCATGTTGCGTTGGGAACGACCCGGGTCATGCGAACAGGAGGTATGATGGGGGAAGTTGTCGGAATGGCCGCGTCAATCTGTCGTCAAAACGATTGTATGCCTCGTCTGGTCTATCAGAAATATCTTCCCGAACTCAAAAAACTAATGGAAAAAGGGATTGCTCCGCCTTCGCCAGCGTTGATTTTATTGCAAAAACAGTCTTGGATGGACGAACCGGGCGAGAATCTCGCTTTAAAGGCGAAGGTCTCCGTTCCCAGTACCATGGAAAATTATGACAGTAAATATATCAACGACGGCAAATATAATCTTGACAGTAATAAAGAACGCTGGGTCAGTGCCCGTCAGGAGGCAACGAAGAGAACTCGTGTTTGGGCCGCCTTAACCTTCGAAAAACCAACGGAAATCAACGCCATGATCGTTGCCAGTGGTCAAGCCGGACCACAGTCGCCCCTTGAAGACTTCGTTCTTCAATATGAAAAAGATGGAAAATTTATTGATATTCCCGATACTTTATTTATCGATAATCAGGCGTTTGTGTTTGGAATAAAATTTCCAACTGTTAAAGCCAAAACATTTCGTCTGTTAAGTCTGTACAGTCACGATATTGTTCGTCTCTGGGATTGGCAACTTTACCGTCTGCCCGATAACAAGAAGTAAATTTAACACGATAACAAGGAGTAAATTAAAATGAAAAGACGAGAATTTATTCGTTCCATATCGGCTGTTACTGCGGTATCATTATTGTCGGGGGCCGATTTTCCTCAAGAGGATCCCACTAAAAGTGCCTTTTATTTTAGCCAACCATTCGACGGAGGTATTATTCACGAGCGCTGTTCCGATCCTGTGTTGGGAACAGGAAAAGACGCTAACGGCAAAAAAACGCTTCGAATACAGGTTTCCGGAGTTGCTCCTATCGATAGTGTTGTGGAAATAAAGGATCCGCGAGGTAAAATAATACCAGCCAAACGCCAGGGGAAAGAGTTTAAAGCCGAAGTGGAATTAACGGATCGTTTTTCGACGATTCAGGCAACGGTTACGTTAAACGGTAAAGTCACGACCATTCGTACACGTCCGGTTTGGGTGCAAAATTCCTTTAAACGCTTCCGATTTCAAATCGACGACAACAGTTTTTTCCTTCGGGATATTTATATAAACGACTATAAAGATCTGTTTCAATGTTTTTATTTATCGGAATTGAGACGGCTGCATCAGTGTTATGGAGCGAAATTTGCGCTCAACTGTTTCTATTCCCGGACGGAGCAACGTTGCTGGCCTTGTGCACCGCAATTGCAATTCAATATGACCATGATGTCAGACAAATACAAGGCGCAATGGAACGATAATGCCGACTGGCTACGTTTAACATTTCATTCGAAGGATGAATTTCCCAATAATCCCTATGAACATGCGACGGCGGAACAGATTGGCACTGACTTTGATCTGACACGGGAACAGATTATTCGTTTTGCAGATAAAGCGTATGAACCAGCCGCAATCGTTCATTTCGGGAATATTCCGACGAATACATTCAAGGTGTTCGCGGACCGGGGAGTTCGTTGTCTGGTCGGTGGTTTTATCAAACCTCCGGTCACCTATCAGCTCCCGGAATATTTGTGTGCCTATATTCGAACCCATAGTGGCTGGTACGACTTCGACAGTAAAATCATATTTTCGCGTTCGTCGGGAGTGTGTAATAATAATGTCAATCTGGAGGATACCTATCCTATCCTTCAGAAAACAATTGATAATCCCAATACAAGCGAAGTACTTAATCTGATTACACATGAACAATATTTTTGGCAATATTACAAACATTATATTCCCGACCATTTTCAACGGGTCGAAGCGTCCCTTCGTTTTGCCGTTGAACATGGCTATAAACCCGGTTGGTTCAACGAAGGTTTTTATGGAGTTCCGGAGAAATAAATATTGCGAATAGAATTTATTCCGAATGGAAGATTGTCGGGACAGAAATCACAATCTTCCGGAATGGAGAACCATTAACGAACGATTTTGGAACCATTAACGAACGATTTTGGAACCACGGATATCACGGATAAACACAGATAGTCTGTCGAAAATCCTGAAGTCCGGAGTAGTACCGGAGTCTGGAGTAATACTGGAGTCTGGAGTAATACTGGAGTCTGGAGTAACACTGGAGTCTGGAGTAACACTGGAGTTTGGAGTAATA
>CAYUAP010000206.1:0-5354 GCA_964442735.1 uncultured Planctomycetaceae bacterium | reverse complement strand
AATATTTCTCCTGCTTGTTCACGTTTCATACTGCAAACCGCTTAATAGTTACTTATTGACAGTAGTGGGACCAAGGCAGATCGTTCACTGAGCTTTGGTTCAGTGGTGGACGACGGCAAGAAGATTGGTGATGATTCAACAAATAACGTCAAAGAGCATACTGTCGTTCTGAGTAATCGTTCTCAATTCGATATATATATCGCTGAAAATGGTATTGAATTCGAAAGTGGACAACATTTCCGTATCAAATCCATAGTCGATTCCTCTAAAAGTGCTGAAGTTAGCAATTCAAATAGTTCAATCAAATTGTCTGCAAATAACGGCAATACGGTCACATTGACAGTCCTTTTTGATCCTTCAGGCTCAATTGGCACGTTGTCGGACAGCTTTACGATTCAGACACTATACACTTACACGGATGGTATAACGTACAACTATGGAGATTTGCGCATTAACCTTAGCGGAACCTCAACCCCTCAGGCACAGCTATCCGTGACGGCACCTTCCGGAGATGCTTCCGACCCGAAGTTGGAGTTTACTGAAACGGCGTTCGACGTTTCCAAAACATCCACTCGAACGTTCACCATTACCAATCCAGGTAGTGGGGCCATGACGATTAATGCCAACGGTATAACGGTTCCAGCCGGTTCCGGATTTACCATTTCATCGATTGTCAGTTCCACCCAAGGGAACATTACCAGCAGTCTGAAAACTGTGGCCAAGACAATAGCGGCTTATGGAGCAGAAACATGGACGGTAACTGCGGTATTTACTCCGACAGAATCCAAATATTACCAGAATTCTCTGACGATCTCTTATATCGACAAGAACATTTCCGGTTCCACGACAAAGACAAAAACGGTTTCTTTGCTTGGATATGGTAAAACGGCAGGGACAATTGTATTTGATGCCGAAACGGTACCTGTCAATAAAACCGTTACATTTGAAAATGTTCATGCCGATGGTGCCGATGGTGAACTTTCGGTCAAGTCGATCCAGTTTTTCAATCCGGGAGAAATCCCGCTTGTCGTCGATAAAAACGGAATTGTCTTGACCAATGGATCCCAGTACAAAATCAGATCAATTACAAGTTCAACGTTTGGAACTGTTGACCTGTCATTGGGCGCGGCAACGATAAAGGCAAACGATGAGGAAGTCTGGACAGTGGAGTTAGTGTTTGATCCTACTTCCTCCGGGGGGCAAACCGACACCTTGTCCATAAAGACCAACAGCGCAAAAGGTTCGCCAGTAACGGTTTCGCTTACCGGTACAGGATTAAACCAGCCGGAATTGCGTCTTAAAATGGACGATACTGATGTTCCTTCCACCGTTATATTGTCTGACACTCTCGCGGACGGAACCGGCGGCAATACAACAACTCGACAATTCGTTTTGACCAATCCTGGCACGCAAACTCTGACCGTTAACGCGAACGGGATTTCTTTCAATTCAGATTCCGTATTTAAGGTAAAATCAGTGGTATCGTCCACACAGGGTGATATTACAAGCAGTCTGAATTCGTCGACTAAGACAATCGCGGCTCAAAGTGCCGAAACCTGGACTGCTACGGTTGAATTCGATCCCGTGGCCATTGGCGATTTTACCGATACGCTGAAATTCTCGACCAACGACTCGACCAGCACTACTCGAACAGTAACGTTCAAAGGAAAGGCCGTTCTACCGACGATTGCGATTACCGGACTGACGGTGCAGGTAAACGTATTCACGAAAGACACCTACAGCATTACATGGAACGACGCCTACACGGGTGGCGACGCAGATATATCTTTTTATTACGATACAGATCAGAATTCCACCAACGGAATGACTGAAATTGTAAATGGTATACACGAAGACGGGGCATCGAATCGATATTTCTGGCAGGTCCCCGAGACACTTGCGGGAAAAACCGTTTAATGGATACCATATTTCAGGTTTTGTCAACAACGATACTGTCAGTTCACTTTCTGGTATGATCAATTATTCGCAAAACTATTCTCGGTACGAAAGTGTTGGAAAATACACAACGACTCCCTGGGGGTTCAGTTCTGATAATTACGATATTCAGTATATTGCAGGTACACTGACCGTTGAAAAAAGAGACTTGTCGCTTTCTTCCTCTGTTATTGTAAAAACTTATGATGGTTCCTATATGTTGGATATAAGTCATATCGACAATCTTGTTTTTTCCGGACTTGTTGGTAATGATTCCATTACTTTTTCTTCCATAGATGGTTCTTATAGTAGTATCAATACTGGCAAGACGACGGTAGTGATAACGGGGGTAACTCTTTCTGGCAAGAACGCAGGTAATTATACCTTTGTGTCTCCCATATGGTTAAATGCCGAAATACTTCCTGACCAGCTTTCTACTCCGATATTTGACACTTTAACGGTTGATAAGACGAATATATCTTCTAATTGGTCTGAAGTTGAAAACAACAACGGTTATATTATAGAATATAGAGATTCTATTTCTTCCGATTGGATATCAATAGGCAAAGTGACAGAAAATTCTTTGATGTTTGAAGGAATAGCCGGAGTAACGTATGACGTACGAGTCAAAGCTGTAGGCTCAGGAAACTATTCCGATTCGAATTATAGTGAAATAAAGTCAATCAGAGTACCAACTTCATTTGATTTAAGTTTTGGAAAAGGAGAACAACTTCCTTCGGCAATAATTTACGGGGATGTCTTTTCAATTTCTACACCTTCAATTGTTAATACAGGAACGCAATCATCAGGATATTTTTCAATCCGATTTTATGCTTCGTCTGATCTTTCAAATTTGTACACTGAAAATAATCTTCTTGGAAGCGTCCATCAGACTTCAATAATGGCTGGAGACAACGCCATAGCAACACTGCATGATATTAACGATACAGTGAAATTCATACCCTATAACAGCTTTTATTTTGGTTGGAAAATAGTCTCCGACAATGACTCAAACTTTACAAATAATGTTGGTTACAGCGAATTATCAGTTGCCGTTCAGAGAAAAAATATTACTCTTTCGTCTGCCACAATTACCAAAATATATGACGGTTCAACGTTTTTAGATATCAACCATATAAGCAATCCGGTTTTTTCCGGACTCATTGGTGATGATTTAGTTACCCTTGCGGCAGTAACAGGTTCCTATAAAGATGGAAATGTTGGTACAACTCAGGTCACGATAGAAAACGCTGTTATATCCGGAACAAATGCAAATTATTACAATTTTACAGCGTCCACTATTACAGATGCGGTAATAACATCCGCCTCTTTACAAACTCCGACACTTTCTATTATTAGGACAGATAATAATTCATGTTTACTTGCAATTGGAAATATTGAAAACGCCATAGAATATATCCTTCAATATGCGACGGATTCGGAGTTTTCTGAGGTTAACACAGAAATTTATACCAGTTCTGGAACAAAGTCGATTATCGGATTGTCTGCCGATACGACTTATTATTTTCGTGTCAAGACTATTGCGAATGGTAATTATTCAGATTCTGACTTTTCAGAATACCAAATGACATACACCAATTTTCCCATTGCCCATTTGTCGTCTGAGTCTTATATCATTCAAGAAGGATGTAGTTTTTTCATAAACGCAAAAGGTTCTACAGGAAAAAACCTGACCTACCTGTGGAACATTACAGGAATTGAAGGAGATGAAAAAGACAATTATAAAGAGGTCGACATAGATGGTATCACATATGGCGAATCGTTCTGGATTTCAGTCCGCGAATTCGGTTTTATATCAAGTGAAACACCGTATACCATTCGTCTCAAAGTCCGTAATGCCCGGGGAATTGAAAGTGCTCCTGTTTCCGCGACGATTACCGTTGTTGAGGTTCCTCCCTGTATCACTGTTGACAAGCACGAATTTACGGACGGTCAGGTACTCAAACTTGATCTCTCCGCTTTTTATTACAGCAGAAATGCCCGGCAGTGGACCATTAACTGGGGCGACGGAAGCGACCCGTCTGTCTATGACATTTGTGCATCTCATTTAACAAGTGCCCACTATTATGGGGACACTCCGGGCGATTATCATATCACATTAACCTTGGTCGATTCCAACGGTAATGGCGGTGATATAACCTATTACATTGGGACGCATACCATTAACGGAACACAATCGGATAGTTCCGAAAATGATCCTTCTGGCAATAATGGTACAGAACAGCCAATTATTTCAGATACGGAAGGCAATCATCAGGTCATTACGGTTGCCACGAACGACTGGTACGATGCTGAAAAGACAAGTTCTTCTTCCAGTTCGAATCTCTGTTACGTCGGAAGCGCTGCGAATATTCTCTATTACACCGGTTGGGCAAGCGGCGATATGACGGACGCCGATTTGTATACTTACTCTTTTGATTCCGAAAACGATGTCATGAACTATTTCGTCGATCACTTTACCAACGGAAGCGGGAACGTTTATTACGCTGTCGATTGGTTCCTGACCGGAAACAACAGTATTCCGACATCATCCGGCTGGGCACAAAACGACGTTCACGGCGGCGGGTTCTATTGTGATATAGATATTGATAACGTTCGCAAGTATTACGACTACAACGATTCAGATGCCCCTGAAACCATTCTGCCGGAAGTCGCCGAACTGCTGATTGATGGTTATGGTATTGGAATATCGCTGGGAGCGTACAGTTCCTCCCCGAATGGGACTCTGTTAAACGGTCATGCCGTTACTCTTTGGGGCTATACTGTCGATCCGACTTATGAGACAACCGCTCCGGAATATTTTACGTCGCTGAAAATTACCGATTCCGACGACGATAAATATCTTGGCAGAAATGCTCCTGATCATCTTATGACGGTTGATATTCAATGGAACACCAATTACCAAAAATATCAGGTGCTCAATTATGGATCGACGAATCGAATTTATTGGATTGAGGAATTCGTCGCGATTGCCCCGAAGACAGAAAAGCTTCTGCGCAATGCTACCATTTCGATAGCCCGTACCGTTACCGATCCGATTTTGGCGGCGACTTTACTTTTGGATCAAAAGAGCAATTCGGAATCATTGGGTGATGAAACGCTCTTGCGATCCGCAAAGATTGATTCCCAAACAAACGTTTCGTCGAAAGAGTTGCAATATCAACCGATGGCCGCCATAGGACTCAACCCTGCAACAGTAAGAACAACGGCGTTGGAATCACTCTGGGAAGATGATTTTGACCTGTTGGGAGAATCGGATGCGAGTTCCTATCGACGAGCGATATTAAAGACCTCTCTGGAAAGTGAAGTCTTTGCCCAAAACGATCTGGACGATCTCTTTACGCGTAACTATTAAGTCCATTGCAGTAACACCCAAGCGAAGGAATTCCCAAACCTAC
>CAYUAP010000205.1:0-5446 GCA_964442735.1 uncultured Planctomycetaceae bacterium | reverse complement strand
TAATAAAAGGAGTAAAGTCATGACAAGTCTTGCGGATCGTTTTCTTGCGGAAGGAGAAGCAAAAGGAGAGGCTATTGGAATAGCAAAAGGAAAGATAGAATTTCTTCTAACAAATCTAAAAATTCGATTTGGTGAACTTCCGGAAGAAATAGTTGAGAGTATTAGAAGCTATACGGATTCCATAGCGTTACAATCGCTATTCGAATATTCCTTGAGATGTCAGAGTTTGGAGGAATTTAAAAAAGAGCTATATTGAGTGTATAATAGGTGTATAATAATATTACGAGGAAAATAGGGCATGAAACGTTATTTTTGGATTATAGTTTTTCTGATATGTGGTTTTATCTGCTGTCATATTGTCTCGATTGAAGTTGAGGCATTTGAACTGAAAAACGATCAGATGGTTTTGCATTTTGATGACAAGACCGGTAAAATATTTGCCGTCGATTTTAAGGGAGTTCGAGTCTGTCAATCGGAGGTGGATCGGCAGTGGTTTGATTTTAATATAGGTGGAAAATGGCAGTTCGGTAAACATTCCATGGAATTTAAGGGCCTGAAAAAGGTGGACGATCATACTGCCATCGTTTCTATCGGTTATGGTGACTGGCTTTTTGATTACGAATGGAAAATTGACGTTACGGATGCGGAATTCCATTGTAATATCCAGTTCCAATATAATGGGAAAGAGGAAGTTCGTTTAAAAGGGATGTGGTTTGATTTTCCGAATCTCGTTTTGGAAGAAGGAAGTACGTATTTTGGACCTGGTATCTATCCTCCGAAGCAATATTCCATTCGAGATATGAAATCGGGTGAAAAAAAATCGTTTTATCGGGCGACCCCGATTCTGATTGTTGAACGTAATCCTAAATGTTCGTTTCTGTTTCTTAACGACGATTTAGGACCAACGTCCGATATTGGTGGAATTTCCATTGAAAATATTATTGACCGGAAGAATGGAACCTGGGCACTCCGTCCATCATGGAACAGTGAATGTAGTGGTCGTATGAAAACAGGAACGGTACAGAAACTTGGTTCGTTCTGGTGTCGATTGATTCCCGGCGATGGCGAAAAAGCTCTTTTATCGATACATTCGTGGATGAAGAAGACCGGGAATATTATTCCTAAAGACCGTCCGAAATGGTTTGAAAGTGCTATTCTCTACTCTTTTCATCCGGGCGGAACAATTGGTAGTGACTGTAAAGATTTGGGTGGATTTGTTAATTCTCTTCCGTTGCTGGACCGAATTTACAGTTTGAATATGAACGCAATATGGTTAATGCCTTTGGAAGATGTCAGTATTTACTGTCCGCGCGACTATTACAAATTCCAGGTCGGATTGGGAACCGGAGACGAATACAAACAATTAGTCAAAAAAGCGCATGCACTTCAGTTACATGTACTTCAGGACTGTGTTCCGCACGGAGGCAAAAACATATTTCAGAGGGCCATTGATCATCCGGAGTGGTTGGTTTACGACGAAGAAGGGAAGTCGTTCGATTATTGGTGTTTCGATTTTAATTATCCGACTTGGCGGCAATATATGGCGGGTGTAGCCGATCACTATGTTAAAGAATACAATATTGATGGATATCGCGTGGATGCGGTTGGTGGCAGTCGTATTCCGAACTGGAACAAGGATATTCCCTATTCCCGAGCGAGTTATGCACGGCGTCAGGGCGGACTGAATATGTTGCGGTCCCTGCGGACGGCGGTTCAGAATAACAAGCCGGGGCAGGCTGGTCTGCTGGCCGAAACACCGGGCAGTGTTTATGGCGCGGTTAGTGACGCTATTTACGATTTCACCGGTTGCTATAACGCCTATCATCATCTCCGTTATGACAGTGCGAAACAGTTTGTCGATCAACTGCGTCGATGGTTGCATGAAGAACAATATTCAGAAATAGAAGGTCTTCTCCGATTACGACATTCGGAGAGTCACGACAGTCTGCGTACCATGCTCTGGTATGGTATCGAACCGGGACGGGCCATTGTGGCCCTAACTTCCTTTATTCATGGAATACCTCTCGTCTATCATGATGAAGATATTGGACATTTCTATGTTTTTCGGAAATTGTTCGATATGAGAAACCGTCTGCCCGAACTACAGGGAGGGAAGCCGGACTATATCGGTGTCAAGGTCCCGGATGGTGTATTTGCTGTTCGACGCAGTAAAGACGATAACGAATCGATCGCGTTAATCAACTTCAACGAGACTCCTGTCAATTTTAAATTGGAAACAGGTAAAAATATCGTTGTTACCGATATGATGAAGGATGAAATAATATCGACGCAAAACGGTGTCGTTCAAGTCCATTTAGATCCCTATCGATATAACGTCTACGCGCTGCGCGAAGTCAAAAAGCTCGATAATACTGGTATTGCAAATGGTGTAGCGGTAATGACACCATCCATTAAGTCGGGCGAAGACAAGAAGTCCGATTTAATGGCTGATATAAATGCGGCGCCTACCCAGGTCATAACCCTGACGGGTGATCGATATCAAGTGCAAATTGATCGACAAACGGGTCTGCTCCTTGCGTTTGATGAAGACGGTAAAACGGTTTTAGGAGCATCTGATTTATGGCTTCCCCCCAATGGAACCGGGGAATCTGCCAATCACCGCAAACAAAAATCGGATATTACCATATCGCAGGACGGAAAGACGGTAGAATGTGTTCGTAATATCGATGGAACCCGACTTTCTATCCGATACAAGGCAAATAAAGATTCTCTTGATATTGAATCTTCCTGGTCCGGAGAACAAATTCCGGTCAATGCGGTCATGTCGTTTTCCGTAAAGAATGCGGTCCGATGGAATGCTGTTACCGCAGAAGGAACATTGGACGATGTATATCGTATTCGTCCGGAAGGTGGAGTACCTGGTACAAGTTCGATTTATTGGCGTGTTCAGGGAACGGATGTTCTTTACGATTCTCTTCTCTGTCCATTATCGCCACTGTCAGAAAACAGAGCGGTTTTGGGAGTGGAGTCAAGTAATGGAAAAGGTTGTACCTTCTCAATGAAGGAGATTCCGGTTCGTGTTCAGTGGATGGCAAAAACAGAGAAACAAAAGAATCTGACCGCACTGCTCTATTGGTCCAATTCGGAAGTACCGTTTAATGTTGCGCCTCAATGGTCTATAACCCTTCGTCCGGGCAAGAACACCTTGCAGACGGAAACGACGTCCGACGTTCTGACATCGATGGGTATGTCCTTTAAGCCTGTCGCAGGAGGCTGGCTCTTCCAGAATAATTATTATCGACTTTATCTCGACCGTAATGGATCAATTCAGGCCCTGACGGAAAAAGGGTCAAAAGAGGATGCGATAGTGAAGACGTGTGATATCTACACAGATTATGGATTCGGAACGAAGGGGGTACGTTATAGTTCGCGAAACGAGGTGGAGGCGGGGAGTCGTCTTGATTTCGACGGTCGATATTTACGTCTTCGATTCAACGGGCGTCCTCGAGGGTTCGGGCGATTTGAACTATTGAATCCCGGACTTGATTATTCCCTGGAATATCTATTGGGAAAAGGTCCTTCCTTCGAACTGTCCGCTGGCGTTAAGAGCAACGATCCCAAATACAAGGAAATGGCTTTTTTGGCCTATTGCATGAACACGGAACGAATCGATTCCTTCGAATTCAAACGAGCCGAAAAAGTTCTCGCTTCGGGCAATCCTCTAAAGCAGAAGGGACGTTCATGGCAGAGTAAAGGAAGAGAATCGCCGGATACGATCACACTGTTCTCCGATCAAAAGCCTTTAATGACATTAAGTGCTATTCAGGGTGATATTCCCGGAAATATTTTTATGGACAACAAGAATTTCTTTATGGTGTTTGATGATGGTGAAAGCTGGAACAAACAGGAGGAGCATTGGAGTCTTCTGTGTACCATTGGGTCGAATCAGTCAGAAAAACTTCCACGACAGACCGTTAAAAAGAGCATTGTCAAGAGGGACGATATTCTTCTAGCCAACGGTGAAATGGAACGCCAGGTGGAAACGAATCTTGTTTCGGATCGTTCCGGTGAATATATTTCCTTGATGAAGAGAAATGTTCGCGATTGGCAAATACCGCATTCCGGACGCTATGTCTCGAAACCTGTCTCCTATGCTGGTAAATCGTGTTTGGAGATTGTGAATACGACCGGAGATTATCTGTTGGCGCGTCAGACACTTCCGTTAGTCAGTCTCCCGGAAGGTTCGCACTGGCGCTTCTCGGCTATGGTTAAAGGGGAAAATATCGTTCGCGGTAAAGAGCCCTGGATGGACGGTTGTCTTCGATGGCTGGTTCAGGTCGATAATAAAAGGAGTTACATCAATAGTCCCTCTCAATTGGGAACGTTCGACTGGAAGAAGGTGTCTGTCGATTTTACCGTTCCAAAGGGTACAAGTTCTATTCAGGTTGAAATGGGGCTCAATGGTGCTACTGGAAAAATATGGCTGGATAATGCCATTATCGAAAAAATCGACGAGTAAATAAAACGGCAGGGAGTCATGTTTATATACTCCGGACTGGAATAATATTGGTATTAATAAACGATTGAAATTTCAACTTTATTATTACAGGTATCATCTTCAACGACATCTTTGATCGCCAAGCCGGGAATGAAGGCGTGTAGCAGGAATCCCGGCACTCCTGACTGTTACCGACAGCATCTGCAGCAGGACGTTACAATACTGTTTTTCCCCGGAGACGTCTCGTCCATCTCCTCCCAAACAGGAGGTCCGCCTGTTTTGAAATGAAGGAATTTGGAACGGCCTTGAGTCTGTTATAAAATAACGGCTTTAACCAATATCCTCTACCATCTTGATCGGATATACTGTTCCTGGCTTTTAGACCTTCTTGTTAGGGGGTTGGTTAAAAATATAGGAACCATTCACGAACGATTTTGGAACCACGGATACCACGGATAAACACAGATAGTCTGTTGTAAAATATAATATTTTACAATAACAAACTGTAACCATTCACGAACGATTTTGGAATTACGGATACCACGGATAAACACAGATAGTCTGCCGGAAAATATAATATTTTACAATAACAAACGAAACATTTTTATCTATACTTTAGGAAGTTATAAATTCGGCATTTCCTGGGAGCGCGGACGCCATGCCTGACGGCAGGCAGGTCTCGTCCGCATCCTCCAAAATAGGCGTCTCGCCTGTTTTGAAAAATAGACTTTTATAACGACCTTGAATATAATAAATAATTTTATCATAAAAAAGTTTGTTTGCCAAAAAACTATCCGTGAAAATCAGTGTGATCTGTGGTTTCACTTTATATCTGTAGTTTTACTTTATATCTGTAGTTTTACTTTATATCTGTAGTTTCACTTTATATCTGTAGTTTCACTTTATATCTGTAGTTTCACTTTATATCCGTGGTTTCACTTTATATCTGTAGTTTCACTTTATATCCGTGGTTTCACTTTATATCTG
>CAYUAP010000204.1:0-5585 GCA_964442735.1 uncultured Planctomycetaceae bacterium | reverse complement strand
ATCAGCAGGTTTTTTATCAGCAGGTTTTGCATCAGCAGGTTTTGTATCGGCTGGTTTTGTATCAGCAGGTTTTTTATCGGCAGGTTTTGTATCGGTTGGTTTTGATTTTCCGGTGAACCATTCCTGTATTTTATCTTTAGTTTCCTGTTTGCCATCAAGAGAAAGGATTATGGGATCGCCCATAAAGGGAATACCGATAATATATTCACCAAAGAATTCATTTAGTTTATCCATATTAACGGAGCAGGGTTCTGGTTTAGTCCATTCGACAGCTTTAGTGGGATCAACAGAAACGACCATGAATGTTTTATTGGGTTGTTCGAGATCTTTAATAGAGATTCCTGTCGTTTTTTTTCCGAAGGGGGTTTCCGGCATGGAGAGAATTTGGAACGTTGTTTTTGTAGACGTACCGGAACTGGAAACAGACTGATAGACATTGGGCATCATGGAAAGGAGTTTAATGTTATTGGGTCCATTCCACGGTTCGTCCAGTTTGAATTTGCCATAGAGTTCTTCGCCTGCAGGGCCGAAGGAGGGAAGGAGAGCGACGCGCCAACTCAAGAGAGGAGTACCTTGGGCGTTTGTAATTGCCAATGGGGGATAGGCATTGTTTTTACTATAATAGGAAGTAAAGAATCGAGCCAGATTATAAAGTTGGACGCGTTGTATTTCCAGTCGGCGCATCTTTTGCATATTTTCAATGGATTTATTGAGTTCATCGAATACATTGGTAAAGAAGATAGGGACTTCCGGAGCGTTAACCAGAGTAGCCAACAGGGATTTATGGGCCTCGTCTTTTTCGATTTTTATTTTTTTAACGATTCCGGGCAGATCCTTCATGAACGGAGCAAGAGTCGCTCCTTTTGGCATATTTTTTTCCGAGTTGGACGACTGTTGAGCCAGATCCATGAGCGCGGCGGACAGATCCGTATTGATTTTGGACAGATTTTCGTCTGACGAGGCTTTAACAAACATTTTCATAACATTTTCGCCATCTTTAGCGGTTGCGTCGATTGTAAAAACCATGGCATCTGCATTTTCTGCAATTTGATCTCCGAGTGGGGATGGCAACAGGGAGGCGTTCATTTTACCTAGTGGATGGGAATAATCGTAGAGGAATGCGAAATCGGTTTTTTGAGGATCGATTCGACCGATTCGTTGTGCGATTATACCTCGTTCATCGCCTGATATTTCTGATAGAAAGAGTTCTGTTTCCTTGGCCGGACCGGTTACAAAAATGGCGGCATCTTCCGATGGATAATAGAGAATCATAAAGAAATCATCGAGGCGGGCTACATTTTCACCTTTTTCATCCATGGGGAGTGTTACGGGCTCTTGAACGGAAATGACATTATATTTACCGATTCTTTTTTTCTCTAATTTTTCTTTTGGAATATCGGAAAAGAGTTTTGCCTGGAAGTTTTCTTTATCAAGGGGCTTGTTTTTCTTCAGGTAAACGGCCTGAATTGGAAACGAAACGGGTTTGGCAAGTGGCTGATTGCTCTTTGCGTCTTTCATATTAACGAGAGCGACTTTTGTACTGAGGATCATCTCGTCAATTTCACCGAAAATATTTAAAAATGGAATTGGAGAACGATTCGACTGTAAAAATTTTACGACTTCCGGCGCTTGTTGATACTTCATGAATCGGGCTGGAAAAATTACTTGTGCGAAATGGGCATTGGGAAAAACCCATTCGGTCGGAAGTGTATTTTTAGTACCGAGCTGGGATAATTCATCGGCGGGCAATAGACGGATTGTATCGTCTGCCATCTGTTCGAGCGAATTCGCTTGGCCTTCTGTATCGGACGTCTGTTTTTCTTTATTGGAAGAATGACATCCGGAAATACCGATCATTAAAAGAACGATAACAAATAGTTTGAATCCTTTATACAGGAACTGTTTCATTGTAAAAATCCTGATTATAAATAAATAAATCATAATTGTCGTTGTCAAACAATTTGAAAACGACTACTCTTCCGATTGTTTTTTTTCTGGTGCACTACGACGAAGTGGTTGTTCTGGATGGACCCATCCTTTACCCCGTTTTGACGAATGTTGTCTCTTGGGAACTCCCTCGTGTTTGTTATGATCGTCGCGTTTACTGCTATTATCATGTTTACTGTTATTATCGTGTTTATTGCGCTCGTCATGTTTGTTGCGCTCGTCGTGTTTATAATGTTCATCAGAACCTCGACGGGAACCTTGTTCCGACGAACGATCTTCAGGTGGAAAACTGGATTTCTTCGTATAACTTCTCTTTTTTTCCTTAATAGTATCGTTTTCGTCGTTTTTACTATTGATTCTTTTCGAATAACGATCCTGTACCGGTTTTCGTGTTGTTACCTTTTTCGGTTGGAGCGCTGGTTTGTTATCGATACCGACTTTTTCGACATTCAGATCGATTGGTTTACCGGCCTGATGATTAGCTTCGCGCTGTTGTAATTCTTCAATACGGGCCTTTTGGCAAATCTGGAGAATACAACTGGGATTATCTGCGCCCGGATTGAGATATTCGTCGATTTTCCGCAAGGCAAGTTTATTTAAAAGGCCATAATGTCGGGCCTCGCCACGTTCATCGACCCAATGGACTCCTTTTACCAGCAGGAGACGATCGAAAGCAAACCAAACGGGGGAAAACAGGCGAAGGAGGTGCTCGATTTTAGCTACGGCACGGATTATAACTGTATGAAAACGATGTACTTTTAAGAGTTCTTCCCCTTTGGCATACCAGATATTTAAATCCAGTTTTAATTCTTTTAGTATTTGATCGAGGGCATTGGTCTTTTTTCCAGTGGCGTCACACAATTCGACCGTAATATCGGGGCGCAGGATCGCTAGCAGGACTCCGGGCATACCACCTCCTGTACCAAAATCCAGTACATGTTCTCCTTTTTGCAGATGGGAAGAGAGATGTATGGCGTCTACGACATCCCAGGCTACGAATTTTTCATAATCGGTATGACGTGTCAGATTTAGTTGTTCATTCCATTTCCATAGTTCCGTGCAATATCGCTCCAGAAGAGAGACCTGTTTGGACGTTAGATTTATTTCGTATTTTTTTAAGACTTCGGCTAAAGTCGGGGTCTGTGCCGGTTCCGGTGTATTATCCATCGTTCGTTTCCTGTTTTTTAATTGTCGTGGTCTATCGACCCTGTGTTTTTTATTTCAGCCTTTATTCTTTAAAAACCATTGTGAAATAAAAAATTTGTTATTTCTCCTTTATTGTACAAAATAACTCCATATTTTCAATATACCAAAAATAAAGTTTATTATATAGTGTGTAACATTACAATCGGGCTATTCTTCTTCCCTTGTAATGAAATCACTTCCATATAAATAAATTTTACGATAGAAGGGATTAAGGGGGTCTTGTCGTTTCATGTTCTTGTTTTATAATGAACAATTCCTTAATATAGGAATGTTTTTTGTAGTATTTCGGCGATTCCTGTATCTTGTATCGGGCGCTGTAAAAGATATTCGTTGGAGAAAAGGTTAGAAGAGGAATTTAAAATGTCCCGTGTTTGTGAAATTTGTGGTAAAGGTCAGATAGTTGGTAATCACGTGACGACTCGTGGTCGTGCTAAACGGTTAAAGGGCGTTGGAACGAAAGTAACCGGAATTGCTCGCCGTCTTTTCCAGCCGAACCTTCAATCGGTCCGTGTAACCACTCCTGAAGGTAGTACTAAAACAATTCGTGTTTGTACACAATGTATTCGTTGTGGTGCCATTGTTAAAAAAGTATATGCCAAGCCATTCCATTTGGATGAAAAGTAGTGGTTTTATCTTTAAAGTTGTTTGTGTTATTATAATGAACGGCTTGTTTTGAATTGCTTTATTGAATAATTTTATTCCATGTCCCTGTTTGACACCTTGGAGCAACAGAATCGAATGCGTGCGCTTCCTTTAGCGGCGCGAATGCGACCGACTTGTCTAGCCGATTTTGTGGGACAGGATCATTTTCTTGCGGAAGGAAAACTGCTTCGTCGTCTTTTAAAGGCAGATCGTATTGGTTCAGTTATTTTCTGTGGGCCTCCTGGAACGGGAAAAACCACCTTGGCCTATCTTTTAGCGCGTGAAAGTCGTTCGACTTTTAAACAATTAAGTGCTGTTTCGGATGGTGTTAAACCTTTACGTGATGTATTGTCTCAAGCGCGTGAACGTCTCTCGACCTCCTGTCAGCGGACTCTGTTATTTATTGACGAAATTCATCGCTTTAATAAATCGCAGCAGGATGTACTTCTGCCCGAGGTCGAGCAGGGTATTGTGACCCTTGTTGGGGCAACGACGGAAAATCCCTATTTCACGATTAACAATGCTCTGTTGAGTCGAAGTCGGGTTTTTCAATTCGAGCCTTTAACGGAAGAGAATATTAAGACTTTAATTCTTCGTGCGCTCAAAAACAAGGAACAGGGACTGGGTCTGATTCCTATTATTATGAAGGAGGATGCGCTTGATTATCTCGCTTCTGTTAGTGACGGTGACGCACGACGGGCTCTCTCTACCTTGGAAATTGGTGTTCTATCGAGTTTGAACGAAAACGAATCTCCAACGGATAATTCGGTAAAACCAATTGAATTCACTCTGGCGTTGGCTGCGGAGTCCGTACAGAGACGAATTGTTAATTATGATCGTGATGGAGACAATCATTACGACACGATTAGTGCCTTAATCAAGAGTATTAGAGGAAGTGACCCGGACGCCGCCATCTATTGGCTGGCTCGTATGTTGGAAGGGGGCGAAGAAGTTCGTTTTCTTGTACGGAGATTAGTGATTTTGGCTAGCGAGGATATTGGAAATGCCGATCCTTCGGCTCTTCCGTTGGCTGTTGCTACGGCACAGGCTTGTGAAATGATTGGTCTTCCGGAGTGCCAGCTCAATCTCGCACAGACGGTTATTTATCTCGCCTGCGCGCCAAAATCAAATTCGGCCACCGTCGCTATTTTTGCCGCAAAAGACGATATTAAAAACGGTTCCATTATTCCCGTTCCGCGCCATTTGCGTGACGCACATTATCAAGGGGCCGCTAATTTCGGTCATGTCGGATATCTGTATGCGCACGATGCCGATGGCGGTATTGTCGCACAGGATTATCTCGGGGTCGAAAAAGAATACTATAAACCAACCGATCGGGGCGCGGAAGTCGATATTGGAATCCGTCTGGAAAAAATACGTACCATTCTCAAAAATAAAGAATGACGAAATAAAGAATGACGAAATAAAGAATGACGAAATAAAGAATGACGAAATATTGAGGATAAATTTTTAACGATTTGGTTCGTATCGTATTTACGTTTATACCTTTTGTGTATGTCATGATTTACAATGGAAGCATTTACTATTTCTAAAAAAAATGATATACTATTATTCAATGTTTACGTTGCTCCTGAAATATTATACAAGGGACAGAAGAAACCTTAAACAAAAACAGTGAAACTTAATTATTCAAAAAGTAAACGAGATATACTTTAGGACGTTATAAATACTGCATTTCCTGGGAGCGCGGACGTCTCGTCCGCATCCTCCAAAACAGGCGTCTCGCCTGTTTTGAAAAATAGACTTTTATAACGACCTTGAGTATACAA
>CAYUAP010000203.1:0-5621 GCA_964442735.1 uncultured Planctomycetaceae bacterium | reverse complement strand
TTTGTTATTGTAAAATTTGTATTTTACGACAGACTATCTGTGTTTATCCGTGATATCCATGGTTTCAAAATCGTTCGTGAATGGTAGCCCGATATTTTATTGTTTGGGATATTGCAGAACGTTGGCGCCTGGAGCAACTTGATCAATATTGGGAGTGACGTCAATATTAAGATCACCGGCAGCAAAGGAAATCAGATCACTTAAAATTCCCTGAAAAAGCGGTTTATCGAACATCTCGTTTCCATGTCCCAGGGAAGTATAGGCAACACGCCCTTTACCTTCCATTCGAACCCAGGTGGATGGATATTTCGGTCGATTATAACAGATGTTATTTCCGGTAATCTTCATTCCTTTTGTCTCTTGAACAAGAACGACATGAAGATCTTTACTGAAATTCTTCATACAATACCATTCGTCAAAATGCTTGACCATGCCTGTCTGCATTTTTTTGAGAAACGGAAGTTCAACCGGATCGGTTATAATCAGTTCGGTTTCCTGCTGCGATCCATGAATCGTAAATTCCGCTCCAATCATTTTGCAATATCGAGTATAATCGTCAGGAGCATCATTGACAAATTTTCCCGTATTGCCACGCCAAGTATCTGTGGCACTGTGAATGCCGACAAATCCCACTCCTTTTTTAATGGCAGAATAGAAGTTTTCGACTCCCTTGGCGGTGAACGCTTTTTTACCAGCCTGCGGTTTGTCCAAATTTCCTGTTGTGTAAAAAACAAATGCGGCGTATTGACTCAAATCACTATCAAATATAGTACCATCTTTAGTACACACCGCTTCATAACCACGTTCTGTACAGAGTTTTTTGACCAGTTTGGCACCGTAACTTGTACCGTCCGCCTCATCTTTTGTCGGTGGATGAACAAACCCCATCGATTCGTCAAAATAAAGGATTTTTTTCTTTTCAGAGGCGAAAAGCAAGGCTGGAGAACTGGATGCCAACAGGGCCGCTGATAGTCCCGCCTGCATTAGAAAATCACGTCGTTTCATTATTAAACCTTCTTTCATTGTCTTTGTTATTATTACGACTATTGCTATTATTACAGTTGTTAATTATTACAGTTGCTGCAATTGTTGTAGCTGCTTTAATTGTTGTGATTGCCAAACCCATTTACAGGATGAATTGGTAATACAATCGAATTCTAATAAAAGTTTCTGTATATATTTTATTGTCTGAATAACAGACCCCATTAACGTTTGCCTTTAAAAATATTTCCCAGAAGACCACGAACAATCGTATTGGTAATCTGTCGGCCAAGAGTGGAGGCAGCCGCTCCAATGGCACGTTCCCAGGGCGAAGCACGTCGAGAGGAGGAGGACTTTTTCACTTCTTTTTCCCGAACGGTTTTTTCATTATTTGCCGGGGTCAGTTCCTTCTGCTCCTTTTTCAGATCTTCCAACTGTTCATAGGCACTTTCTCGATCAAATGCTTTATCGTAAATGCCATATAATCGGGAATGACGTATTATTTCAGTACGCTGGAGCGCGGTAATCGGACCAATGGAACTTAATGGAAACATCATTTTTGTACGTTGAACTATTGATGGTGCCCCCTTTTCGTCCAAGAGGGAAACCAGAGCCTCGCCAGTACCCAATTCCATTAAAACCTCTTCTGTATTGAAGGTCGGGTTTTTACGGAAGGTTTCAGCAGTTGCACGAACGTTTTTCTGATCCTTGGGCGTAAAAGCTCGAAGCGCATGCTGTACACGATTCCCCAACTGACCAAGAATTGCTTCCGGAATATCGGTTGGTAATTGGGTAACGAAATAAACACCGACCCCCTTGGAACGAATTAGACGGACGACCTGTTCTACTTTATCGACCAGTGTCGGAGACGTATCCTTAAATAATGTATGGGCCTCGTCAAAAAAGAACACCAGTTTCGGAAGTGGTTGATCTCCAACCTCGGGTAATTGAGTATACAGCTCCGAAAGAAGCCATAATAAAAAGGTCGAGTACAAAACGGGATTCAACATGAGACGGTCCGCTGCCAAAACGTTCATAACCCCTTTACCGTTTTCACAGGCAATCAGATCTTGAATATCGAACGCCGGTTCGCCGAAAAAGAAGTCTGCCCCCTGATTTTCCAGTTCGATCAATGCCCGTTGAATTGCACCAACACTTTGGGTCGTGATATTCCCATAGGAAGATGTATATTGACGCGCATTTTTACAGACATAATCCAATAGGGACCGCAAATCCTTCATGTCAATCAGAAGTAAATGTTGATCATCCGCAATCCGAAAGACAATATTCAAAATCCCGGACTGTGTATTATTGAGATTCAGGAGACGGGATAACAATTGTGGTCCCATCTCTGAAATCGTTGTTCGTAACGGGTGTCCCTTTTCGCCAAACACATCCAAAAACCGGGTCGGACATCCGGCAAAGACCGGAGACTCCAAACCAAATTCCGTACATCTCTTCTTAATAAAATCAGATAAATTACCCGACTGACTGATTCCGGACAGATCCCCTTTCATATCTGCCATAAAACAAGGAATACCCGCCTGACTAAAGGATTCGGCCATAACTTGTAATGAAACAGTTTTGCCTGTTCCTGTTGCACCGGCGATTAAACCATGGCGATTGGCCATTTGCCCCAACATACAAACAGGACCATTTTCCGAATGCGCAATATAGAGTTGACCATCTTTTGTATACATTTTAACTCCATAATAAAAGTATACCCCTAATCCGGATACAACGTATACTTTCAACCTGATGGTAAATAATAATCGTCCACCTCTTTCGCAAAAAGGTGGACGAATGAAATCTAACGACCAATAAATGGGGGTTCAGAATCCCCCTTGAGACTGCTCTTTTGAATCAATTATTTTTCATTAGGAGCCGGAGCCGCAGCTTTTGTGGGATCCTCTTTCGGAATTTCCACCTTTTCCGGTTCACCTAGCAGTTCAACCAGTTTAGCTTTAATCTTGTCGAGATTATCAGTAACGAGAATAACTTTACCATCTTTTCCAACCAGGATTTTTGTTCCCGGTCCAGCAGCGGCAAACTCGGACGGAAGTGCTTTACCGGCGTCGGTACTCAATTTACTTGAAAGGACCGGCCATGTCATGGCGAAGACTTCCACGGCCCGATCCAGGACCTGGGTGTTTTCGTCCAAATTAATACCAACGAGATCGAATCCCTTGTTACGATAGGAAAGATAGAGCATCTTTTCCTCTTCCAGCGATTCGAAATAGGCAGCTTTCGAAGTGGACCACAGGTCAATCATATAGACCTTGTTGGCCAAACTTTTGCTATCAAACGTTTTGGCGTCTTTTCCAACCAGAACTCCTTCGAAGGCAATATCTTTTCCGATTAGTTCATCCAATTTGATTAAACCATCAAACATGGCGCCTGCCTGATTAACGGCGGGAACTTTTGAATCCTTGCAATATTGGGCAAATTCCGTTAGAACTTTTTTCCACAGATCTTTATCGCCATTATTTTCACCGATTTTCTTAATGGAATCTTTGGCTTCGATCACCAATTCGCCAGAACCGGGCTCGGTAGTCATAATTTTTTTGATATCTTCCAAAATTGGTTTGAGTTCTTCCGCCTTTCCTTTATTATCGGCCAAGGCATTAATACGGAGGAGACAGAGAACCGGGTGAATGGAAGTCGTCAAATTTGCCAATTGTGGATTTTTCGAGAATTCTTCAACCACTTTTTCCAGGGCCGGAAGCTTGGAACTGTCTTCCAGAGCTTTATTCATCAGGAGTTGAATTTTAATATTGGCCAGATGGTTGAGGATCTTTTCCGACGGTTTGTCCGCCATGGATTTATCAATGAAGACGAGCAGTTCGTCCAGAGCTTTTGGATCGGCTTTACCACGAAGAACGTATCCTTGAACTTTCATTCCAAGAACCTGTTCTTTCTGTTCCGGGGAGGGATTATTCGCGAGGATGGAATCGGCAAACTTGAAGAGTTCGTCAATTTTAGCGGGATCTTCCTGCGCCGCACGGGTCAGAATAGAAGCCTTAACCGCCATTCCCAACGATTTTAAATTTGCGGATTCTTCCTTTAAAAGAAGATCGGCAATTTCGCCAGCCTTTTTCGAATCTTCCGGAGTTGCCTTCTGCGGATCCATTAAAGTCTGGAGACGAAGTTGATATATACCCTTTTTCGCGTCATCCGACATGTTTTTCTTAATCAATTCATTGAAATAGGCATCCAGAAGATCCGTCTTGGTGGGATCCTGTTGCGCCTGCATCACAAGAGCCAGAAATTTGATTTCACTCGCCTTGTCCGTTACCCGTTTCGATTTCTTGCTGTTGCCCGCAATCTCTTCCATGAATTTGACAAGTTTTTCATAGGACGCCGGATCATTTTTCGCTTTTGAGAGCAATGTTTGAGCTTTTACCTCAAGTCCGAGAACCTGAATTTCCTCTTCCTCCTGCTGGAGAATGGTCGCCGCTAATTCGTCCACTTTTTCCAAAATAGCCGGATCTTTCGCTCCACTACTCAAAAGGACCTGAAGTTTTAACTGCCAGGCTTTAATTTTTTCTTCGGTTGTCTTCGCCTTGGCGAGAACATCGTCAACAAAAGTCGTTAATTCATCGACTGCCGCCTTGTTCGAAGGATCGATACCGGCTCTTGCCGTTAAAGCAACAACCTTTAATTGAACCGCTTCGGCCTTTTCAGCATCGGTCGCTTCCGGAATCGCCAGAATACGTTCGCCCGCTTCCAAAAATGTCTTGGACATTAATTGGACCAGTTCTTTCATCTGCGCTTCGGAAGTCGGCTGCGGTACTTTATTTTCCAACTCTTCAACAAATTTTAACAGTTCGGCTGCCGTCGCTTTTTTCGGAAGATCAAACAGTGTTTTATCTAAAGGTGCTGCCGGAGCTGCTGCCGGAGCCGCTGCCGGAGCCGCCGGGGTCTCCAGCGAAGTGGGAGGTACTAATGCCGGTGCTGCCGCTTCTTGTCCTTTTACTTCCATTTGGGCCGTTGCCGCTATGACAAACAGACTCAAAACCAACATCGAAATTTTTCGAAACATCCTTTTTTTCCTTATCTGTCTCTAAATTTTTATTATATGTTTCTAATTTTAAAAATAGTCACCACCTAAATGTATCCAAAACTTTTTCGTTTGCTCTCCTCTATATCAGATCTGCTCTTTTCCAATATTTAGAGAAACAACAATATGGTGGATTTACTTCTTCCCTAATAGTATAACATTATTTTGTAAATGATAAAACGCCAATTGACTTTCATTTTATCAATAAAATGAAAAAAACAGATATACTGGACGGTTATTTTATCAAAATAAATATTTCTTAATCCTATTTTTAATATGCCATGACATTATGGGTATAATACACAATATGGATAAATTACATCAGGAATGTATTCTTGCATTACAAGTTTTTTACATACAAAAAACCCCTAAATTTTCCTGCCGTTTGCAGACTCGTACTTAAAGCAGGAAAACCATCATCGCAAAACATGATTAAAAGGAGGTCTGCTTTATGGAAAAAATGGATAAAAAATGGATAAAAAGTGGATAAAAAGTGGATAAAAAGTTTGTGTTTTTTGAAGGAATAAACAGGCGAGACGCCTGTTTTGGAGGATGCGGACGAGACGTCCGCGCTCCCAGG
>CAYUAP010000202.1:0-5641 GCA_964442735.1 uncultured Planctomycetaceae bacterium | reverse complement strand
CATTCACGAACGATTTTGGAACCACGGATAAACACAGATAGTCTGCCGTAAAATACAATATTTTACAATAACAAGCTAAATATTTTAAATATTATAATAAATAATTGTATCATAAAAAAGTTTGTTTGCCAAAAAACTATCCGTGAAAATCAGTGTTATTGATGGTTTCACTTTATATCTGTGGTTTCACTTTATATCTGTGGTTTCACTTTATAACCGTGGTTTAACTTTATATCCGTGAACGATTATTCTATTTGCAGGACGGAACGTGAAAAAGGACATAACATCTATCTGAAATGAAATTTACATCTGAAATAAAGGGTTTACAGTCAAATAAAATCTGTTATACTAAAAAATAGAGGATTCCTTTAACTATCCCACACGGGAAGTTTATTAAGATCCGCGAATTTATAAAGGCTTTGAGGATATTGGTGTAATGCGAAATCATTTAATTTCGTTATGAAAAGGGAATCCGGTGTAAAACCGGAACGGTCCTCGCCGCTGTAGACGGAAATATCAATCGATATTCACTCTGTTTGGTCATTGACGAATACGTTCGTTGAGAAGATCGAATATCGTTCCGAAGTCAGAAGACCTGCCAATATCTCGTAATCGAACTGTCCGCGATGGAAGGACCGCTTGATGGGTTGTTCCCCGATTTCTCATACGCTCTTTACATTTGTTTTCCTGGAATGGATGGTCGTTCATTTTATTATATATGATAATAATCCATTCCAAATGATGTCAAGGAAATCATTATGTTTTTGTTTTTTGCGTTGTATGACCATCGAAACCGTTATTTTTTAAAAGGGAAGACAGGTTTTACTCTTGTGGAACTTCTGGTAGTAATCGCGATTATTGGAATCTTGATTGCCCTGCTCCTGCCTGCCGTTCAAGCAGCACGGGAGGCTGCGCGACGAATGTCCTGTTCCAATAATATGCGTCAGATCGGTCTGGCCATGCATAATTATCATGATACTTTGGGAAAATTCCCGCCCGGTAAAATATCGGAACCGAAGCCTAACGGAGCCGATGGTGGTAATTACTTCGGTTGGGGGGCATTACTACTGCCTTTCTGTGAACAGCAAAATGTACGAAACCTCGTTGATTTCAAGAAAAAAGTCTATTTGGACCCTAATTTAACAGTCGGAAAAACGCGATTGAGTATGTATTTATGTCCTTCGGACTCTGATACAGCTATTCGTAGCGTTGACTATTATAATCCGGATAATGGCTGGGCAAAAGAAGAACTCAAACTGGCCCCTTCCCATTATGCAGGTATTATTACCGAAAAAATTAGTGATTATGGAAAAGCGACACAAGACGCCTATGGGACACTCGCCCATGACGAACTTGGTGTTATTTTAATGACGAGATCTGTTTCTATGGCTGAAATTACCGATGGAACATCTAATACAATTATGATTTCAGAAGCATCTTCCTATGAACTGGGTAGTACTAAAGTTTACGATAATGGCAGTTGGATTATGGGAACCAATATATTTCGTAAAACAAACGTTCCTGTAAATTTTCATCCGGCATGTTCCCATTTTACAGCAGCGGGAGGAAATATCGATCAGACATGGACCTGTACCGAATGTAATAAATATCAATATGAAATGCGAAGTCGTCATCCAGGAGGGGCCTATGCTCTTGTCTGTGATGGAAGTTGTCACTTTCTGGCTGATACTATTGATCTCAAACTATTGGCTGGATTGATTACCCGTAGTCAAGGGGAAATTGTAACCCTTCCATAATTGATATTGATGATCGAATGTTCCATACAATTTCAATAACGATAACTTGTATTCCTGTAGATAATATGTTATACTCGCATATGTAATAAATGAAAAACTTCTATCAAGTACGAAGTCGGATATATTTAAAAATGTGACGACAATAAATATTATCAAGGAAAAACGAAATGGCAATTCAGTTTTATTGTATCAATTGTGGAGCACAACTTCAAGTCGATGACCGTTATGGAGGGAAGAAGATTCAATGTCCCGGCTGTCAAACAATACAGGATGTATTATGCTCCGGTACTCGTACACAGACAGCTTCTCCTGTTTCTTCAATGGAACTTCCTCCGATACAGAATACTTTTGCTTCGGAAAATCCCTATCAAACACCAATTACTATCACTGATTCGTTTTCCGAAAACGACGATTCCGGTCTCAACTTTTCCAAAGTTCATTTTACGAACCTCTTTCATGATTCCGTTATGTTATTTGCCCGTTTTATCAAGATGTTCTTGCTCTTTGGTTTAATATTTATGATTCTTCATTTTCTAATGTTTAGCTCCTTGAATTATTTTAATTCTGAATATGTCTATAACAAA
Organism: uncultured Planctomycetaceae bacterium; assembly: GCA_964442735.1. Taxonomy (GTDB): domain Bacteria; phylum Planctomycetota; class Planctomycetia; order Pirellulales; family Thermoguttaceae; genus JAUNBG01. The sequence goes on along the minus strand of CAYUAP010000202.1, from coordinate 3,300 downwards.
TTTGCAGCCATGATGGTTTATCTTCTGTCTTCTTTATCATCCTTTATTGTCTATGTGCTCTTTGCTAAAAATGTTTATGTTATAGAAAAGACAGGTGTATTTGACCCTTTTAAGAATATGCCGACTATAAATGATTACTGTATGATATTTATCGGTTATATTCTTTATGCTATACTTTCTGTTGTCATGGGGGTCATTTTATTTGTACTATTTGGGATCGGAACCGGTATTTTCTTTTCCGTAACACAGCGTATTTCTCAAAATAGCAACATTACCGCAATTTTTATTTTCATTATTATTGCACTCGTAATACTGTGGTTATGTGGGTGTATTTTGGGAATACTGTTCAGGCGTATTTTTTTCATTTATTTTATTCTGGACCGAAAAAAAGGTCCTTGGGAATCATTGGAATTTTCCGCAAGATTTGCTAGAGGGAATATAATGGCCTATTTGGGAGTAACCATTGTTTTTGCTCTGCCTGTAATATTCCTGTTTGTTATTGGAACCATTGTCTTTAATTTGATGGTAGCACAAGAAAATCTGTTTTCACCTTTACATTCAAATCTTGTACAAATTATAATTTCCAGTTTTTGGTCGCTTCCCATCTTTATGTCGTTAATAGCCACCATGTATCTACAAATGACCGGTCAGTCAACAATATTCCGCGAAGGTTTACCCATAGTAATAAAAAATCAAAATACTGATACGATAGGGTCAACACCTGATAACGAAAAAGGAATTTACGAACAAAACATTCAACCGTCAGTAAAGGATAGTGATAACAGGAATAGTGATAATAGAGAAACTGATAACAGGGAAACTGATAACAGGGAAACTGATAACAGGGAAAATGATAACAGGGAAAATGACAATAGGGGAAATGACAATAGGGATACAGAAGTAAATTCGTAATAGATTTAATGAAATAGAATAACCATGGATAAACAGATATTCATCGATAATGTTTAGAATGATTGTATACTCCAGGTCGTTTTAAATTCCTTCTTTTCAAAACAGGCGGGATACCTGTTTTGAAGGATGCGGAAGTGACGTTCGTGTTCCAAGGAAAGACAGTCTTGTAACGTCTTGTCGTATATATTGCGAAACATTATCCATGAATATTGTTTTATTCATGGCTCTAAATAAAATAGACGCGGTTATGAATCAGAAAACGTCGAGAACGAAATGTTTTCCTTCATGGAAACGGCGTGGGACCGGATAATAGTTCTGCCAGTAGGGATTATAGGTCGGTACTTGCATAAACTTGGGATAGCGATAGTAAAGATCATCGGCGCTTCGATTGTCCTGTAACGGCCTAAAATTTTGTCTGTAATAGACAAAAGGATAATACTGGAATCGTTGCCAATCCTGGGCGTCATACCGTCGCATTGACATGGGACGTGTCTGCGCATAATCTTGTGCCGAGGCGTTTTCTGTTCGAAGAAGAGCAAAAATACTCAAAACGAACAGTAGTGCCAATAATTTATATTTCATGTTCAATCCTTTCATTGTTAAAGCAATCCTTAACAAAACGTTGCTATTAATTGTCATCTGATCTTTTGAATCAAAAAACAGATAATTTGATTTTGTTTTTTTAAATGAACTCCATTCAAATAATGACAAAAATGGGTAATTTACCTTCATTCCAACATATCGACCATGATTTCTGTATTTTTTTAATGATTAATGATTTGTTCCTGTTTGAACGAATAAAACGATCTTGCTAATTGTGTTGAAATTACAAAATAATTGACATAACTGTGAAAACTGCTGATTCAAGACAGTAGAAAATACAGGCAGACCGGATGGTATCTCCTTGAAATACAAGGTATTTGTTAATTTAAAACGAAGTTGGTACTCGAAGTAAATGTTTATTCGCTTTTATTTATTATGTCTCTTGTGGACCGTTTGGACATTTGATATAATTTTGGCGATTGAAAAAGTCGTTTTTACAATTTTCCAATTTTTATATTTATTCAGGCAGGAGACCCGATGGATAATCTGAAATCACTTTATGAAGCGCGACTGGCTCGATATACAACGGCCATGAAAAATGGAAAACCGGACCGGGTTCCCATCCGTCCATTTGTAGCGGAATTAACGGCGGTTTATGCAGGCTATACTTGTCAGCAAATAACCCATGACTATCGATACGCATTTGATGCCATTTTAAAGATGTGTCGTGATTTTGATTGGGATGCGACGGTACCGAATATGGTCTATGTCTGGACCGGTCTGACTCGAACGCTTGGAACTCGATATTATTCTGTACCTGGAATTGATATTCCGGTCTCAACTGCGTTTCAATATAAAGAGCCGCAATCGGAAAACGCGTTTATGAAAGTGGAAGAATACGACGAATTCATACGGGATCCCACTGGTTTTATTGCCAATGTCTGGTATCCTCGGGCCAATCGTTATGCTGTCTCGCCCGGGACCAATAATACGGTACAAAATAATATTTCTCTAATTGCCGGTTCTACCGCCATGAAGAATTATTTTAACGCATATGGTCCCCATTGCCAAAAAATGGTTGAAGAGACCGGAACACCTTCGGCGATATGCGGTATTTTAAAAGCACCATTCGATATTATTGCCGATAAATTTCGTGGATATCGGGAACTCTGTCTGGATCTGTTTTCACGTCCGGATAAAGTTCGGGCTCTGACCGAGGCTCTGACTCCGCACCTGCTTTATATGGCGGAAATGACCTCCGATCCATCACGGACTCTTCCGGTAACACTCTGGCTCCATCGTGGTTGTGTTCCCTTTCTTTCTCCCAAACAATTCGAAAAATTCTTTTGGCCATCTCTAAAATATATTATTTGTGAATTATGGAAAAAAGGAATTCAGACCCTCGTTTATGCCGAAGGTGAATGGAATCCCAATTTAAAATACATTGTGGAACTTCCGGAAAAGTCGATTATTTATCATGTAGACCGCGGCGATATTCGTGAAGTTCATCGTGTATTGGGAGAAAAATTCTGTATTAGTGGCGGGATTCCGAACGATCTTCTGGCTTTAGGGTCTCCGGAGGATGTTCGCGAATGTACTAAAAAGGTTATTGAAGACGTTGGTCGGGACGGTGGTTATATCGTCGATGCCTGTGCGATTATGCAGAATGATACAAAAATCGAAAATCTGCGCGCTATGTGTAATGCTGCTCGTGAATTCGGTGAATACTAAAATGGATTCTGAATTTAATCCATAAATGCAATACAACACGCAAATGCGATATAATTTACAAATGTGATATAATCTGCAATTATGATGTAATCTTTAAATATAATACAATTTAAA
>CAYUAP010000201.1:0-5692 GCA_964442735.1 uncultured Planctomycetaceae bacterium | reverse complement strand
TCCGTATCCTTTAAAACAGGCGTCTCGTCTGTTTTGAAAAACAGACTTTTATAACAACCTTGAGTATAGATAAAAATGTTTCATTTGCTCTTGTAAAATATTGGATTTTACGACAGACTATCTGTGTTTATCCGTGATATCCGTGGTTCCAAAATCGTTCGTGAATGGTACTGTACAACGTTATAAATTCGGCATTTTCCGGGAACGCGGACGTCTCGTCCGTATCCTTTAAAACAGGCGTCTCGTCTGTTTTGAAAAACAGACTTTTATAACGACCTTGAGTATAGATAAAAATGTTTCGTTTGCTATTGTAAAATATTGGATTTTACGGCAGACTATCTGTGTTTATCTGTGTTTATCTGTGTTTATCTGTGTTTATCCGTGATATCTGTGATATCCGTGGTTCCAAAATTGTTCGTGAATGGTGACTCCCTAGTTTGTTCCGTTTTCTCTAGTTTGTTCCGGACGCAATAACGGGAACAAAATGACTTCACGTATACTCGTCGTATTGGTCAGTAACATAACGAGACGGTCGATACCGACTCCCAGTCCACCTGCGGGAGGCATACCATGCCGGAGTGCCTTTATAAAGTCATTATCCATTTTCGCCATGGAATCTTCTTCCTTCTGACCCGCCAACTGATTACGGAATAATTCCTCTTGAAGGTCTGGATCGTTCAGTTCCGTATAGGCATTACAGACTTCAACACCATGTACGAACATTTCAAATCGTTCAGCAATAGACGGATCGCTTGCTTTACGCTTCGTTAAAGGACAAATACTGGCAGGATAGTCCGTTACAAAAACAGGACCAATCAATTGATCTTCAACCTTTTCCTCAAATATATTGTTCAGAATAACGTCCGGATGTTTACCTGCGGTTTCAATATTGAGTGATTGGGCCAGAACGGCAACCGCCTCGCGATCATGTGGATCGACTCCGGTATACTCCCGAAATAATTCGAACCATGTTTTACGCGCAAATGGGGGTGTAAAATCGACTTCATCCCCATCCCAGGAGACCTTGTTGCCCTGTCCCGTTGCCTTGAGCGCGTTTAGTATGATCTTCTCCATGATATCCATCATGGAATGATAGTCGCCATAGGACTGATACAATTCCATCATGGTGAATTCCGGATTGTGTGTCTGATCAATTCCTTCGTTTCGATAGACACGTCCTATTTCAAAAACTCTTTCAATTCCACCGACGAGAAGACGTTTCAGATGGAGTTCCAGCGCGATACGCAGATATAACTGAATATCGAGCGAATTGTGATGGGTTATAAACGGACGCGCGGCAGCCCCGCCCGCTATGGCATGTAGGGTTGGACCTTCCACCTCAACGAACCCCTCGCCTCGAAGTGTCTCCCGAATCGAATACACAATTTGCGTTCGCTTGAGCATTCGGTCCATAACTCCATCGGTATGAATCAGATCGATATAACGCATACGCGACCGAAGTTCCGGGTCGGTCAACCCCTTGAACTTGTCTGGAGGTGTCTCTAATGATTTCGACAGAAAGGTTAAATCGGACGCGAAAATGGTCAATTCCCCTTTCTGCGTCTTCTTAAACTCGCCGTCCACTCCAATAATATCACCAAGGTCGAAACAAAGCGCCTGCTCCCAATTCTGTTCGCCAACCTGATTTTTACCGATTAGAATCTGAATTTCTCCCGACCAATCCTTTATTGTCAGAAATATTAATTTTCCCTGACGACGTTGGAGAATAATACGGCCAGCAACACGAACCTGGGGGCCCGTCATGTGAATTTCCGGCTTGCGCCATGCCGGTTTTCCATCCGGGGTCGTTGGCGGCGGTTCTACAGGTTCCGACGGAGCCTCTACTATAATTTCATTTTCACGCGAACGCACTGTGCCTATCGACAAATGTCCATCAAAACGATGTCCCCATGGATCTATGCCCAATTCCACCAGTTTACGTAATTTTTCACGACGTGCCGCTTCAAGAACTTCTCCGGCTGTTGTCGATTCTTCTTTTGCCATTCTATCAATCCTGCTTTTTATGAAATTTTCGCTGTTTCAGCGTTTTTATTATTTTATTTACCCTTTTATATTATATACCGATTCGACCAATCCTCAAGGAGAACGGACAAAACTTCCCATTTCGTCAATTTTTACGTTTTTTTGATATTTGGTCAATGCAGATCGCGTTAAAAATTATAAAAATACAAGAAAGTTTATTAAAAAAGTTCATTTAGCTGGTGATAAAAACAAATGGGGAATTGTTTTTCCATTTAAATTCAGATATACTAAACGACTGGAACGCAAACTTTCCGTAATCCCGGTTCTCTCGGTGGTATCGAAAAAACAGAATACGGTCCTCGTGGAATCCCGGTTAGGTGTGACGATTTACATCGAAACACGATTGTAAAAAAGCAAGAGCCATATTAAATTTTAAGGAAGAGAAAATGGATATAATGAAACGACGTGATTTTTTAAAGGTTGGCGGATTAGGAGTCGCGGGAACCATGCTCGGCACAACCGGCTATGCGGGCTACGACGAAAAATTTGCCGATAAAAAACTTCGAGTGGGCGTTATCGGTCCCAACTGGTATGGTAAAATTGACGTACTTCGTTTAATACAGGTTGCCCCAGTCGAAGTCGTCTCGCTCTGTGATGTTAATGAAGAAATTCTGAATCAGGCGGCGAATGTCATTGCGGAACGTCAGGTCTCGAAAAAGGTACCACGTAAATATACCGACTACAGTAAAATGTTAGCGGAAAAAGACCTCGACCTCGTTTTAATTGATACCCCGGACCATTGGCACGCACTCCAGATGATCGATGCGGTCAAAAGTGGAGCGGACGTTTTCGTTCAGAAGCCGATTGCAACGGATGTGGTTGAATGTCAGGCCATGTTCCAGACGGCACGGGCCACTAAAAAAGTTGTTCAAGTCGGACTTCAGCGCCGCAGTACCCCCCATCTCGTCGAGGCCAAAAAAAAGATTATCGATTCCGGTATGCTTGGTAAAGTGGGACAGGTGGAAATCTTCTGCTATTATGGTGGGAGCGGACAATTCATTGCCAAACCGGAAACGCCCCCCGATTCCTTTAATTTCGATAGGTGGACCGGACCTGCCCCCATGCTCCCCTTCTATCGTACTATTATGCGCGGCGGATGGCGCCAGTTTAAAGAATACGGAAACGGTTGGCTCGGCGATATGGGCGTTCATATGTTCGATATGACTCGATGGCTCCTCAATCTCGGCTGGCCAAAACGAATTACTTCCCACGGCGGAATCTATCTCAAAACAAAGAGTACCTCCAATACGCCGGATACCCAGACGGTCGTTTTCGAGTATGACGATCTGGAAGTTATCTGGAATCACCGTAACTGGAGTGAAGTTACCGACCAGAGATACCCATGGGGCGGGTTTTTCTATGGAGAACATGGTCTGCTTAAAGCCGGTGTTTTCGGCTACGATTTCAAAAAATATCGCTCGAATGATACGATTAGTGGCGATGTCCTTTACGAATATGATCAATATCCGGAAGATAAAACAGAACCCGGACTCGAACGACATGTTTCTTCGGCCATTCGTCAGCATATGAAGAACTGGCTGGAACGTATTGAAGATCGCGGACGTCCTGTCTCCGATATTGAAGAAGGTATGATTTCCTCTATCTGCTGTATTCTCGGAAATCTTTCCCTCGAACTGCATCGGACCTTGGAATGGGATCCCGTCGCCGGAAATGTCAAAAATGATCCGGAGGCCAACGCGCTTCTCGCTCGAAAATATCGCGGACCTTGGATCCATCCCACCTTGAAATAGAAATTATCGTTAGAGAATAATATAGTACGAATACCACTGCTTTTACCCTTGTTACAATTCGGCGAGCCCGGGATCCCGGCTCCGCCTTCATTCTCGATTGGACGGAGGGGATTTTCTTCAAATTTACGTAACCGTTTACCGATATAAAGTGAAACTACTGATAACACTGATTTTCATGGATAGTTTTTTGACAAACAAACTTTTATATGATAAAATTATTTATTATTATAGATAAAAATGTTTCGTTTGTTATTGTAAAAAATTGTATTTTACGACAGACTATCTCTGTTTATCCGTGATATCCATGGTTCCAAAATCGTTCATGAATGGTTACAAATTTACATTGGTGATATCCCTCTGTCCTGCTATTTTTTCCAATTAACCATGATATGTTTTTCCTCCAAGAACCCGTTGGACCTCCATCGGAGATGTAATTCCCTGCCGAACAAGTTCGATCGCATTTTCGGCAATAGTTTTCATTCCAGCCTCCAGGACAATATTTTGAAGGGAGACAGAATCGAGTCGGTCGAGAACGGATCGGGAAACGACCGGATTATTCCAGGGAATCGATTCCGCAACGACAACGCGATCATAATAACCCGTCTGCGAACAGTGGACACAACCAACCGGGACGTAATAATGTTCTAACTCGTATTTTTGACCGTTTAGGGACATGGAGAGGGGTTCCGAACATTCCTGTGCACAGGTACAGAGGCGGCGCAAAAGACGCTGACATAATATAAAATGAATACTGCTCCGCAAAATAAAGGGTTCGATTCCCATTTCTGACAGTCGTCCAACAGCTTCCGTGGCACTTCCCGCGTGAAAAGTTGTTAGGAGTAAATGTCCACTCAACGCCGCCTGTAATGCGGAAATAGCACTCGACTGGTCTCGTATTTCTCCTACAAATAATACTTCCGGATCCTGACGCAGTGTATATTTAATCATATCTGAAAGTGGTATTTCCCCTTGTTGACCAACTTCGATTTGACTAATATGGGGAATGGGATGCTCAATAGGATCTTCCAAGGTAATAATAGAACGTAATCCTTCACTGTGAAGGGCTAAATGTCGCAGAAGTGAATAGGCGGTGGTTGTTTTACCACTTCCAGCGGAGCCACTGATGATGATCGCGCCTCCATTTCGGGCGAGCGCCTCCATTAGATCGTCTTCCAGAATGGAAGAAAAACCCAATTGATCGGGAAACTGATATTTCTCTTCCGCGGAAAAAAAACGAATGACAACCCGTTCTCCATAGAGTGTCGGCATGGAACTAACACGCATTTCCCGTACATTCCCAATTACTTTACCCGCCTGAACCCGACCTTCCTGCGGCATCGTCGTCCGATAGGTCAGAAGATTCGCCAGAACTTTCAGTCGGGCAACCATTTGATTCGTGTATTCCGATGGCACTTCACCCAATTCATGAAGGACTCCATTATAGCGATACCAGATCGCCATACAGTTCTTCTCCGGCTGAAAATGAAGGTCACTGACTCCATCTGCCGATGCGGCGGATATGATCTGTTGGACAAGAGAAACAACGTAATCATCCTTGCCTAGTCGGGCTTTTTCCTGCCATTCTAAAAATAATTGTTGATTCATCGTATTTATTTAATATTTTTCCGACTGCTCCCAAGGGGAGCATAATAAATTATGGTAACCATTCACGAACGATTTTGGAACCACGAATATCACGGATAAACAGAGATAGTCTGCCATAAAACACAATATTTTACAATAACAAACGAAACATTTTATTTATTATAATAAATAATTTTATCATAAAAAAGTTTGTTTGCCAAAAACTATCCGTGAAAATCAGTGTTATCCGTGGTTTCACTTTATATCCGTGGTTTCACTTTATATCTGTGGTTTCACTTTATATCTGTGGTTTC
>CAYUAP010000200.1:0-5866 GCA_964442735.1 uncultured Planctomycetaceae bacterium | reverse complement strand
ACTGGATTAAAACGCCGGGCGTTGCCATTTGCAGTTGTAACGACGGTTTGCGTCCGGTTATTATGAAGCTGGAAGCGACTGACGAAAAATCCGAAATCGATTATGTTCCAGTGCGATAAATTACATTGTAAATTATATTGAGATAAATATGACTGAAATCGAAAAAATGCTGGCCGGATGGCTTTATAATTCGTTCGACAAGGAATTGGTTCGGTTGCATGAACATGCTCTGCAACTTGTCAATCGTCTCAATCAGAACGAACTGAACCTGGAACTTCGAAATAACCTCTTGAAAGAACTGCTCGGTTCCATTGGAAACGATAGTACATTTTCTTCTCCAATTCATTTCGATTACGGATTTAATACATATGTCGGGGATCGCTGTTATTTCAATTACAACGTAACGATTCTCGACTGTGCCGAAGTTCGTTTCGGCAATAATGTTCTTGTCGGACCGAACGTTCAGTTTCTTACGCCGTTACATCCTCTTCTGGATCGTGAACGAAGGATAAAAAGGGACGAGAACGGCAATTTGCGTTGTGAAGAATACGCTCGTCCCGTTAGAATTGAGGATAAGGTGTGGATCGGATCGGGCGTGATCGTCAATCCTGGAGTTACCATCGGCGAAGGAAGTGTTATCGGTTCCGGCAGTATCGTAACCAGGGATATACCGGACCATGTTCTGGCGGTTGGTAATCCCTGTCGTGTTCTGCGTGAAATTACGGAGAACGATTCAATGGAAACTTGAAAGTGATTCAAAAACATGGAAGAAAACTTCATTCCAAAAGTCCTTCGACAACTATTCGGATTCGATACGTTTCGACCGAATCAGGAGGAGATCGTCAAGGCGATTCTCTCCGGCAGGGACGTTTTTGCCGTCATGCCAACCGGCGGTGGTAAATCGTTATGCTATCAATTCCCGGCGGTAATCATGGAGGGCGTTTGTATTGTTGTCAGTCCGCTGTTATCGCTCATGAAGGATCAGGTCGATTCCGCTCGCGAACTCGGTATTCGAGCCGCGACACTCAATTCAACCACCAGTCGCAAGGAATTCGGTCAAGTTGTCGGCGCTTTGGAGAACGGAAAACTCGATCTGCTTTACGTCTCGCCGGAACGGTTTAATACAGAGGGATTCCTCGAACGTTTAACCAAGGTCAAGATCGCGTTCTTTGCCATTGACGAAGCGCATTGTATTTCCGAATGGGGACACCAGTTCCGCCCTGACTATCTGGCTTTGAAACAAATTGTCGACATCTTTTCGAACGTTCCCATTGCCGCGTTCACCGCAACGGCAACGGCTCAAGTGGCGCAGGATATTCAAAAACAGCTTCGATTGCGGAATCCGTTCTGTGTTCGCGCTTCGTTCGACCGGCCTAATTTGAGTTATCAGGTCGTCTATAAAGAAGACCTGAATTCGCAACTCGTCTCTTTTTTAAAGAGCGTTCCGGGCCAATCGGGGATCATCTATCGGGGAACGCGAAAGAAGGTCGAAGAAACAGCGGAAATGCTGACGAAACAAGGATTCGACGTTCGTCCTTATCATGCGGGAATGTCCGATTCGGAACGAGCCTGGGTTCAAGACGCTTTTTCGGCAGATCGAATTCAAATCATCGTCGCGACCATTGCGTTCGGAATGGGAATCGACAAGTCAAATGTTCGATTCGTTGTCCATGCAGATTTACCGAAAAATATCGAAGGTTATTATCAGGAAACCGGACGAGCCGGACGAGACGGAAGTCCATCGCAATGTCTTCTGCTTTTCGGATATCAGGATATTATCCTTCTGAAATCGTTTATCGACAAATACGAAGATTCCAGAGTTCGTGAAACAACATGGCGACAGCTTCAGGAGATGATCAAATTCGCGGAATCGGATCAATGCCGTCGCAAGGCATTACTCCATTATTTCGGAGAAGAATACCCGTCGGACAACTGCGGCAATTGCGATTTCTGTAACGATGAAATTCACCGGGTGGATGCGACTGTCGATTCACAAAAAGCGCTCTCCGCCATGCAGAGGACGGGTAATCGCTTCGGAATTGGACAATTGGTGGATGTTCTGGTCGGTGCGAAAACAGCAAGAATAAAACAGTTCAAACATAATACCCTGCCGACCTATGGCGTTGGTTCAGACAGGAGCAAACAATACTGGCGATTTCTGATCAATGCCCTGATTTACAAAGGGGCGGCGGCCATGAAGCCGGATTGCGATTACCCGGTCCCCGTTGTTACGGAATATGGCTGGGATATTATGCGCGGTAAGGAATCGGTCGAAATCATTCAGTTCCCGACACTGAAAAAACAGTCGAAGCGACAGACCGAACCCGAGGATGTCTTTGCCGATTCGATTCACAACGACCATTATCTATTTGAACAGCTTCGCCAGCGGCGTAAGGAAGTCGCTCAGGAACGCGGCGTTCCGCCTTACGCTATTTTTACGGACAAAACACTCCTTGACATGGCGAACAACAAACCGATCACCGAAGAAGATATGCTAAAAATCTCCGGAGTCGGCGAGCGCAAAATGGCAACCTATGGAGCCACGTTTCTGGAACTGATTACCGAATACGTCATGGCCAGCTTCGACGAACCGGAACTTGATCCGGATTGGCTGGAGGAGTGATATTATGCCCATAATCTGGCCGACCGCAAGGTGTAGGAACTTCTCGCCGACAGACATATTCTTTAAGTTCATACGCATGGACGAGACGTTCGCGTTCCTGTGCATTTCGCGGGAATTCGAACGAGAATAAATGTGGCGCATAGTCTTATCAGAGGTGGATTTACCCGAAAAAAATCAGGTTGCTGGTTTTGCCAATAATATATTCCATTTGCGAAGTGAGCATCTTCACTCCTTAGAGAACTATTAGAGATTATGATTCCTGTGACCAATAGGCTGTAAACAAGGATGAATACGTTAGGAGATACGTTCCAATATTTGACTTTATATTTAATAAAATGATTCATCAATTTAAAACACACTACTACACCAAAATCCAATTATTTATACTAATGTCTCTTTACACTTTTATAAGCGTATGAAAATATTGTCGTATATCTTTAATACTTATAAGATGAATCTAATTTGTAGAAGGATCATATACTTCAATTTCATTAGAAACACGTCCACATACAACCACATAATGACTCATTCTATGGTCCCTTGTTGGAACAGCACACAAAATATACGTATTCTTCTGTTCAGCGGCATATCCCAACAATGAATACTGAAACTTTGTTATCTTATATGCTTAACTTATGAGTCCCTTATCTGAAAATAGGTTCATTAGTTGCAACATAGTTGTTTCAGGACGGTTGCCAAGTATATCACCTATCTCTTTTAAACTTGTACTAATACCAAGCCTTTTAGTGATATAGTATGCACAGTCTCTTCCACATTGTCCCCCCTGTGTAGATATAAAATCAGTGTCTGCCTTGATGACGGAATCAATATTGGTACTTGCATAGGCAGGTACCATAACACAAGTACAAACAACAATGCTCAAAGCAATAATGTGATAATTATGTTTTTGAAAAACACATGTAATCATTAATATTAATAACCTCTTGCAAAATGGGGTTTCTCCAAAAACCTGGAGAGAATATTTCCAGCTCAATCACTTTTCTTGCGTCTTATTCTTTCGTATATGGCAACACTAATCATTGCAAGCCCCAATATAATGATAAACACTCGAATAGCGTACGAAGTTAAAGGAGATTGCATGCCAGGCAAATGTTTTTCCGCATGTGCGATTATCATTTCCTTTTGCTCGTCCGTAAAGGGGATTTTGATCGTCTCTCCTGTAATGTCGTTTGTTACACTGGTTCCCGGTGGAAATTTTGGACACCATGTATCAATGGAGTAATTTTTCAGTATATTTACATTGGTAACATTAAAAGAATAGTCAACGCCGCAAAATTTATCAGTATCTGACGATGTCAATGCTATTTTTTGATATACATGTCCTTTTTTGGGATACACCAATTCGCCAATTTTACCAATTTCTTGGACAACAATATTCTGAAACACTTCTTTGTTTGATAACTTTACCGCTTTCAACCCAACTATCATGCAGTTCGGCGGTTCTAAAACCTTCACTTCATAATCGTTACCTTTTATTGTTTTCTTGAATACTAACACTTTATATCCATCCACTATTTGTTGTGCTACAAATTTAAATTGGTCTCTTTGTTCATTCCATAAGAGTTCATATTAATGGGAATCCATAATAGTAAATGGCATTCCTACAATACTTGTAGTAAGAAGTCTGGCAAAACTATCATCAAGAAAATTCTCTGGTGAATGAGTTGCCACAATTCTTGCTTGTCCCCACTCTCCTTTTAGCAATTCTCCACCCCTAAAAAAACATGTTTGTTTTCCATCAAATGCCATAAAAGATTCAATGGAATATTTTCCATCCTGCAGTTTTTCCTCTATAAGAGATTGAACAGGGTAACCACTCTTTAAAAAGTGTATTTTATAAGTATTTCTACGTTCCTGCATAACTCCTTGTGGGTTTTTTCTTTGAACGTCATAAGTGAATTCACATTGGTCATATCGTTCAAAGTGTTTCTCAACACCAATCTTGACATTTTCAAATGTAACCGGAGTATCTGCGACAGCAAAACTAATACTGCATATCGCATGAATAAGAATAATATAATGATTAAGAAAATATTTCATCATAATAATACAGAGACTCCTTCTAATCTAAGTGGTAAAAGTGTTGTGCTTTCGTCCAATGCATTCTGGACGTATTGTAAATCCACAATAATATACTGTAGGTCGTTTCAAAACTGTCTTTTGACGTCATATTGCTGAACAATAGGACTAAAACGACGTCTCGTCCGCATCTCCCTAAAACAGGCGTCCCGCCTGTTTTGAAAAAAGGTAATTTTCACGGGCTACTCCACCCATTTAATAGTATTATAATTAAAACATTATGAATTTCAACAAGAAAATAGCAAAAAAAAATGAAAATATTGTAAAAAAGAGAATCAATCAGGCGTAACTCTTCCTCAAGTTTTAATTTGATAACAAAGAAGGGGCTTTGGTTCCACAAATAGAAGTGGTGATACACTCACGCAAGAAATAGAGGACATCACGTCCCTGTTGTTTACAGGTCGCTCATACGGTCCAAACTCGTTCGGCCAAATGTTGCCCATCTTCCGACCCACATCCATGGGTTATGTACCAGTCTATGGCTATCGGACGAATTTGTTGTTCTGCAAGATTATTTGTGGGAGGGACTGTGGGTTCTACAACAAAACGAAAATAACAGTCCCTGTAATATACTGTACTTTCCCCGGTTTCTAAACGGCGATAATTTGTTCGAACAGGCGTTCTTTCATGTCGTTTAATATTTTTTGGGGTATGGTTTTGGCATATTTCGCCGAAAAATACGCCCAGTGTTCTTCGGTTTGCATCGCCATTCGTTTGTTTTTGTGCGATGGGCGATGGTCAAAATCATTCCAAGGGGAACGGTACCGGGTCAAAAACGTTGCATCTTTATCCCAAGCCCAAAGTTCGACCATCGCATGGTTCATCGCAAGAATCTGAAAGCATGCAAGGTTACTTTCAAGGTTGCGCACCTGTTGCTTGCCAAGTCCGCAGACTTCCTTTAAGTCCTTGAACATTTCCTCGATACTGAACCGCCTGCTATAACTCTCGATAATCTCCTCCGGCGTCAAATTAACGTTTGTCGAAACGAACGTTCCCAACGGGCCGATTTTCAACCAGCCAATCAAGGAACCTGCTCCGCACAGCGTCTATTTGGGTTCCCAACCGACTCAAATGATGATAAAACTTCCGGTAACCATTCACGGATATAATGTGAAACCACGGATAACACTGATTTTCACGGAT
>CAYUAP010000199.1:0-5918 GCA_964442735.1 uncultured Planctomycetaceae bacterium | reverse complement strand
TTTTTGCTATTTTCTTGTTGAAATTCATAATGTTTTAATTACAATACTAGTAAACAGGTGGCGTAGCCCGTGAATAATTACTTTCTTTTTTTGTAGTTATCGGTATAATCAAGATTGGAAGTGGTCTGCCTGGTCAGGAGGCGAACACAATGATCAAACATGGGTAAATCGGGTCAAAATGAACGATACAGCAAAGACATTCATTATATTGGGCGGAGCTAATGGAAGCGGTAAAAGTACGCTTGCAAGCGTACTGCTTCAGGAATATCCCGTTGATTTTTTGAATGCCGATGAAATTACCAGAGATTTTTCCTTGAATTATCCCTTTGAAGTCGCCCAAAGACTCGCAAGCCGTGAGTATGTTAGAAAAAAACAACTACTGTTTCAACAAAACAAGTCCTTTATACTTGAAACGACTTTATCAGGGCGACTGATTTTAAAAACGATGGCTGACGCCAAAAAACAGGGATACAATATCATTCTTGTTTATTGTTTTTTACCGACCAGCCTTGATTGTATCCGACGGGTAAAAAAACGTGTGGCGAATGGTGGTCACGATGTTCCCGAAGAAGACATTACCCGGCGTTACTTCAGAAGCATAAACAACTTCTGAAATGACGGTCGTTTTCTGGCCGATGGATGGCTTTTGTTTTATAATGGATATGATTATCGACCAACCAAAGTGGCGTATGGATGTAAAGACGCCCCTGTTGTCCAGGATAATGATTTGTATTACAAATTTACAAAGATCGTAAATGCGGCAAAGGAGAAACGCGATGTTGTCAATGGATGAACAAGCGCTTATTTTTTCCGAGATGTTTACCAGAGCGGCTGCTATTGCCAAAGAGCATGACAAAATTCAGCCTGAATGTAATATTACGGAAGAAATGATGACAGGTTATCTGTTAAAGGCCTTTCCAAAAATGTCCCCTGAAAGGGCAAAAGAACTTGCTCAGGAAATGTTTAACGAATCCGCCTGCCAGTAGCATACAAGATTGGGAGTTTGATTTCATGAGCCAATGCGGTATATTGATTCGAAAGATTATAAACAGCATATTTGCTGTTGTAATTGGAACGGTACTTATTGTCTACCGCATAGTGACCGCAATTTGTCTGTGTCTGATCGGTATGCCGGTCATTCTCTATATGGAAGTGTGTATGCCTTTTTTGCATCGTATTCCCCTTTTACGTAAAACAGTCGCTGCTCCTCTGGAATTTGTCTTTTGGACGATTTCAGGCTTCTTGTGTATGCCTGTATCGTTTTTCATTCGCCGAAGTCGTAAACCGTGTTTTGTATTGGTGCCTGTTCCTGTATTCGGAGATATTGATTTCAATCCGGGGGCCTCGAAGAGATGTGGTTTTCTGACGGAATGGGCAGATCGAAACGGGTTCCGAAAAGTGTTTTGTTTTCAGGTCAAAGAAATTTCCAAAAAAGGACAATGTGATTACTGGTACAACCTGTTTTTTCACTCTGTGGAAATACCCCGCAAGAACGAGCGTGTCCTCGCAGTATGGTACGAAGAAGAAAGAAGTACCTTGCTTCTTTTCAACGTTGTACGACAAACCAGCCCGACGTGTATTGATACAGAAACGATATTTTATACTGTATGTAATGGTGAAAGCCGACTCATGACCTCGGACAACGCGCATCTGCTTTTTGGTCCTTTGAATCCCAAGTGTTTTCACCTGAGTTTTGATATTTCACTATTTTATACGAAACCTTCGGATTGTAATACCGTCGAAGCCGGAAATAAACAAGTGGCAATTGCACAAGAATTGCTCTTGAATCACATGTGGACAAACCATAAGGAGAGTACCCGATATATTCAAGAGAATCGTTCGGATAGCAATACACTCAATATGATTGGCAATGAAAAAATGCCGATAATCGAACAGATTCAGTTGTTTTTACTCGAATCGTACGAACAGGAAGATATCATGAAACGCGTTCCTTTTTGGTATTTTCGAAATGGAATATGGCATGCTCAATTGGAACGCAGACAAAATAAAACGGTGGAACAACTTGAAAAAGACGGATTAATTCCCGAATACCGGAAACAACTATAATTCGTTTTGTTTTAAATGTTCAAGAAACAAAAAAGCCCCGAAAGACTTGAATGTCGTTCGGAGCTGAATGAAATCGTGGTCTGTACCGAATCAGGTTTTATCGGTGTTTTGGCTCTCTTTCTCCTTGTCTGGAGGATTGACTTGCGGACTCGGAAGCAGATTGATTGCCTCGATCTGCTTTTTATCGGTCAAATGCGTGTAGACGTTCATGGTCAATTCCATTGTCGAATGTCGGGCAAGTGTTTGGGCCGTCTTTGGATCGACTCCCGAAAGCGATAAGTTCGTAATGAACGTATGACACAAACCGTGAAAGTCGGCGAACTTTCCTTGCGAGTCCTGATATTTCAGGTTCAGGGATCGCTGGCTTGCGATAAAGGGACCGTCTATAAGAAGATCCGTTTCTTTCAGAAGAGATAAGCGATCAGAATCACCACAACACAGTATTTCCTCGAAAGTGAACCCCGTATAAACAACAACGGAAAGACCTCTTTTATGGCTTTCCCGCGATAACACAGCGCAGGGACCAGGCTGAAGAAACAGTTCGCCACCAGAGATCGTAATGCCGTCCAGAAGCGGGTTTCTATCGATACGTTCCAGTATTTCTTCAATACTTGCCAAACGACCGCCATTTAGATCGTATGTCGCGGGATTATGACAGAAGGCGGACTCTTCCGTTTGCGTAAAGGTGAAGGTCGTTTGAGAAACGCCCCCGACCAAATCGAGGACATTCACCATTTCGCCGTCGTGATTGACCGACAGTGTTCCTTCCACCGAAAGATTCCCTCCGGTATCTTGAACGATTCCTCAGCGTCTGCCTGACGTCCGACGTAAGTGAAGTATCGGCAGAATAGCCGTCGATCATGGCCCAATGGCGTCGGTTTTCATGCGACGTCTGTACCGTATCATACTTTGTCGCGATAAGATTGGGCTTCTTTCGCGAAAACCAGTTAAAAAGTTTCATTTCACCACCTAATATATAATAGAGTCCATCGTTCGAATCATAACGTTCCGTCCGGTTCGAGTTTGGACAGTTTTATTCCAATCCCGTGTCCTTTGGCCGTTTCTTTCGAGGCCTGATATTTATCCGCTTCGATCAGATCGGAGATCGAATGCTGCTCCACCGACCCCGCGTCGTCACTGACTTTCTTTGGCCCGGACACGCTCTCCAAAAGAGCCTCGGAGAGATCGGGGCCTGGCAAATCTACTTCAGATACCATAAAAACCTTTCTAAAACAGAGGAAAACAAGGGTAAAAAGGCAATAATTTACAGGTTTTGCCCTAAAACAAAACCCGGCTACTTGATTTTTTTTCGTTTTCTGCCAAAATAAGGTAGTAGAGTTGATTATTCTCCCAATATCCGCCAAGATTACGAGGCCCAAAATGGACAAACGCAAATACACCATTGAAGAGATTCGGGAATTGCTTTTACCGCTTTTAAGTGAGATTCCCGTAAGTAAAGCGGTTTTGTTCGGTTCGTATGCTCGCAATGAAGCCACAGAGACCAGCGACATTGATATTTTCATCGATAGTAATGGCAAATTGAACGATTGGAGCTTCTATGAATTTTGCGACCAACTTGAGGAATGTGTTGGTAAAAAAGTGGACGTCATAGAACGTGTTGATCTTGAACCATCAAGCAGTCTCTATCAAACTATAGAGTCGGAGGGAATCACGATCTATGGGTGAGCGTAAAGAATATATTATCATTAATAAAATTATTGATTATTGCAAAAGCGCTCGTAAGTATGTTCAAAGACTTACTTATGAGGAATACATTGAAAACGAATTGATTATTAGCCATACCGTCTTGTGTTTACAGCAAATAGGAGAACTTGTCTCACGTCTGAGTGATGATTTTAGAGACAACCATCCAGATGTTCCCTGGAGTAAAATTCGAGGTCTCCGAAACCACATGGTTCACAACTATGAAGGGATTCGATACAATATCGTTTGGAATATCCTTCAAACGAATCTTCCTGAATTATTCGAAAGTATGAATAAGCTTCTTGCCGAATTAAAAGAGAACAAATGAGAAGTCGTCACAATTTGTAATTTTTTACAAGGTCCCAAAATGTACAAACGCAAGTATACCATTGAAGAGATTCGGGAATTGCTTTTACCGCTTTTAAGAGAGGTTCCCGTAAGCAAAGCGGTTTTGTTTGGTTCGTATGCAAGAAACGAAGCGACTGCCGATAGTGATATTGACTTATTTGTAGATACAGAAGGCCGTCTCAAAGGATTGGCTTTTATCGGCTTTTGTGAGGACGTGAAGGAAAAAGTTCAGAAATCAGTAGATGTGTTTGAAAAGTCTTACCTTGATCCTGCCAGCGAACTTTACTCTCATATCGAATCAGAGGGAGTGATTATTTATGGCAACTAAAAAAGAATGGCAAAAATGAGTAACCCACTTTCCTGTATGACGAACGAGGAATTATGGCAGTTGTTTCCAATCATTCTCTCGTCCCACGACCCCTTATGGAAAAATATTGCCACAAATGAAATGGAAACGATCCTTCAATCGCTCGGTAAGGAAAACATTTGCCGTATTAACCACATCGGCAGTACAGCGGTCGAGGGACTTCTTGCCAAACCAACCATCGATATTCTTTTGGAAATTACAGATGACTGCGATACGAAAAACCTGATTCACCTGTTCCAGGAAGCCGGTTGGCTGTTTTCACCGCAGCCGAAAAATCCTGCGCCGCATATGATGTTTATGAAGGGATATACGCTTGATGGTTTTCGAGGACAGGCATTTCATTTACACGTTCGTTATTTTGGGGACTGGGGCGAGTTGTATTTTCGTGATTATCTTCAATCGAACGCAGAAGTCAGAAGAGAATACACGGAGTTGAAGTCCCGTTTACAAAAATTGTTTGAGCATGATCGGGATGCCTACACGAATGCGAAAGGTCCATTGATACAACAATGGACAGAAACGGCACGACAAGAGGCCGGATGCGTTTATGGATTCAATCACACACCACAATAAGTCATCCGTCATGCTGCCGTTGCTTCTGCAACTCCGCGAAACTGACGCGGGATCGTTCGGTTTTATCGCCGGTTCGTAACGTTGAGAGTTCCGCGCTGCAGATCGAAGCCCCGACGGCACAGCCGACCAAACAGTCCAGCCAGTGATTGTCGGGGTTATTGACGCGGGTTTTCCATTCGTCCACGGTTCTGCCGTTGGCCAGCGTTTTTACGTGATATTCGGCAACTAAATGTTCCGAAAGAAGTTGATGACGTTTGCTGTCGTGACCAAATAAAGAGAGACAGCCCGGATCGCCCCTTAAGACAGCAAGACGGGCATGGACAAAACTCTTCCAGTAATATTACGACAGGCTTTATCGTATACTGTCCACAAATACTCCGCGTCGCAGACGATCTCTTCTCCATCGGAAAATATGACCTTATAGCATTTGTGATTGTGCATAACGTCGGTTAATATGTCCTTGCCTTGTCCTGCACCACAGCGGAAACAGGACGAACAGAGCGTTTGAAATACCCATGTATAACAATGTTTTTTGCCGACTCGCCAACCGGTCTCCTCTATAGAAATAATTAACGCATTCGCTATCATTTGTGCCAGTATTTCATATTCCTGTTCCCAATCGTTCGAAAACTGATAAAGTAATGAATCGGCTTGTGATTTCGTCAGGTTCAGACCTGTGTAAAAATGAAGCATTTGACAGGCTTGATCGATAGAAAGACCAAGCCAATAAACGTGAGGAGCCAACTGTATCGGAATTTCAATTCCCTATTCGCTTTTACGATTGCGAACGCCGTCTATTTCCGGGTAACTATTAAGTCCATTGCAGTAACACCCAAGCGAAGGAATTCCCAAACCTGCA
>CAYUAP010000198.1:0-5925 GCA_964442735.1 uncultured Planctomycetaceae bacterium | reverse complement strand
AATATGATTTATTAATATGATTTATTAATATGATTTATTAATATGATTTATTAATGCGAAACAAGAATATTGGACAAGCAGGCCCCATTCGTCCCGGCGCAGGGCGCCGGAAGTTCTTAATACAACGGGAATATCAATCTAATTTAATATCAACCTAATTTAATATCAACCTAATTTAATTCTCTTAATCTTTAATTTTGAGAGGTCTGTTGTTCCCAATTCCAGTTCTTCCCCTTTTGCGATATGGGTAACAACGTCCAGAGGCATCGCCTGGACCTGATTAAAGAATTTCGTTGCGGCGGTATCGACAGCGACAATATCCGTAGACATAAAGAGCGCCTTCGTCAAAACGACATCCGATTCCGATTTACCACGAGGACCATTTGACTTCATTAGTCGATAGGCATCAACGATCTGCAATGCGGCCGGTTTTGCATAGGTGCAAATATCGGCGATACATTGTTGAAGGTCATGTTGATGGAAATAACGTCGGTCAAAAACAATTCCCATATGATTCTTCATGGCAATAGTCATTTTTGCCCCGCCATGATTTTTGAGAATGGGGATATTAAACCAGACGTCGCAGTCCAAAATAGCTTCGTGAATCATCGCCTTTTTCAGGCTTTTTCCCCGGGGTAATTCAACTTCACGATAAAATTCAGGTTCGTTACCCGGAACAACTTTAGCTCCCGCCGCCTTGGCCGCCGCTTCAATTCCACTGGACGTATAACATTTGCGCCATGTATCACAAGTGTGATCGAATACGGTTACTTCGGAAGCTCCCGCGTCATAACAATCCTTGACAATAGTGGCTATCAATTCCGGATTGGTATTTCCGGCCATTTCCGGTGTTTTGTCCCAACCAATATTCGGCTTGAGTGTAACCTTTTGCCCTTTTTTAATGAAGCGTCCGATTCCACCCATCGCTTTAATAGCCGCTTGAAACATGGGGCCCGGTTCGCCTCCCATAACGGCGATCATATCATAATTACCATCTGCGTCCGACTGCGCCAGAAGTGAACCGGCATTAGTCGCCGCTACGGTCGCAGCAGCTCCTGATAATGCGATTGTCTTCAAAAATTCATGTCTGTCCATATCAATCTCCTTTTATTATAAAATTATATCTTAATTACCAAATCGCCAAAGGTCGTTCCCGCGTAATTTGAAATAAACGGGCATTTCGATTTGAATAAAAAAACGATCTGTTTTGGCAAATAGGGTCCTTTATTCTCCAGTAGTGTTTCCAAATTGGCCAGTCCCTTGGCAATAACCAGGTCAGCCTCCTGAAACTGCTTTAAAAAATCTTCCGAACACTGCTCCAGAATAGTCCCGACTCCATCATTGCCATTATCAAGGATTGGCACTTCGGTTAAGCCGACAAAGGCGGCATCTTCACGAGTTGCGTCATTGAGAATCGGCTTGCCACGAACACCCACTATAACTTGTTTATTGTATTTGGGACCGGTCAGAAGTTCTATCAGGAGTCGATCACATACTATTTCACCCGTATTATCTGTCAGATAAAATATTGACTTCGATTTTTCAATAATCCGTCTGAATTCCATAACGGATCCGTTTAACGGGGCAGTTTCCGCCGATTCCAGTGCCTGCAAGACTTTTTCCCGACTGACAAGACCCAGAGCCACGTCAATCGAATTGCCCGCAATGGCCCATCGAATCGCCAACTCCAGGGGATCGGGCAATTCGGTTAATCGCCCCTTCATATAATCGAACTGTTCCAGAAGTAGTGTATTATAGAGCCGCTTCTGTATCAAATAGGGATCCTGATTATTCGTTCTCTCGCGAATCATACGATGGACCATTTGCGCGATAGAAGGGGGATTCAGATCGATTCCCGACTGTTCGACAAGGCGCATGGCTTCCAGAACCGTTGACAAATGCACCTTCTCGTCGTCGGAAGCCTGACGAACCGCCTCCAATGTCTGTCGTAAAATACATATAATACAGTCGGGCGAAACCGGCATATTAGTCTATCTCCTTCTTCTCCATGGCAATTTTAGCCAATTGACTTCCCGCACAGCGACATTGATCCATAACCTCGGAAGTCGGTCGAAACTTCGCCTTAATCATCGGAGAGGCAATGGGATATTTAACATCTTCCATCCATTTCATAATAGCTTCGGCGCCTCCAGGTCCCCAGCCGGCGGAACCGAAGGCCATCCCCATCTTTTCCCTAAATTTCAAACCTTTAATATAGGTCAGGACCGCCCCCATCTGGGGCATCATCTGTGTATTGAGCGTCGCACTCCCCAAGGCGACAACAGGAGCGTCCAACATTTCCGTCGCGATACGGAATAATGGCGTTTTGCGGACATGAAGTGGATGCACCTCTATTCCGGGAACCGCTTCTTCGGCACCACGAGCAATCTCTTCCGCCATTCGAGTTGTACTCTCCCACATCGAATCATAGAGAATAACAACCTTGGCCCGATATTTACCTGCCGCCCAATTTTGATAGGCGGAAATAATGGCATTGAGATTCTTGCGCCAGATCAGACCATGACTCGGAGCTATCATGGAAATGGGTATTGTCTTAACTGCCTCCAGGGTTTTGAGAACCTGTTTACCATAGGGAGTAACAATATTGGCATAGTAACTCTTGGCCTCGCGGAGAATATCGGTTAACTCCCATTCGTCATCGAATCGGACAGAGGTGGCTATATGCTGACCGAAGGCGTCATTCGAAAACAAAATTTTCTCCTCCGGCATATAGGTCACCATTGATTCCGGCCAGTGAACCATTGGAATGTTTATAAAGGAGAGGGATCGAGATCCTAATGAAATGGAGTCACTCGGTCCGACTTCCTGAATTTTCCAACCACCAATATCGAAATGGGCGGCTAATGTTTCCCTGCACTTCGCATTACATAAAAGAGTCGCGTTCGGTAGTATCTTCATGACTTCCGGCAACGCGCCCGAATGGTCGAGTTCACTATGATTACAGACGACGTAATCGATCTTGGCCAGATCCGTTTTTTCCTGAATATTGCGAATAAAATTCGAGGCAAACGGCCCTTTAACCGTGTCAATTAACGCCGTTTTTTCGTCCCGTATCAAATAGGCATTATAGGTAGCGCCACGTAACGTATCGTAACTGTGAAAATCACGAACATTCCAATCAACGTAACCAACCCAATCAATTCCATTACGCAATTGTACCATTATTTCAACACTCCATTTTTCTTCCTATGAAAAACGCCTCTATATTAACATCGACGAATTTCTGTTTAACACAATTTTTAATAGCCGTCAGCCAGGCCGATTCTTCAAATTCCAATTGATTCGACAGAGCCCCCAGTAGAATTGTATTGGCCGCCTTCGCATTGCCCAACTCTTCCGCCTTTTGAACGGCAGAGACATAGATTAAACGCGGGAAAATCTTCCGATAATCTTTTTCTTCGATGGCAGGATACGGAATTTTCCCCGACGATGCGGTAACCGGCACAATAACCTGGTCGGAAATGACGGCCAGTCCATCTGGCGCAAGATAATCGACGTAACGAAGAATTTCAATTCGTTCCAAAGAAGCCAGGACCGTTGCGGTCCCCTTCGGAATCAGTGGACTATAAACTTTTTCGCCGAATCTGATTTGGGCCAGAACAGACCCGCCGCGCTGGGCCATTCCATGAACTTCATTCGTCTTGACATCAAAACCGGAAGCAAGTGCAACCTGGGCGATTATTTCACTCGCCAGTAAAATGCCCTGGCCACCAACTCCCACAAGAACTACACTTTTAGTCTCTTTATTGTTATCTTTAGTCATTGTCAGTTTCCTCCATTCGCCTTGCTGTTGTTTTTCTGTTCATTGGCATCTCCCGTAATTTCTGGATCTATAAAAGCCTTGAATGGACAGACCTGTTCACATAATTTACAGCCGGCACATAGAAGTGTGTTGATACGCATACCGTTCGGTCCTTTTTCGATAGCCGGACACCCTAATTTCAGGCAGGATCCGCATTTTTTACATTTAACCGGGTCGATAGAAAGCGGTTTTCCCGGCATTTTACGTTCCGCGAGCAGGCAGGGTGTTTTCGCGACAATCAGCCAGGTTTCCTTCGAGTCCAACGCCTTGCCGATAACATCCGTTAATTCCTTGATATCACGTGCATTCACTTCCGCAATATTCGGAACACCGAGAACTTTACCGACTTCCGCAATGGAAATGGCGTTTGTTTCTTCACCCGTAATTGTTTTGCCTGTACCAGGATTGTCCTGATGTCCGGTCATACCTGTTGTTCGGTTATCCAAAACGATAATAACCGATGCCCCTTTATTATAAACAATGTCCATTAGTCCGGTAATACCAGAATGGAAAAAGGTCGAATCACCGACGATCCCGACAATTTTCTGTTCCGATCCTGCCGCGTGCATACCATGGGCCAGGGTAATCCCCCCTCCCATACAGATTAATGCGTCCAAACGACTCAACGGAGGCGCCATTCCCAAGGTATAACATCCGATATCCCCGGTAACAACGACGTCGAATTTGCCGAGCGTGTAAAACACCCCCCGATGGGGACAGCCCGGACAGAGAACGGCTGGACGTGGAGGCAATGCCGGAAACGATTGACTGACTTCATGAAACTTCGAGGGAACCGGTACAGAATTCGTGGACGTCCGGAAAAATTCCTTCGGCAGTTTTGCCCGAATCTTGAGCAGAATATCGACATTCAATTCATAGAAACGTGGAACGAGATTTTCCCCATTATATTTTTTACCGATACAATCGATTCCTATTGCCTTGATATGTTCTTCGATGAAATCTTCCAGTTCTTCGACAACGAGCACATGATCGACATTTTCAGCAAATTTCAGGAGCAGGTCGTCCGGATAGGGATAGGACCAGCCCAACTTCAGAACAGAGACTTCGGGGAAAACTTCACGAACATATTGATAGGCGGCGCCCGAGGTAATAATACCGAGGGTCGAATCGCGCATTTCGATACGGTTCAGTGGAGAATTGGAAGCTTCCTCCTGTATTTTTTGATATCGATCTTCGACTTTAAGGTGCATTTGGCGCGCAAAAGCGGGAACTGGAATGAAACGCGACGGGTCTTTTTTGAACTCGATTTTCCGCCCTGTTGCCAGACGGTCCGATAATTCCACGATCCCACGCGAGTGACTGACAGTCGTTGTACTGCGCATAATAGTCGGAGTCGCATATTTTTCGGAGATATCATAGGCGTATTTCACGAATTCTACAGCTTCGGCGGAGTCGGAGGGTTCGAAAACCGGAATTTTTGCGAAACGGGCGAACAGACGCGTATCCTGCTCGTTTTGCGAGGAATTCATGCCGGGATCATCGGCAACCAGCGCTATAAAACCACCTACGGTTCCTATATAGGTAAAGGTCATTAAGGGATCCGCCGCTACGTTCAGACCAACGTGTTTCATGGTGACCATGGAACGCGCTCCTGCTAGAGAGGCTCCTGCCGCCATTTCGAACGCCACTTTTTCGTTCGGCGCCCATTCGCAATACAGATCATCCTTGTAATGTTTACTAATATTTTCTAAAACTTCGGTGGAGGGTGTTCCCGGATAACCGGAGACTACATTGACTCCCGCCTCCCAGGCTCCGCGTGCGAAGGCTTCGTTTCCCGATAATAATTTTTTCATGACTCTTTTCTCGTTGCCGGTTTTCTTGTTACCGGTTTTCTTGTTACCGTTTTTTAATTCTTGTTTTAATAACCAATAAAAAACATTCTAATCTCTCAATATTATTATATCACTAAAACAGAAAATCGACAAAGGGGGCAATTTATTTGTAGTAATACTATTTAGATCCTGTCTTTTGACAGAAATGCCTTTATCTGTTATAATGTATAATTTAGAGATTTGTGTAAAATTAGTATTATACTCAAGGTTGTTATAAAATCTATTTTTCAAAACAGGCGAGACGCCTGT
>CAYUAP010000197.1:0-5933 GCA_964442735.1 uncultured Planctomycetaceae bacterium | reverse complement strand
AAAACCAGCGGAAACTCCGGCTCCTGCTCCCGCACCGGCAAAACCGGCGGAAACTCCAGCTCCAGCCCCGGCACCGGAAAAACCGGCGGAATCTGTGAATCCCAATAAACCAATTGATTTACTACCGTTCCCCGGAACAAGTCGTAATATTTATATTACGGTTATTTCCCTAAAACGAATCTCTCCCTCCACCGCCCAGGAAATTTTAATGAATACAATTCCTGGACTGGATGTTACCGTTAATTCCAGTACGCGATCACTGATTCTCTATGGAACCAAGCCGATGCTGGAAGCGTCCAATAAACTTCTGGATGAACTTGAAAGTGGTTTGGATTATACGTTCCGCGTTGTTTCGATCAATCGGGACTATCCACGTCTAGCCTCCTACTTCCTTCCCTATGTGGCCCCTAATGTTTATACCTATCCTGATATTACAAATTTGAAAATATATCTCTATGGTAAAACAAATGAAGTTGATCAAGTCGAGAAGTATATAAAGAGTGTCGTTGCGAGCGCTCCGGATTTGAATAAAACGATATTCTACCTTCAGTGCAAACGGGATATCCCTTCCAATATAACCGCCTTTGTTCAAAAGATGGTTCCGAAGGCAGAAGTTACCTATGATTCGAATGCCAAACGATTTACAATTATCGGAACAGCAGACGATCAATTAACAGCATCCAAACTGATTACCGAATGTGAAAATGGTCTTCCTCCAGAAGAAGAACTTCATTTTTATACGATGGATCAGATTATAAATGATCGAATTCTGGGCTTGATTCGCGAGACGATAAAAGAGAAAATCGATATTAGTCGCGATGAATGGAATCCAACCGTTCTCGTCGTCCGCGGACGCCCGGAAGTTCAAGCATTGGTACAACCTGCAATCGAACGCGTTATGAAGGAGTATCCGAAGGATAATAGCAAGGAATTGACGGCCTATCCCATGGATGACAATCTGCGTAAACGCTTCACCCAGGTTAAAGACGATTTCGAAAAAGAGAATGGAACCTTTAAGGTCCTGAACGACGATTCGACCCAACAGATGCTCGTTTGGGCAACCGCAAAACAACAGGTAGCCTTAAAGACCCTCCTGGATCAGTTCTCTAAAGTGACAAAGGAAAAGAAAGAAGTACCTTTTATTTATCATACCGCCCACGTGGAACATAAAACAATTATGGCCATCCTGAAAGATCTCTATCCGAGTCTCCGTGTGGTTGAAGATACAGTAAATAATCGTCTGTTCATTTACGGAACAGCGGAGGAACAAAAGGAAGTCCAGGAAATGCTGGCGAAGGTTGATATTGACGATCCCAATCAAACAAAACGTTATTTCGAAACCTATTTCGTCCGTGGTTTTTACATGTATGACAGCGATGGTAATTATTCCACACCGTTTACCTTCCTTCAGAACATGCAAAAACTTGTACCATCGTCGAAAATGAGCTACGATTATCAGAGTCGCCAGTTAGTTGTTTTCGGAACAGAAGATGAACAGAAGCAGGTAGCGGCCCTTGTTAACAAACTCGGCAATAAAACAGATTTAAAGGAACGAATAATCCGTCATGAAATTCGTCATACGGAATACTCAATGATTATGACCTTTTTACGCCAGCTTTATGTCACGGTACATCCCGCATATGATAGCGCAACGAAAACATTACTGATTCGCGTTCCGGACGATGCGCCCGATATGTATCGGGATATCATTCAACTTCTGGAAATTGTCGACCCAAAAGAACCGGGTCCCAATACGCCAAAGCTCAAATGCTATCCACTAGCCTCCGAACCGACCGACTCGGTTCTCGAAGGCCTGCGTCAGCTCGTTCCTAAAGCATCACTTCTAAAGGCCGATAAAAAGAACAAACAGATTATCGTTATCGCCGATCAACAGAGTCAGGAAACAGTTGAAGCCAATATAAAGACATTAGCGGAAACACTCGGGACCGGAGATCTCAAGATGATCGTTTATCCTGTGTTCGGTATGGAACCAACTTCACTCAAAACAACATTGGTGGCAGTCTATCCGAACGCCCGAATCGAAGTAGATAAAAAAGGACAACGTCTGCTGATCTGGGCTACTCTGGATGAACATATCAAATTATCTGCTGAAATAGCCCATATCAATGAAGATAACGGATCGGCAGGAGAAAACGAGATGGGACAAAAGGTCGTCGTATACTCCATAGAAAATGGAAATATCGTCTCCTCAATTCAGGAGATGCTCGCGACATTGGTACCAAGTGCGGAGATCTATGCCAGTCGTCCTAATTATTATACGATGAATCAACCACAGAAGTTGACGGTAGTCGCCTCTGTTCGTGATCAACGGATTATCGGTCAGGTACTGGAACAGTACAAGAATCCGGAAGGTAAAGATCAACCGGTTCTCGCCTGCTATCCCTATGGTAATGCGGATCCCTCCGCAATCGAGTCCTTAATGAACGGAATTCTTCCCGATTCGGAATCGCTCTCCGACTTAACACTTCAACGTGGTATGATGGGAGGTCGGAATCGATATCGGAATTATTATTATAATATGATGAACGGACAACAGGATCATACATTTTTCCGTGTCGATCCACGAACCCGAACTGTTGCCGTCTTCGCTCTGGAAGAAGTTCATCAGAAGGTCCGAAAATCAATTGAAACCATTGCCGCAATGAGCGAAACAGAAGCGAAACTCGTTTCCAAGGTCTATACATTGAGCAGTCCCGTTGCACAAACGATCCTCCCCACTATTACGCGAATCGTTCCAACAGCCCAGGCCAACGCCTTTTCCGATACGGAAATAGTCGTCTATGCAACCAATGCCGATCTGGAAATAATTGATGGCCTGATTAAAGGAATTGCAGACGCTTCCATTACCAGAAATCGAAGCCTGATGCGCCTGTTGAAGGTTCCGGATGGCTGCCTCTATCCGCGTCAGCGAATAATCAATATATTGCAGTCGCAGTTTCGACTCATAGGAATGCCGATCTATGTCGGAGCGAATCCGCGCGATATTATCATTTGGGGGACTAAAGAAAATCTTGACAAGGTAGAATCCTTTTTCCTCGAAACATTTAAATCGGAAGATCGCGAAGTGTATCAGAATTATCCCCTGAAATCCATTCATCCAACGAAGGCACTCGCAATTCTGACACGAATTTGCCCCAATGCGGAAATATCCATTGATTCCGATCGTCGAAGCCTCGTCGTCTTCGGAACGGCAGTAACACAAGCCCAGGTTGCCGATGCGATTAAATCAATCGATACACCACGGACCGGCGATAACGAACTTGTTACGAAATATTATGAATTCGATACTCCCTGGTCCTTCTATGTCAGTGCCATTTACCAAACACTTCTAACGAAGTTCCCCGCAGTTGTGATAATACCCGATTATGCGACCATGCAGTTGGCCATTACGGCAACAGTCAGTGAACATGAAGAAATTGGCAAATTCTATAAAGAATTACGAGACAATCATATGCAGATGAAGGGCCAACTTCAGATCTATTATTTGCAGAAGTCAAGTGTCTATAAAGTACTACAGATCATCCAAACCTCGGTTCCAAACGCAATGCTCTTTATCGGGTCAGGTCCGAACGAACTGTATGTTTGGGGTAACTTCATGGTTCAGGAACAGGTTAAGTCGGTTCTATCCAAACTGGAATCGGTGGAAGACGAAAAAGCACATGGAATTTTACCGAAGATCTATCACGTGGAGAATCGAGTAGCACCGACCGTCGTGGCCATATTAACCCCACAACTGCCGGGAGCGGTCATTTATCCCCTTTCCGGAGATCGTTTGATTATCTGGGGCAGTGCCAAGGATCAGGCATTCGCCGAAAAAATACTGGAAGTCACCGGCGAAGCCTGGCAGGAAACCGTTCTCAAGAAGTATCCACTCAAGTATATTCGATATGCGGAACTCGTCGGGTTCCTTTATACGCGATATTATCCGGATGGTATTTTTTACCAGTCGTCAAAAGGTGAACTGTTCTTCCAGGCTCCAGAAAATCTTCAAAAGAAGTTTGAGGAACAACTGAAGGTATTGGACGTTCCGCCTCCAGAGGACGTAGAATACAAGGCGGTGGTGTACGATATTAGCAGTATTCCGCCCGTGGCACAATCCCGAATATTCCAGAATATTTCCCATATTGTTCCTGAAGCGATTATTCTGCCAACAGTCTCGTACAGTTATTTTGTCGCCTACGTAAAACCCGCCGATCAGAAGAAGATCGACGACCTGGTCAAAACAATGGTGACCGAAGCCCCCTGGATGAAGGGGACCCTCGAAACCTATGTCCTCCGGAAAATGACCTATGCACAAGCACTAGCAATTATTTCACCACTCGTCCCCAATGCCCGATTCGGTATTGGTACGAAGAATAATGAAATGCTCGTCTGGGGAAAAGCCACCGAACACGAAAAAATCAAAAATATCATTGATAAAATGAATGCCGATACGGTCGATGGAATCTTCCCAATTGTCTATTATGTCGAGAACGCGACTATTACCAGCGTTTATCGTACCTTGATGGCCCTTTATCCACAATTGACCTGTATTTCTGACCCGACTTCAAAAACATTGACAATCAATGCCCTTAAAGAACAACATGAAGAAATAGCGAAGTTAATTCTCGATCTTGATACGATCGATGAAGAAACAAAACACTCCGTTCAGGTCTTTCATCTTGGAAGCATCGACTATACCCGTTTTGCCGCTGCATTACGAGGTCTGTTCGCAGCCGAACCACAATTCCGATTTCAATATGATCTCGCCTCCAAGAGCTTGATCGTTCAGGGAAATATGAAACAACGCAAGGTTGTTCAGGAATTAATCGATCAAATCAATAAAGGTGGTTTTTCGAGTCCGGATGCGACCCTGGTCTCCTATACCCTTCGTAACCCCTATATTTTCTATACGATATACCGGCTATTCAACGAGCAGGGTAGAGAACTGTTTTACTATAATGATTATATGACCGGAAAATTGCTTGTTCTCGCCAATCCGGAAGAACATACCATGATTCAAAAGGTCATAAAAGCCAGTGAACCGGAATCGACTCAATTGGCAATATTTGATCTGGTCTACGTTGCCCCGGAAACGGCGCAATTCGTGATTACTAATATGCTTGAGAGTGATGGAACCCTAATCGACGTCCAATTCGACTCCCTAACCAGCCAACTCTATATTCGAGGAACGGTAAAACGATTGGAAGAAATTCGTCAACTCCTAATTCGAATGGGTGAAAAAGGACTCGAAAAAATGGAACCGATCGATAGAAAAATGGTTCCCGCAACAGGTACTTCCCAGCCTGCAACGGTCTCCGAAGGAATCAATGTTCGTATTTCCGATACGCCCTCCGTTCAAAAGCCGGTAACATCAAGCCTGAATAATGGACCCTTCCGGACGATTAAAGTCTCTGGAGATGCCCAAAAACTCCTTGATGATATTCAAAAAATTTGGACGCGTTCCAACCAGATTCAAGTTATTCAAGGTGAATCCAAGGAACTGATTCAAACTAAAGATAATGTAACTCCGGCGGCTAAACCGGCAGAAGCAGCCAAACCAGCGGCCACAACTCCGGCTCCGGCGGCCAAACCAGCGGAAACAGCCAAACCAGCGGCTACAACTCCGGCTCCGGCGGCTAAACCGGCGGAAACTGCCAAACCAGCGGCCACAACTCCGGCTCCGGCGGCTAAACCAGCGGAAACTGCCAAACCAGTAGAAGCGGCTAAACCAGCGGCTACAACTCCGGCTCCGGCAGCTAAACCAGCAGAAGCTGCTAAACCAGCAGAAGCAGCCAAACCAGCGGCTACAACTCCGGCTCCGGCAGCTAAACCAACTGAAGCAGCTAAACCAGCAGAAGCGGCTAAACCAGCGGCTACAACTCCGGCTCCGGCGGCCAAACCAGCGGAAACAGCCAAACCAGCGGCTACAA
>CAYUAP010000196.1:0-5988 GCA_964442735.1 uncultured Planctomycetaceae bacterium | reverse complement strand
GTTATTGTAAAATATTGTATTTTACGACAGACTATCTGTGGTTATCCGTGATATCCGTGGTTCCAATATTGTTCGTGAATGGTTACCTTTTTCACTTTTGGTCTTTTTCACTTCGGAGGAAGTCCATTTTGAAATTTGACTTTTGCCAGTTGTGCATAGAAATCGTAACGTCTTGATTTATATTGTGGTACCGTTGGCTGTTGTCCGTGATATAATGTGTCTTCAAATAACCCGACGCGCATTGGTTGGCGTATTTTTATTATATTGTTCCAGGACGTTGAACCTTGTGTACAAATGGTATCATCGGTAATATCCCAGACAAAGCGCCCTTGGTTGTCTTTAGGAAGATCTTTTAGCATGACCCAGCGATAAACATTCCCGTTAATTCCCTCTTTTTCGTCTGAAACAAGGCCGACCCATGCTCCGTCTTTCGCTTCAATTTGTCTGGTATCCTCGTAGGTTATATAGACGGTTGCGTTCTTGTTATTTCCTTCTCCTGTCGATTCTGAACTCCACTCAATGGACGGTATGGCCATAAAGGTGGGGGTTTTTGAAACAGTGTCAATAGAAAATTGCGCTGTCTTTATCCATTTATTGTTTAATACGTCCCATCCCTTGATTATTACACCGCGTTCATAGACTTCAACAAAAAGGAATTGTGAACCTTTAATTCCTTCGTAGGTGCCCGCACAAAGATAGGAGATGGATCCATCACAGAAGATATCCGCACCTTTTCCACTTTTAAGGTCAATATTATAATGGACCAGGGGATCGTCAAGAGCAAAATGTGTATGTCCGGTAAAGTATATTATCTGCGGATATTTTTTAAGGAGTTCCATAAAACGTAATTTATCTGTACCACCAACGGCATGGCCTATTTGACTTCCGAGATAGGTACCGGCAGAGGTATTGCGTATCGAATAATGCGAGAAGAGAAAAATTGGTTTATCATAAGACGCTTCTTCCGATAGTTTTTTTTCCAGCCACTGTAGTTGTGTTTCGCTGTAGAAAGGTTTGAAATGTCCGGAATCTTCCTGTCCTAGTATAATAAAATGGATTCCGTCAATCCATTGATCGTAATAGGTTCCTGGCATTCCTGAATATTTCATATAATTTGCGTATAGGAGCGAATAGGTCCCATTATCTGTCAGATCATGATTTCCGAGTGTCAAATAGACTTTTGGAATATGGGAATGTTTTGCAACAATACTATTGAATTTTATCCAGTTTGCGGCAATTCCACGGGACAGGATATCACCGGCAATGAAAATGGCACGACTATCCGGAGCTATCTCTTCAATTTTTGTTAGTGCATTTGTAAAATGGGTATTATTATTTTCCTGGGGATCGCCGTCAAGTACTTCGGGATCGCTCATAACCTGAAATTTGAATTTCAAGACACCATTATCTTTTCCCTCGACCTCGGAAATCAAGGTACCGAAAAGAGTAATAGAGGAAAAGAAGAATAACAATATCACAATATTTCTAAAAAAATCTTTATCATTCATAATAGGACTTTCATAATATAACTTTCATCTTTTATACATTTTGAATAAATTTATGGAAGTTGTTTTTCGATAATTTTAACGACCTGTTCCGCGATTTTTCGATACCCTTCCGATTTATAATGAACATCACCGGGTTTGGCCATTAAATCGGGACCCAAAGAACGGGTAAAGGTATTTAAATCGTTAATTGGTATATTATAGGACTTCATCACTTTTTCGGCAGTCTGATTATAAAGGAGGTCATCTCCAAAACGTCGTCCTTCTTCTCCTTGAGGAACAAAAGAAATATTGGCCCAAATCAATTTTGCATTTGTTTTTTGAAGTCGTTTGACAATTTTCGTTAAATTGGCGGCATATTCTTCTTCTGTAAAGGAGATGAATCCCTTTTCCCGGTCCCGAACTCCCAGATTATCTTGATTTTTCGGTATTCGCCGATTAATATCCCATAATCCCCAATTAAAATGGATTACATCCCATTGTTTTCTGCTCGATTTAATTTGTTTTGTATCCAGCCAATGATCCAGGCCCGCTAGTCCCATTTTGGTATTTCCACAGTTGGCAACCGACTTGCCGTCGGACGTCATGGCGCGATAGACATTGGCTCTACCCGCCAACTTCTGTCGAACGTAGTTGGTATAGCCAAGAGAAATGGAATCTCCCAAAAGGAGAACGTTGGGAAGATCTTTTTGAACTTCTTTATTTTTTTCAGTCGGTCGCGATTCATTGCCTTGAATGATCGTACTACATAGAAGTATCATTACAATTACTAATTTATTCATTTTTTCAATTCCTTAATATTCAGGCTTTAATTTAAAGAGACCTCGTTAAAGAGACCCTCGAAATCAAATTTGTCGATATCATACTGATTATCCGTTTATCCATTTATCCATTGAAGATAATTTTTGCTATTTTATTGCCCCTCTAATATTGAATAATACCATATATAACAGAATGATTCAATAGGATATACTCAAGGTCATTATAAAAGTCTATTTTTCGAAACAGGCGAGACGCCTGTTTTGGAGTATGCGAACAAGACCTGCCTGCCGTCAGGCATGGCGTTCGCACTCCCGGGAAATGCCGAATTTATAACGTCGTGCAGTATAAAATAATTGATCAATTATGATTAACTTGCATCCTCTGGAGAGATCTGTCATTCATTGATTTAATCAAAAACAATTGGGTTCTGATATTTGACTTGACATCTGATATTGTTTTGATTATACTTGATTTTATGATGTTAAACGTTCATAGAGAAGAGCCATTAAAGCCGGGCATGATTAGACATTGATTTTTGTGAACAGTACGTAATTTGAATATATTTTCAACAATAAAGCGGACGGTATGGACGAGTATTCCGATTCGAATACGAATGACAGAAGTTACCCAAACAAGGAATCCATTTATGAAAACAAAAGAGACGTTCCATCGTATTATTTCACTTTTTTTCACTTTGATCTTGATGTTTGGATACATTATTATTTTAAGAGGAAAGGAAGCGGTCCCTGTACGCATTATCGACAAGACACTTGTTGTTTGGGCGGCAATTGACGATCCGAACGCGCGTAGTGGAGCGGCACTGGCACTAGCCGATCCGAGTCGTGGTCTTTTCGACGCAATTGTGTTTGCCGAACGTGTCCCCCATATCTGGATGCCGGGAAGTGATAATTTTAAACGAACCAATCCTCGTCAGGAAAAATGGCCGAAAATTACCATGTCTTCCGGAGCAAACGAGTTTGAGATGTTGGCTGTTTCCTATAAAGGGCGTCAAGTCGATTTTTATCGGAATGGTCGAAAAATCGATTCATATCTGTCCGATACCGATCCGGTTGTCTTCGATGATACTGCGCA
Source organism: uncultured Planctomycetaceae bacterium (assembly GCA_964442735.1). GTDB lineage: Bacteria > Planctomycetota > Planctomycetia > Pirellulales > Thermoguttaceae > JAUNBG01. The sequence goes on along the minus strand of CAYUAP010000196.1, from coordinate 2,629 downwards.
TATTTTGATTGGTCAACGTTTTCCTGGTACCGAATCGTTTGTCGGTCGTATTCGAGAGGCACGATTGTATCGCGACTCGCTCAATGCAGAGCAGATCGCCGCCTTGGTGCCCGGGACTGAAACAGTCGAAAAGTTGTGGGGATGGTGGAATTTTACCGATTCAATGAATGACAAAACAGGTCATTTTACTCGAAGTACCATGACGGGAAATGCGAAAATTGAAAATGGTGTACTCGTTATCGGAAAAGATGCCGGTCTTTTTACCGCTGTCTGGAACGGAGTTACCGAAGCCGAATGTTCAATGGTTCGGCAGATACGCCGTGCCGAATTGTCCAATCCTTTTCGTCCGGTTTGGCATTTAACGGTTGCCGAGGGGGTTGCAATGCCATTCGATCCGAATGGTGCTATTTTTAAGGATGGAATCTATCATCTCTGGTATCTTTATCAGGCCGAGGCAGGTCATCATTGGCAGCATTTAACGAGTTTGGATCTGTTTCACTGGAGATGGCACGAATTTGATCTGCAGCATCGGGACGGTGATCCGGACGTCGGAATCTTCAGTGGAAACGCTTTTCTTGCCCCCAACGGAAAAACCATTATAGCATATCATGGACTAGGAACGAATGGGAATTGTATTGCAATCTCTGACGATAACAGTCTCGAAACTTGGTCGAAGTCTACCTCCAATCCGATTGTTCCCAACGGTTGGGATCCGCACATGTGGTTCCAAAATGGAAAATATTATCAAATTTCCGGGGGAAAACCACAGGAGGGAAAAAATCTGCCATTTCTTTATGTCGGTGACCGCTATGATCGTCCAATGAAACTGGTTGGTCCGTTTATGGCCCATGATTTACCGGATGTCGAGAAATTTGAAGATATATCGTGTCCCGATTTTTTCGAAATGAATGGCAAATGGGTACTTGTTTGTATCAGTCATACAAAAGGAGCTCGATATTATATTGGTCAATGGGATGGAAAACAGTTTACTCCGGAGGTACACCATCGGATGAATTGGCCTGGCGGTACCTGCTTCGCTCCCGAAACACTTTTAGACGATCAGGGACGCCGTATTTTCTGGGCCTGGACTCTGGATCGCCGAAAAAGTGTTTCGAGTGGAACGATGACGATGCCTCGTGTTTTGACTATGGCCCCTGACAAAAAATCACTTCTCGTCAATCCACCGAAAGAAATTGAACGACTTCGTTATCAACCGGTCGAAAAAGGTTCATTTAATGTTGAGGCCGGTAACACAATTCGTTTGAAGGAAGTGTCCGGAAACGTTCTCGAATTGGAAATAGTTATCAACTTCGGATCGGCAAAACGTTTTGGTGTTAATGTACTCGTTTCAAACGATGGACGTGAAAAAACTCCGATTATTGTCGACCGTGAAAAAAAATCGATTATAATCGACCTGGCTCGATCAAGTTTGGTACCTCCCGATTATTTTACATATACGATGATGAAGGAACCGAATCCAACGGTCACACAACAAGTGGCTCCGATTCCGATAGATGGTGAAAAAACAACTCTCCGTATCTTTCTCGACAAATCAATGTTGGAAGTTTTTACTGGAGGACAAGGTGTTACGCAGATGGTCTATCCAACACTTCCAGACGCCGTTGGGGTTGAAATTTTTGCTGACGATGCGCCTGTTCGGGTCGAATCGGTACGTGCCTGGCGACTTTTCCCCACAATGCAATGGTAAAAAAGGTTTTTATTGTCCAATTATCTGGGGACACTTTAACACTTCATCCTTCTTTTAAGATTTAAAACAGGGAATTTTAATGATGATCGTTAAAAAACTAACCGTAAAGGCAATAGAAGATCTGGAGCAGAACAAACCGATTTATTATGAAGAAACATTTCGAAAAAAAGAGGGAAATCCATTTCATCTATCTCTTTTCCGTTGTTGGATTTCTTTTCTGTTCTTTAATATTATGATGGGATACATTTATTTTTATATTGATATGACTCTTTGGAGTCATTTAACGTTATTGTGTCTCTGGATAACTGTTATTGGATTTGTTTTTAGCTTCTTCTTTATGTATTGGAGTTGGCCGGAATACGAATCATGGCGAGTCGATCGAGATGGTATTTTGTATTATATTGTTCCTGGACGGGTCTTTTGTCTTGGTCATCTTGAAAAATCTTCCATTAAAGAAGAACAGGTTATTTTTATCAATCCCCATTTGTTTTTTAAACGTAAAAAATGTTTTGTTATCAAAATTGGAACATGTTGGCGAAGATATGTTTATCTAGGCCGAACACCCGAAAAATATCTTGAGTTTCAGTGATATATGAAGAATGAAACACCAGAGATTCCATAAAAAAGATATTTGAATTTTTGGGATTTTACAATTGTAAATAATCTCCCTCAAACAGTGAATGATTTCATTTGCAACCATAAAGAGTACAGATTTTTTCAGACAGTTTTTTATAAACAACGTCTATTATGCAAAAAAATTGGTCCTGTTCAACGGGTGATGGTTCATATAGGTAAAACAGTAACCGTTCACGGATATAAAGTGAAACCACGGATAACAATGATTTTCATGGATAGTTATTTGGCAAAAACTTTTTTATGATAAAATTATTTATGATAATAGATAAAAATGTTTAGTTTGTT
>CAYUAP010000195.1:0-5995 GCA_964442735.1 uncultured Planctomycetaceae bacterium | reverse complement strand
ACCGTATTTTACAGGAAATAACTTTATGTTAATGCGTATGGACGAGACGTCCGCGCTCCCAGGAAATGCCGAATTTATAACGTCACTGTATATATTGTAATATTACTGTTTTGTTCCCATCTCTATAAAACAGGCATTCCAACCTGTTTTGTTTCCCCGGATGGCCCCGCAATATAAAGTTTTACAAAACTACAGGAGTCCCCGTCATTCATTTACGGCACTAAAGTTACCGGAAACATCATGAACGCGAAGGATGGAGACATGGGATCGGGCCAAGGCCCTTGTTAAACGAATCGTCCATTCATTTCGGACCTTCATTTCCTCTTCTTCTGAATTAAAGTGACGATTTTTAAGATAAATTTCCATAATAAAACGTTTTCGGGAATGACCAACTAAAACAGGGCAATCCAGTTCGAAAAACGACTCCAGATGCCGGAGAAGTAATATATTTTGTGCCGCAGTTTTACCGAATCCGATTCCGGGATCAAGACAAATATGAGAACGAGGAATACCCTGTGCTTCAAAATAATCACGTCTGTTTCGGAGCCAGTCTTTAATCTCCTGAACCACGTCGAAATACGAGGGATTGTCCTGCATCGTTCGTGGTATTCCTTGAATATGAGAGAGACAAATACCGGCATCATATCGACGAACAATATCCACCATATCTGGATCAAAAGTCCCTCCGGAAATATCATTAATAATATGGGCCCCCGCCTGAAGTGCCGCCTGGGCAACCCGGGCATGGGTTGTATCAATTGAAATGGGAATGGAGGTACGCTGTACCAGTCCTTCCACAACGGGACAGACTCGTTCCAGTTCCTCCTCAAGGGAGATCGGCTGACTACCCGGACGTGTACTCTCTCCGCCTATATCCAGAAGAGCAGCACCTTCCCGAATCAATTGCATTCCGTAAACAACGGCCGCCGTAATATCAGGCTTCGCGTTCTGCGAATTCGACCGATAGAAACGTCCCCCATCGGAAAGACTGTCCGGTGTTACGTTAAGAATACCCATCAGAAGCGGTCCTTTTGTTGAAGACAGTGTTCCCTGACGAAAAGACCATGGGTACGGATGTTTGGAAATATCGGTCATTTTTCTTTAGACAGGATTAGGGCACGCATGGCCTGTATATATTTTAACAGGGTTTCGGCAGATACCTCGGCCCAATTGGTCAGTTTGTGATTTAAAATAGCAATCTTAAGCATTTCAAACGCATCTCCGAGATCTTCCGGCAGGGGATCAAGTTTTTTGAGTGTATTTAAAACGTCACTCGTCAATTGTCCTTGAGACTTCCATTCTTCTTCACTTCCTTCGAATCCCTGAAGATCAACGGCTTTTGTGTCTTCACTATTTTCCTTTTTTTTGGAATTTTTTTCTCGATCCGGATCCTGTTTTTTTCCACCGCCCCCTCCGTTTTCATTTTCGTCATCGGAAGACGTTATGGGCGGAACACCGAAATCGATAAAACTGGAATCAGAATCGTTATAGGGATTGACGTCTTCATCCTGTTCCGAAACGACGATTTCGTTTTCCTTCGGCTTCTGGCCCACAGGGGCTCCGTACTTCTCCCAACGTGCAATACGCATGGATGCTACAGACAAACCTTCTGTATCCGCTTTCTGAAGCCAATCAGTGGCATCATCCCAATCAAGAGCCGCTTGGTAATGACTCCAATAGAGATTTTTATATTTCTCCATTTCACCGAATTGCTCGTAAACACGACGAAGACGACCTACATGCTGGCCGGATACATTACCGATACGTTTGGCGAGCGAGTCGTCTGAATAAACATTTCGCGGTACACCAGTTTCCATCAGACGATTTCGCCAGGTTAAAATAACCTTCCCTTTTTCCCAGTTGGTTTGACTGACCAGACGATTCCAGAAACCTACATATTCCGAAGCTATTTCATCAATTAACGGAACTTTCTCCGGAGGAATTGACACTTCCTCCAAATTATTATCATTACTGTTTATCGTATCAGTGCTGTCTATCGTATCATTGCTATTTTCATCTGTATTTTCTTCATCCATGGCATTCATATCCCCCCCGGTCGGTAAATCTTCCCAAGGGGCGACTTCTACATCATCCTTGCCGTCTTTCATTTTTCTTCCTCAATAATTTAATTACAAAACTCAAACTGTAAATGATTTTAATTAGAACCATGGGTCTTTTGGCAAACAACGTTATTACACTCAAGGTCGTTATAAAAATCTATTTTTCACAACAGGCGAAATACCTGTTTGGGAGTATGCGGACGAAACGTCCGCTCCCAGGAAATGCCGCATTTATAACGTCCTAAAGTATATATTTGTTATTGCAAAACATTTTATTTTCAATAAATAATTCATCATTATCCGAAAATCCATGATTTCAAAATTGTTCTTGTCTATACGTTGAGTTACAAAACAAACGTCTCAAGGGACTGTATAACCATCCCTACAGAGACAATACATATTCAACTAAATCGTCCAATTCCTGTTCCGTCAAACGGTCCAAAAGACCATCTGTATTTCCATGTTTTCCTTTTTTGAGCATATCTTTAATTGTAATATATTTACCCGTATTGAGATAGGGAGCCGTTCGCCAAACTTCGATTAATGTCGGAGTATCAAATCGGGTTACGGTATCCATAACGTCCTGCGTTGGCATTTTATGCAGATTTAAATCGGTAAACAACGGTTCTGGATGACATTGCGAACAGTTGGTCCGACTACTGTTGAACAGAAAACGGCCCCTTTGTGCGGCAAGACTCAATTTTCCCTTGACTAAATGTGGACTAGGAACCGGTTTCTGGGCTTTGAGGTATTCGTCCATAGCGACACTGTCCTCTTCCGGAATCATACCGAATAAAATATGGGTAACTCCTGCCCGAACTGCCGTTTCGGCATCCTCGCGTACTCCGGAAATCATGGAGGGTGGAGTTTCGTGGGATAAAAGCATACTTTTGGTACTCTTGGGATTACCAACTCCATCATTTACCAAATCCCAGTTCAGACCGTCAATACGGGCATCGGCATGACATGTCGCACAACTCAACCATTGTTCCATACAGATTGTCGAGTCATGAAACAGAACTTCCCCGCGTTCTACAAGAGTCCGTACCGGCTTGGGAACCATACGAATAATACTCCGCTCAATATCGACGCCCTTGAGTGGCGATAATGGTTCCAATTTATCAATGGAAACTTCATCTGCTTTTGGATCTGCGACTTTGTCCGGCTCCAGAAGTTTGGGATTGACTCCCGCATGAACAAAACTGTCCGGATAATTTTCGAAGGGAGGCGTCAATTTGATTTTTGCACAGGCAATGGCATCATCGAAAAGAGAGGCACAATAAAAGGTATCAGACGTAATACAAATACGGCGCATTCCCTTCAGACCTGTTTTAATCCGAATTCGCATTGGCAGATTGATCTTTCCTTCACCATGATAATTATAGGTGTACGCCCCCTCCCCCGGTCGATTCCAGGACGGACGTTTATTGATTAATTTCATGACCCGATCAAACGGCATCAGTAAAAATTCGTCATTACCTGACAGAGCAATAACCAAAAATTTATTGTCAGATGAACAGGCAATTCCCCAGGGATTGGAGGCTCCAAGTGTCATATCATCCAAATAAAAGGTATCAACCGCCTCGGATAACTTGACATCAATAACGGAAACAACATTCTCAATAATCCAGCCTCCAACGACTTGTGTCGTTACTGTTCGAAAATTCCCCAACGTTCCTGTGATAAATGCGTATTGACTGTCAGGAGAAATTACCATGTCCTTTAAATTGGAAACACCGTTCAATAACTCAATTGTTTTAACTTTACCTGTTGGAATATCGTAGACTCGTACAAGAGCCATGGAATAGGTGGAGTCGGCATTATATTCCGGTAAATGGGAGGCCACAATCAATTTATCGTATTTAGGAACATATTTCATTGCATGGGGTTCGCGCCCTGTTTTCCATGTCGCCGTTATTTTCCACTGTTTGTAATCGACCGTAATAATCGTTCCATCGAAACGATTACATACGTAAATCAATTCGGCCCCGTCTTTTTTATTCTGTCGAATAGCGAGATCGGACGGAGTGTGTCCGGTGACTATCGTTTTTTCGAGAATCAATTTGGGAAGAGTGTTATCGTTTTTCTCCACGCGAATAATCGCCAGAAGACCATCGACTCCCCCGCCAACAATCGCGATACGCTGATGATCCGGGAACCAAATCATTTTTTCCGGAGCCATGGGAAGATCCAGTGTAACTTTTTTTTCTGTCGATTGCTGTCCCTTGGGAATTTGAATGACGGACAGGCGCCAGGCACGTTGTTCCAGAACGAACATCATTGTTTGCTCCGTATCCAGAAGCAGGTCACACGGACCACTTCGCTTTGGCTGTTTTGGTAGTGCGTTTTGATCGTTTGCGGATAACCGGTCAACGTTCAGGAACGCGACGGTCAGGCAAAAAACGACGGTCAGGCAAAAAACAGCGGTCAACAGTGAAAACAGGCGGATCATAGAAAATCTTGTCATTATTTTACATTCCCGTCAAGATAATCCCGCCAGACTTTTTCGAGTTGTTCTTTAGCAGGAAGACCTTCATGGATCCAGACCCGATAGCGGAGTTTAATCGTCTTGTTCTGTTCAAATTTTTTGGAGATGACTCCGGGCCATCCCACACACATTGGACCGTAATGACGGGCAAGCCAGGTAGGAGGATAATCCGGATGATCTTTAGGGATTAAGATTGCGGCCCCACTCTTTTGATCCGAATGATCGATAAAAGTCGAAGTGAAATCGGCCCAGGGCATTGGTTTTTCCGGAAGATCATCGCGAGCGATACCATCAGGGGTCGTTATAACAGTTTGTGGACTTTTGGGGCCGGGAGGACAAAACCGAATGGAAAATCCACCATAGCTTTTATTCTCTGCTCCACGTAGTGAAATATCGCGTCCGATTGGCGTCCAAGTAAATTCGAAGTCCAAAAAGCGACTCGACATACCTTGACAGACGACCTTGGGACCGGTTGTTACTTGAACGGTTTCCTTCATAACCTTTTCACCACTAACAACGTTTCCTGCATCATCCAATATTACTTTATCGATGAACCAGCCATTTTCAACAGCGAAAACGGCATGATCTTCTGTAACCTCTTGTTTCAACCAGCGGACGAAATACTGGCGAATAGGGGTATTACTGGTCCAGAGATCCAATTCGCGGTTGGTCCCATTTTTTTCATGAAGAATAACATGGGGCCAGGTCCAGAAGATCCCATGATGATGATAATGGTCTTTTGGGGCGTTATCGGTCAGAATTTCACTATTCAGACCGTACACCGGATGAAAATAGCAACCTGCCTGAATACGTGGATCTTTTTTCGGTACATTAACATGGGTAATCATCGCAAAATTATACTGCCAGACGGGATCCTGACCGTTAAAAAGCGTTATTGCCGTTTTATCCTTCTTAAAGATAAAAGAGGGTTCAGTTGCCGATATCGGAACGGTAGAGAGGAAACAAGTCAGGAGTATTAACACACACATACAGGCAAGTTTTGTTTTCATCGGATTTTCTCGTTAAATAAAAGTACAACTATACGTCATACAACTATACATCATACAACTATACATCATACAACTATACATCATACAAATATACTTTAGGACGTTATAAATGCTGCATTTCCCGGATACGCGGACGCCATGCCTAACGGCAGGCAGGTCTCGTCCGCATTTTCCAAAACAGGCGTCTCGTCTGTTTTGAAAAATAGACTTTTATAACGACCTTGAGTATATACTTCATACAACTATACATCATACAAATATACTTTAGGACGTTATAAATGCAGCATTTCCCGGGAGCGCGGACGTCTCGTCCGCATCCTCCAAAACAGACGTCTCGTCTGTTTTGAAAAATAGACTTTTATAACGACCTTGAGTATATACTTCATACAACTATACATCATACAAATATACTTTAGGACGTTATAAATGCAGCATTT
>CAYUAP010000194.1:0-6162 GCA_964442735.1 uncultured Planctomycetaceae bacterium | reverse complement strand
CTGTGTTATTTCCCCTGAAAACGGAGTTGACTGGAACGCGGACGTCTCGTCCGCATGCCGGGAACACAGGCGTCCCGCCTGTGTTATTCCCCCAAAAAACGGAGTTGACTGGAACGCGGACGTCTCGTCCGCACAGCCGGGAACACAGGCGTCTCGCCTGTGTTATTCCCCTGAAAAAAGGAGTTGACTGGAACGCGGACGTCCCGTCCGCATAGCCGGGAACACAGGCGTCTCGCCTGTTTTATTCCCCTGAAAAACGGAGTTGACTGGAACACGGACGTCTCGTCCGCATGCCGGGAACACAGGCGTCTCGCCTGTGTTATTCCCCCAAAAAACGGAGTTGACTGGAACACGGACGTCTCGTCCGCATACCGGGAGCACAGGCGTCTCGCCTGTTTTATTCCCCTGAAAACGGAGTTGACTGGAACGCGGACGTCTCGTCCGCATGCCGGGAACACAGGCGTCCCGCCTGTGTTATTCCCCCAAAAAACGGAGTTGACTGGAACGCGGACGTCTCGTCCGCACAGCCGGGAACACAGGCGTCTCGCCTGTGTTATTCCCCTGAAAAAAGGAGTTGACTGGAACGCGGACGTCCCGTCCGCATAGCCGGGAACACAGGCGTCTCGCCTGTGTTATTCCCCTAATGGAAAGAGAACGGTAACAAAAAGGAATCATCAATGACACGACCAGTCGAACAATTGGCATCTTGTTTAATTCAGTGGTTTTTACAGCCGAAGGCGCATATTTATGTCGCCTTTTCCGGAGGTGTTGACAGTACTGTTCTGGCACGTACTGCCGTCCTGGCTTTTCAGCGGAAGACTTTGGCCGGTATTCAGGCCTTGTATGAATCAAGTTATTCATCTCCGGATGACGGTATCAGTGAAGTCCAAAAAATCGCCCGGGAAATCGAAATTCCTTTAATTATTCAAGAGGCGCCGGAAATCAATCATTCTCTTTTCGTTCAAAACGATATGCGACGATGCTATTATTGTAAAAAACTCCGATATCAACAGATGTACGAGTTTATACAAGCCAGGCATAAATCGGATGAAGAGTTTCATATTGTGGATGGTTCCAATGGTGATGATCTATTGGATTACAGGCCGGGCTATCAAGCGATTTGCGAATTGGGAATAGATCGTCCTCTTGCGGAACTGAAGTTTACGAAGGAGGAAGTCCGTTCTCTGGCACGGTATTGGAAACTATCCGTTGCGGAAAAACCTTCTTCTCCCTGTTTGGCAACTCGTATCGCCTATGGTATTTCCATTTCAAAGGAACGTTTGGTAATGATTGCTGGGGCGGAGCATTATCTGCATAAAATGGGAATTAACATTGTTCGGGTTCGAATGGATACGGAATATACGGCACGAATTGAAGTGGCAAAGGAATTTTTCCCCATCATTATTGAGGAGGGGAATCGATTTCGTATTATTCAATATTTTCAAGAGTTGGGTTTTAAATTTATTTCACTCGATCTGGAATATTTTCAATCGGGACATATGAACTGTGTTTTACCGATTTAACGTTTTTAAGAAGGGTGTAAAAGTACGCCTGTGTTTATTGGTTGATTAGATTTTAGTTGATTACATTTATGAAAGAAAGAGGAAAACATGTCAGTGAAGAAAAGTATTTTAGTGGTTGTCGCATTTGTTTTTTTAATGGTTCCGTTCCTTTCGGGGCAGGAGATTCAGTCGCCGATTAAAGCAAAACATGTGGTCATGATTGGCTACGATGGTTATGGTGCCCATTATATAAAATGGGACGAGCTTCCCAATTTAAAGAAATTACGTGATGGTGGAGCCTGGACCGATAAAATGCGATGTGTTCTTCCTTCGGTCAGTGCGATTAATTGGGCGACAATGCTGATGGGGGCCGGAAGTGAATTGCACGGATTTCGAACCTGGGGAAGTAAAAAACCAGATCTGCCAAGTCGTATTTTAACGGCAAAAGGAAAATTCCCATGTATTTTTAGTGCAATTAAAGATCAATATCCAGACAGTACAGCCTATGCGGTGTATTCCTGGGATGGAATCGGATATCTGTTTGAAAACAGTGCTGCCATTGAGCATATTTATGCAGGTAATCGGACTGATTCCGTTTTCGACTATAAAGGCAAGGGATTTACGACCTCAAAGGATGGGAAAAAGACTCCTATCGAATATCCAAACGATGAATTGGTATGTGAAAAAGGTTTGGAATTTTTAGCTAAAAATCCGACTTTTACCTTTATGTACTTTTCTGAACCGGATAGTGTCGGTCATACCGTTGGTTGGGGAACTCCGCAATATTATGCAACGGTTCGTAAACTGGATGTTTTTCTTGGTCAAATAATCAATTATTTGGAGAAGAATGATCGTTTTAAAGATACTGTTATTGTATTTGTCTCCGATCATGGCGGAACCGAAAAAGGTCATGGCGGCGAGATTATGGAACATATGGAAGTTCCTTTTCTTCTTTACGGTTGTGGTGTGAAACAGGGCGAAATACAGGATGTTGTTGTCAATTACGATGTTGCGGCCACGATTGCCTGGATCCTTGGTGCCAAGGCCCCACAGGTTTGGCGTGGTCAACCGGTTAAATCTGCTTTTATCGTTAAATAAACCCTTTAAAACTACTCCTGTTCAGAACGTGCGATAGGAGTATAATAATGAAAATGTTTTTTTTGATTCCGGAAAATTAACAATATAGTAGATATAGAATATAGTAGATTGTATGGTAGATTGTAATGACTCCGGAATGATGGATTATTGTAACCGTTCACGGATATAAAGTGAAACCACGGATAACACGATTTTTCACGGATAGTTTTTTGGCAAACAAACTTTTTTATGATAAAATTATTTATTATCATAGATAAAATGTTTAGTTTGTTATTGTAAAATATTGTATTTTATTATTGTGTTTTATTGCAGACTATTGGTGTTTATCCGTGATATTTGTGGTTCCAAAATTGTTTGTGAATGGTTACGGATTATTGAATAAAACGAGGAGTTACGGGAGAGATATTCATGGCATCTGATGAAACAAAATTACCCTATAAAGTTGCGGATATGAAGCTGGTCGATTGGGGCCGGAAGGAAATAAATTTAGCGGAAAACGAAATGCCGGGCTTAATGGCGCTTCGCAAAAAATATAGTGCGAGTCAGCCACTCAAGGGGGCGCGAATTGCCGGTTGTCTTCATATGACGATTCAGACGGCTGTTTTGATTGAAACGTTACGAGCCTTGGGGGCGGAAGTTACCTGGAGCAGTTGTAATAAATTTTCGACCCAGGATCATGCCGCCGCTGCTATTGCCGCGTCTGGTGTTCCGGTCTATGCCTGGAAGGGTGAAACGGATGCAGAATACGATTGGTGTATTGAGCAGACTTTAATCTTCCCGAACGGTCAGCCGTTGAATATGATTGTGGACGATGGGGGCGATTTAACACTATTGGTTCATCAGGCGAAATACGCCCATCTTCTTCCTGGGATTAAAGGACTTTCGGAAGAAACGACCACGGGAGTCCATCGTCTCTACCAGATGTTTGCACGAGGAGAATTAAAGATTCCCGCCATTAATGTCAATGATTCTGTTACGAAGAGTAAATTTGATAATCTGTATGGGTGCCGTGAATCTCTTGCCGATGGAATCAAAAGAGCTACGGACGTTATGGTTGCCGGGAAAATCGTTGTTGTTGCCGGATATGGTGACGTTGGAAAGGGGTGCGCCCATTCCATGCGTTCCTATGGCGCGCGTGTTCTGATTACGGAAATCGATCCAATTTGTGCATTACAGGCGGCTATGGAAGGGTTTGAAGTTACCACGATGGAAGATGCCGCTGCCCGGGGAAATATCTTTGTTACCACGACCGGATGTTGTGATATTATTCGCGCCGAGCACTTGGAAAAAATGAAGAATGACGCCATCGTTTGTAATATTGGGCATTTCGATTGTGAAATTGACGTCGCTTCCCTTAATGATAATCCAAAACTGGTGAAGACGCAGATTAAGCCTCTGGTTGATCGGTATACCTATCCGGATGGCCATTCGATTCTTCTGCTTGCGGAAGGTCGTTTGGTGAATTTGGGTTGTGCCACGGGCCATCCCTCTTTTGTCATGTCCAATTCCTTTACCAATCAAGTGCTTGCGCAAATTGCGCTCTGGACGGAAGGCAATCGTTATCCTCTGGGAGTGCATGTTCTTCCGAAGAAGTTAGATGAAGAAGTGGCCCGACTGCATCTGGAAAAACTTGGCGTACGTTTAACTAAATTGACACCGAAGCAGGCCTCCTATCTTGGTATTGATGTCGATGGTCCTTTTAAACCTGATTTCTATCGATATTAAACAGTTTTTTTCATTGGAAAGTGGAGTCGTAGACAATGCCTAATATACAGCCTTTTGCCGGATATCGATATAATCTCGATAAAGTGGATTCGCTTGATAATGTAGTTGCGCCGCCCTATGATGTAATTGATCCGGAATTGCAAGATGCGTTATACGCCAAACATCCCGATAATGTTATTCGTTTGATCCTCAATAAAATGAATGATACGGATACAGAAAAAAATAATCGTTATACGCGAAGTGCGGAAACACTCAAGTCGTGGAAGGAGCAGGGGATTCTCGTTCAGGATGCGAAGCCTGCTTTTTATGTCTATCATCAGATCTATGAAGTGGAGGGAAAGAAGTATACGCGCAAGGGATTTATGTGTCGTTGCGAGGCGATTCCCTTCGGACAGGGTATGGTTTTTCCCCACGAACAAACCTTAAGTGGTCCAAAGATGGACCGCCTTATGCTGACCACTTCCTGTAAAATGAATTTTAGCCAGATATTCGGGCTCTATCCCGATTCCGAAAATATGGTCCAGAATATTCTGGAAAAAGGTATTGATGGCCAGGCACCTCTGGAAGCAACGGACCATCTGGGCGTTATTCATCGTATGTGGCTGGTTACCGATCCTGACGCTATTGACGCTGTTGTCAAAAAAATGGCTGATAAACCTGTCTTTATTGCCGATGGTCATCATCGTTACGAAACGGCCTGTAATTACCGAAATCAAGTTCGTCAGATGGGAATTCTAACGAATAATCATCCGGCCAATTATGTCCTGATGGTTTGTATTGCCATGGACGATCCTGGTCTGATAGTTCAGCCAACGCATCGTCTCTTCCGTAACATTCCAAGTTATACTCAAGCCGATTTAATTGAAAAATTAGGAAATAATTTTAAAATAACGACGCTGGGTAAAAATCCACTTGATGCTTTTAAAAGCTGGGGGATGATTTCGCAACTCAATAATCAGGGAGCCATGGCTCTATATACGAAGAAAGATGGTGTTTGGTCTCTCATTCAGATTACCGATGCCGGTCGTACCAAAATGGCCGAAGTTGCACGGGATCATCATCCGGAATGGCAGGAATTGGGGGTTGCTATTCTGCATCGCCTGGTTATTGATACTTTATTGGGACTTCAGGGACACGATAAACCTCGATATGTTCATCAGGTGGAAGAAGTCGTTGATGGTCTGAAGAGTCCTATTGATAATTTCCCGTTAGCCGCTCTTGTGATGCCTGCTACTGTTCAGCAGATTCAGGAATTGAGTATGCTTCGTGAACGTATGCCGGCGAAGAGCACCTATTTCTATCCAAAATTAATTTGTGGTTTTGTCTTTAACCCTTTGGATTAAAAAAAACTGTAACCATTCACGAACGATTTTGGAACTACGAATAAACACAGATATACTGTACAACGTTTATACTGTACAACATTTATACTGTACAACGTTTATACTGTACAACATTTATACTGTACAACGTTATCAATTCGGCATTTCCTGGGAGCGCGGACGTCTCGTCCGCATCTCCAAAACAGGCGTCTCGCCTGTTTTGAAAAATAGACTTTTATAATACCCTCCAACATTAATTTGTGGTTTTGTCTTTAACCCTTTGGATTAAAAAAACTGTAACCATTCACGAACGATTTTGGAACCACAAATAAACACAAATATACTGTACAACATTTATACTGTACAACATTTATACTGTACAACATTTATACTGTACAACGTTATCAATTCGGCATTTCCTGGGAGCACGGACGTCTCGTCCGCATCTTCCAAAACAGTTGTCTCGCCTGTTTTGAAAAATAGACTTTTATAATACCCTCCAACATTAATTTGTG
>CAYUAP010000193.1:0-6325 GCA_964442735.1 uncultured Planctomycetaceae bacterium | reverse complement strand
ATTGTAAAATATTGTATTTTACGGCAGACTATCTGTGTTTATTCGTGATATCCGTGGTTCCAAAATCGTTTGTGAATGGTTAGTAATTATCATACAAAAGATTCTATTTCAAGAAGATAACACATTTTCTCAATGAGCTTGTCCATATCAAAAGGTTTATGAAGAAATTCATCTGCACCGGCCATCTTGAGTTCCTCTATTTTATCTTCTTCAACCATTCCGGAAATACACATTATTTTAACGTCTTCCAAGGTATTATCACTTCGAACACGAATACAAACATCCTTCCCGTTAATATCAGAGAGCATTACATCTAAAATAATCAGGTCCGGACGATATTCTTTAACCATCATTCCCGCGTCAAAACCGTTATTGACCGATCGTGTTTCAAAACGACCATCGCTCTCCAGTACATCAACGATCATCTCGACCAAATCTTTATCATCATCCACTACCAGTATTTTTCTTTTACCACTCTCCAGCGCGTCTGTAGGAATACTATTTTCCTTCATAAAATGATAAAGCTGCTCCCTGGGAATTCGACGAAATCGACTTCCAGGTACACGAAATCCTTTCAACTGACCAGAGTCAAAACAGCGTATTATTGTTTGTTGACTAACCTTGCAAATCTTTGCCGCTTCTCCAGTCGTAAATACCGTTTTAATTGCCATGTTCCAGACCGTCCTTCTGTTAATGGAATAACCCTATTGTTATAAAACTTTTTATCTGTCTATTATGCCCTATTTGCTTCTCTTGTGCAACTGTTTTCAGAAAAAACAATCGACAAGTAAAAAAAGTAAAATAATCGGATAGTTTTTATATGAAACCTGTTTGATTCCTGATTTCTCCTGTCGAAATACCATTTAGCTGATGGATAACAAATGTTTCTCATATACATAACCTGTTTTTATTATCCACCTTTTCTAAACAATAAATTAACGGATAAATGAAAATGTTTTCAAGTTTTCTGGTCTTTTATATTGTTTTCAATTTATATCAATAGATATGTTTTACAAATAATACCAAAAAAGCCTGAACCATCCGCCTTTACCAGCTTTTCTAATTATTCTAATTATAACCAAATTTAGCATTGTGTCAATATCAATTTATTTAACGTAACATGTTGGTAATAAAAGAGATACGATATTTGTGTTAATTTTTCTTGAAAAAATATTTTAAAATGGATGATTCAGGTATCCCATGTATTTTAGGAAAAATTTTATTATTTGGTAAACAATAGAGTTTAGAACTTTAGGAGATTTACGGTATTTATGATCAATAGGTTAATTTAAAAAATAGCCTATCGTTCATAAACTGGTGGTAAAAACAGGAAAGATATCAACACAAAACAAGGTCAAGAAGGTCTGTTTTGTGAAGAGGTGGACGAGGTGTCCACGTTCCCGCCTGTCTGTCAAAACAACAGATTTTATCACATCACCCTGTAAACGGGAGGCAAAATTTCGAGTTGTGCCAGTTTTCAATGTTTTGATTTTAAAATTTAACGGTTTTACCGGAATTTCTAAATTTTAGTTTTATTGCGGACGATAAAAGAAAAAGAAGAAGATCTTTAGTTCTATGTCTAAAGGTTGTAACAGGAATGTATGTGAAAAAGGATTTTCAGAAAGGATGGACAGGATGTCCACAGTAAACTTCAAACGTCAACAAATACTGTTTTCATCAACAGAAATTGATTCACTCGGGAAGAGAGCCGATAGTAGCAATTGTGAAAAAGTGGAATGGAGACAAATCCGGCAGGAAGCTGGAATTCATTTGGAGTTGGAATCGGCGGGACAAGGAGGTTCGAGCCGATTACATTCCCTGTCATTACTACATCCCCTGTTATTAATATTGTGTATTATACCAATGGCAGGTCTGATGGGGTGTCATTCGAACGATTATTATAAACCATCGCCCTCTTCCAATGTTCCCTTCGCGAATAATGTTCCGAAGACCAAGGAAGAGGAGGCCTATTATCGTGATGTCTATTCCGGAGAATGGAAGGAACAGATCAATCCCTTTGGTTTTGGAAAAGCCATTGGCAAAAAGAACGGTTCAACGAGTATGCCATCCCATTGGGCCATGATTCCGGATGGTGCCAAAAGTATGTCGGAAATGCGTGCGGAAAACAGTGCGCGTCAAATGGCACAGTCTAATCAGATGCCTGGCAATCAGATGCCGGGTAATCAGGCACCATATAATCAATCACAATACATCCCCTATTCGGGGGTTCCACAAGGATATCAACAGGCGCCCCAAAATACTTCCGTCAATGGAAATGTTCCTGGTGCCTATATGCAATATGGAACGGCTCCTGCGCCTATTGCCGTTGCGCAAAATGGCTCGGTCCCATATACACCTAATGCAGGCAATGGATATCAGAACGGATCTGTTTACAATCAGAATGTGGTTCCGGGTAATAATGTGGTTCCTGTTAATAATGGGACGCTGAACCTTAATAACAATTCAGTACCTGTATCGGAAAATGTTATTATACGAGGGCAGGTTCCGTTGCGTTCTCGAATGCGAGATCTCTATTTTGCCGAAGAACCGGTTCGAGTAGCCCAGGCTTCCGTTCCGGCAGGAGCGGATAAAATATTGCCTGCGGATGCGAATATCAATAAAGAGGAGTCCAATAAAGAAGGGTCCAATAAAGAAGGGGGAGTTTCCGATCAACGAATTGGAGGTCAGGTACGAGTCTTAAAGGTTGACCCGAAATTGGTGGATCCCAATCATAAAACGCCGGCGGTTCTTCCCCAGTCTTCATTTCAAAAAGTCATTGGAAATCCTGCCAATAAAGGAGGTTATTCCAAATACGAGTATATAACAGACGGAGGTGATCGCAAGGGAGAAGCCTATTCGTCTTCAGACTGGAAGGTTCATCATCTGGATACAGAAGATACCATTGCCCATTTCGATACAGTCGATGGGAAAATACTCGTTGAACCATCCAATCGGGTACAGATATACAGTCCACGTTTCGGAACGGTTCGCCAGGTACTTGGTCCGGAATCCAATCAGAGTAATGTAACGTTGGTGGATGCGCAGGGCAAAATAAAAGTCGCGGTTGATAATGATATTACCGGAGCGGATATTCGTTCGGCGGAGAACGCGGCCAGTATGGCACGGGATGATAAAATGGTTGCCGGAACGCAAGCGGATGCCTATATTACGAAAATGGAAAGCGAGGAATTCGTTATGGAAGAATCATTAAAGATTCGGATTGGCGATATGGTATCCCTCCTGAAGAGTTCCACTATTTCCGACAAGGAACGTCCGATTTTAATGGAAGGAGCCAATGCGGCACAGGCTTGGGGAGAACTTCAGAAGGTTGCCGTCGATATTGATTCACTTCAAGCCCATTCCAATGTTTATAATCAAGGGGCGGAAGTTCTATATACCGTAGAAACCAAGACGAAAACGTCTCGATTGAGTTTAATAAAAATAGCCTCGAAAAAGAGTGCACAGCCGGGTGAACTGATTGAATTCACCTTGCGTTATCAGAATATAGGACAAGAGACCATTGGAAATGTCACCATTCTTGACAATCTGTCTTCACGATTGGAATATGTGGACGCTTCCGCCAAATCGTCACGGAAGGGTGAATTCCTGACAGAAACGAACGAAGTTGGTTCCTTAATCCTGCGCTGGGAAATATCCGAACCACTTCAGAAGGGGGAATTCGGTATCATTCAATTCTTGTGTCGTGTCCGATAAAAGATATACTCAAGACCGTTTGAAATTCCTTCTTTTCCGAACCGACAGAATGTCTGTTACGGAATGTCTGTTACGGATTGTCTGTTACGGATTGTCTGTTACGGATTGTCTGTTACAGAATGTCTGTTACGGATTGTCTTTTATGGATTGTCGGTTTGGGAGGATGTGGACGAGACGTCTTCCCAAGAAAGACCGTATTGTAACGTCCTGTCGGATTAAAATGAATGGAAAATAGTGGTCCGGTCCTTGTGAAATGAATAATCCGGTTTACAATGAAAGGTTTAAAGGAGTGTTTGGGGAAAAGACAGAGCGTCTTTTCCCCGGCGGTATTTATGGAAAAAATGGTTTTAAGACCATTTTCTGAAGGTTCCAGCCTGTATTTGCGTTTTCATTTCGAATATAACGATAACACAATATGCGAAAACCTGAATTCCCACCATTAACATTGTAAATCGAAGACGATAAAAAGATGACACCTGTTTGTACTGTAGAATCGGAACTCAAGGAAGTACATTCCCAAAAGAGTAAACCACGTCGTTGTGTTGAGATTCATCCGAACAACTGTAAAGCTTGTGGACTGTGTATTGTGAATTGTCCACGGGGTGTTCTGAAAAGTGGAAATCAGATCAATGTTTTGGGATATGAAGCTACGATTGTGGCCAACGATAAATGTATTGGTTGTGGTATTTGCTATTATATCTGTCCGGAACCGGATGCGATTTCTGTGAAAGAGTGTTAATTTGTCCGATTTTATTCTGATCAAGTTGGAGCAAAAGGGCGAGAGGATATCAGATCGTCTTCGACGCGAGGGATTTATTCTCCCCTTCGATTGTGGAGGAACTGGACAGTGTGGTAAATGTATTGTGGAAATAGCGCCTGCTACGGATGATACAAAAGGTGTTCCTCCTGTTTGGGAAAGAGTCAAGGCTTGTCAGACTGTTATTCAAAAGGATCTATGGATTCGAGATTCGTTAGAGTCCATTGTAGATTTAACTCCTGTTCTTCTGGAAAAATCCCTGCCACAGGACGAGTTGAAAGGGCAATATGGTCTGGCGTTCGATTTGGGTACGACCACCATTGTCGTGGCACTGGTCAACTTAAAAACCGGACAGGTTTGTGGTCAATGCAGTGCTTTTAATCCACAGAGATCGTGTGGTAGTGATATTATTTCCAGAATTTTTTATGCCGGTTTGTCTTTAACGAATCGAAAAGAGCTTCAGAATATTCTTGTTTTTCTTTTAATTCGAATGATTGAGATCTTGTCCTCCCATTGTCATGTTGAATCGAAACAAATTCAAAAAATAATTGCGGTTGGCAATAGTGTGATGGAGTATCTTTTTCTTGGACTTGATCCGTCCGTAATGGGAAGAGTGCCCTTTCAACCTCCGCAACGGACGTTTGACCCGGTTCCGGCTTCGGTATTTGGATTTCCGGTCAACTCCGAGGCTTTGGTCTATCCATTTCCACTTTTTGCCGGTTTTGTGGGAGGGGATATAGTCAGTGGTATTTATTCCCTGGAAGAAAAACGACCTGCTCCAGGACGTGCCTCCATTTTTATTGATATTGGTACGAATGGTGAACTCGTTTTGATTGGATCGAATTCTCTTTTAGTTGCGGCAACGGCAGCGGGACCCGCATTTGAAGGGGCGGGTATTGAGTTCGGAATGACCGGAGGGGTTGGAGCTATACAGTCTGTCGATTTTTCATGTCAACAGCCGTTGGATATAATCGGGGCGGTTCCTGCTAAAGGAATTTGTGGTTCCGGATTAGTGGATGCAATGTCGGAGATGCTTCGCTTGAATATAATTGGGAGAAATGGACGGTTTCATAAAGCGGAAGATGTATCGCCGGAAATGGCAGATCGTTTAACCAAATATGGGGGCAGGCCCGCGTTTCGTCTATCAGAAGAAAATATCCTTCCTGTTGTAATAACCCAAAAGGATATACGACAGGTTCAATTGGCCGTTGGTGCTGTTCGCGCCGGAATTCGATTGTTACTTGAATATGACGAAAAACAATACGACCAATTGGACTCCTTCCTAATCGCAGGGGGATTCGGTAATTATCTTCATTTAAAAAGTGCCCTTCAATTGGGATTATTACCCCCGGAATTACCCATGGAACGATTTAAATATGTTGGTAATTCGGCACTGGCCGGGGCTGTTAAAGCTCTCTGGCAGACAAATGCCCAACATGATATTCTGCAATTAACTGAAAATGTCGAACATCTCGAACTATCTTTTCTCCCCAATTTTCAGGATCTATTCGTTGAGTCCATGGAATTTCCTCCTGTAATACAGTAGACGTACCCCGAAACTGTAACGGATTCCAATACGTGCATTGCAGATTATGACTTTTCCGAAATTCCGGTTTATGGTTGTGTTATGTCGTAATTCTACCTTTATTTTCGGTCTGTAATACCATGAACTGTTCCTTCCCTGGTATTATGAAAAATCAGTACTTCCATATTATTATACGGTTGATTTCTACCATGCGGTTGATCTCGACCATTTGATTGAACTCTACCATACTTTAGGACGTTATAAAAGCGGCATATCCTGGGAGCGCGGACGCCATGCCTGACGGCAGGCAGGTCTCGTCCGCATCCTCC
>CAYUAP010000192.1:0-6368 GCA_964442735.1 uncultured Planctomycetaceae bacterium | reverse complement strand
GCCCAAATTCTCTAATTCCTAACCTATTTTTCCTAAAATGGTGCGTCAGCCCTGCAATGAAGATGGGGGACATTGGCCCGAAGACTGGTCAAATTAGTACTGTCAGTCCAAGGACCCGGATAATAACCGGTGTTTTTATAGGTCGCGTCATTAATTCGGGTATAATAGGATGTATAATCCGTCCACAAAGCCTGCTGTTCCGCGAAAGGCAGAAGAACCAGATGGCTACTGACACAACCCCAGTTCGGAGCACCAGCCTGGCCAGCACCGGTGGGAGGAAATGTTCCGTTTGTATCGTGATAATTATGCAACGCAAGCCCTATTTGCTTGAGGTTATTGGTACACTGCATACGACGTGCTGCTTCGCGCGCCGCTTGAACTGCTGGAAGTAAAAGGGCAATTAAAATACCAATAATAGCAATAACAACCAAAAGTTCAACCAAGGTAAAGGCTAATCGATTACCAAATTCGAGCCTACCCACTTTTACAATACTTTTTTTCATCAAAATATCTCCCTTAAAAAACAATGAGATCTAAATGGTCCAGGATATCATAGGCCTAAACAATTGAGACCGATAAATTATTTACATTACTGTTCTTAAACACAATTTATTATAATAAAACAAACCGTGTTGTCAATCATTGGTTTATAATTATTAATTGAATACAAAAGTTTTTTGGTTTCATACTCTTTATTCTATTAGTTCTTTAATTACGCAAAAAGTTTCTTCTTTACATTTAAATAATCGCAAATATTATAAAATAAAGCCATTAAAAATTGTCTTGATACATGTAAACGTGACTCTTTCATCAATATCAATTAATATTTTAGAATGGAGACGTTTTTTTGTCAACACGAAAAATGAAAAAAATAAAAAATTTTCCTTTTGGTTGTATTTTGACCTGTTAATTGTATTTGTCCTGCTGTTCACATGCGATGGAGATAATTTATTATTATATATAAAAGGGACAGAACATGAAACATGGATAACTCTCCGTGTTACTCAAAAAGATCCAAACGCAATTAAAACGTTTATTTTAATGTTTATTTTATACTCAAGGCCGTTTTAAAATTTTTCTTTTCAAAACCGGGTGGACGTTTATTTTGGAGTATACGAACAAGACATCCGTGTTTCTGTTCGGTCTGTCAAATAATTCTGTCAACTCCTATTTTTAAGTATTACGGACCACCAGCCTGTGAACGGTTAGAAATTTTTTAAAAACAGGATTAGTAAAAAATATGAAATGTACTGACTTTAATATTTATAGGGGAACAATTATGGGGGATTTATCCCTGTCTTTTGGGGAAATTGGAAAAATTTTTCTTTTTTTTTATTTTGCCTCTTTAAAACTCAATTGGATTTTGTTAAACTATAGAAATCAGTAAACAAAACAAGACAAATAGGTATTTGTCGAATAGGTATTTGTCGAAAGAAGAAGTACACTTTTTAGGAGGAAATTTCAATGGGAAGACCAATTACAATGATCACAGGCCAGTGGGGAGATTTAAAGTCGGAAGAACTTTTTGCATTAATGCAGAAGATAGGTTTTAATGGAGCCGAACTAGCTTGCGGAGGCGATCATCTGGATGTACAGAAGATCTTGAATGAACCGGGTTATTGCGAGGCGAAACAGGCACAACTCAAGAAGTACAATCTCTCCTGCTGGGCAATGAGCAATCACTGTGTCGGACAGGCGGTTCTGGACCAAATAGATGCACGTCATCAATCGACGATACCTGATTATATTTGGGGAGACGGAGATCCGGATGGGGTTCATACACGAGCCATTGCGGAAATGAAAGACACGGCCCGCGCGGCCAAAAAATTTGGTGCGCAAGTCGTAACCGGATTTACCGGTTCGAGTATATGGCCCTATCTCTATTCTTTCCCGCCGGTTCCGCCATCCTGGATTGATGATGGTTTTGCACTTCTGGCCGAACGATGGACTCCTATTCTCGATGTTTTTCAGGAAAATGGCATTAAATTCGCGTTGGAAGTTCATCCGACAGAAATAGCGTTTGATATTCACACTGCGGCCCGTGCTCTGGAAGCATTGAATAATCATCCGGCATTCGGTTTCAATTTCGACCCGAGCCATCTGATTTGGCAAGGAGTTGATCCGGTTAAATTCATTCGTCGATTCCCCGAACGTATTTATCACGTTCACATGAAAGACGCCGCCCTTCAATTAAATGGAGAAAATGGTATACTTGCAAGTCATCTGAACTTTGGCGATTATCGTCGCGGTTGGGATTTCCGCTCGCTGGGCCATGGAAGTGTCAATTTCGAAGAAATAATTCGAGCACTGAACGATATTGGCTACCAGGGACCTCTGTCTGTCGAGTGGGAAGATTCCGGTATGGAACGAGAATTTGGTGCCAAAGAGGCGTTTGAATTTGTGAAAAAAGTAGATTTTGCTCCGAGCAATATAGCCTTTGACGGAGCGTTTGATAAAAGTGTAAAGGTGTGATACTGCCGTGTTGGTTCTTCTTCCCTGTTATAGTTTAGAGGATTTTTCATTGTACCGTTCCAAGGAGGAGGCACATGATATATTCTCCGCCCTATCGGCGCTTTATCATCCAGCCCTCCTGGAACATGCGGGAAAACTGCCCGATTGGGAGCCGATTGGGAGTCCCAATCTGCAATTGACCCATTCGTTAGCCGTTATTCCGGCATCGTTTGATTCCGAAGTCCCTGGTGACTGGATTCAACTAAAAGAGGAAGAGGGGACCATTCTCCTTCGGAATATTTCGGATCGAGACGCTATTGTCGCCGAAGCTTTTCGTCGACTGAATATTGGCGACCATGGTTTCGACGAAGATTTCGTCGATTCTTTTATGGCTCTTGGTCTGGCCTGGTTTGTTTCCGATCTATTGACCCGAAAATTGCGCTATATGAGTGATATTGATTTAACGGAACTGGACAAGTTCACTCAAGCGTCAATTAAAGCCTATCGTGAACAGAAACGGGAGGAGGCCGTCAACGAACTGCAGAAGGGGTATGACCTTGTCTGTCAGGCGAATGAATACTATTTTCCCACTCCGGTTAAATTTCTTGATTTAACTCGAATTAATGAAGAGGAAGATTTTGGTGACTCGCTGGATCAAATGTTGGCGCGTCGGCAAAAACGAGATGAAAAAACGAATCTTTTTCTTCCGTTTGAGACATTAAATGAATTAGAGGCCAAATGGCCTCAAACGGTCATACAGTTACGAAAAGAGCTTCAGGAGGGACGAGTCGATCTTCTCTCCGGCGATCCCGGGGAAGGGCCGTTGTATCTCTTTTCTCAAACGGAAATAATACATCGACTGCGGCATACACAGGAACGATTTCGGGAGGTTTTAGAGAAGGAACCATTCGTTTTCGCGCGTAAAAAAGCGGGCTTCACTCCGGTGTTGCCCCAGCTTTTGAATTTGACCGGCTGGAAGGCTGCACTTCTCTTTACCTATGACGGCTGGAAAACCGATTATTCCAATCAGAGCCGAGTGCAATGGATTGGCCCGGACGAAGTGGTTCTGCCGACTCTGGCACATCCGCCTCTCGATGGCGAACGGGACGAGGTCTTTATGGAGCAACTTGATAAAATGGGATATTCCTATTCCGCCGACGAGGTTATGACCGCCATCTTCGAGCATCGTCCGAATTGCGAGGTTCCCTGGCTAGGTGATGTTGCGCGTTTCAATCGATTTTCTCCTATTTTCGGTGAAGTATTGGGGATTGGCCAATATTTCGAGAAGACCGAGTCTGTGGGAACGAAATGTAATTTTAAAAAGGACGATTTCCGAACAAATTTTTTAACACGTAATATAGAACCTAATCCGATATCTTTTTGGCAGAATCACTATCGGGATCAGGTAGACGCATTTTCAGAACGGGTTCGAATGCTTCTCAAACGAATCGGAAAAGTGGAGTTGGAGCAAACGAGAGAAAAGTCTGCTTCCAGTCGTATTGAAACAGCAAGTTGTACAGAAGTAGCAGAGAACACCGAATCCGTACCGGTTGTAAATTCCTCCGAACCACAAAAGGCACGGAAGGGATTTTTGAGTCGGTTATTAGGAGGAATACATAAAAATACGAGCGATGAATTGACTCCCACCGTCATGGTTGGTCTGAAAGAAGAGCGATTATCGAGTCGAGAAATGTTTCGTTATTATTTTCTACGAAACGAATATTTTGAAATTCGAATTGATGTGGATACAGGCGAGTTACGTCGTCTGGCCTCCTATGAAACGGGAAATATAGAGATGTCGCGTGGTTTGTTGCGAATGCCGGGACGAGGTAATCGATTTGCCTGTCAGGTGGCGTTAAAGTTATCGGGCGACGATTTAAAAAACGATACACGTCCGGAGCAGCATGGAGGTTACGGTTATACAATAATGACGGCAGATCGTTTTGAGATTGAAATGGCGGGGCCTCCGGAGGGCCGATTAACGGTTCATGGTCGTCTTGTTATGCCGGATGGTCGAATGGCCGCAACGTTTCATGAAACGTTCACAGTTCGTCGGGGAAGCCGCATTATTGATTTTAAAATCACATTTGAACCGACGGTGGAACCACAAGATCACGTTTGGGACAATTATTATGGATGTCGTTTTGTCTGGAAGGATCAATTGGCAGAAGTGCGGACGGGAGTACACGAACGTCTCTGGGTTACGGAACGCGATTATATTCAGGCGCCGGAAGCCGTTGATATTCGGAGTGAAGTGAATATTGGAATTACCTTGTTGACTAATGGACTTCCATTCTTCCGACGATATGGAATTAACCATCTTGACGCGATTTTGATTCCGAAGGAGGAATCGGAACGTACCTTCAAAATGGGAATTGGAGTCGATCTGGAACAGCCGATCATAACGGCCCTGGAATACACACGTCCTTCGAGTCTCCAAGAGAATTTGAAGTCCTTGATCCGTTGGGAGTCGGCCGATACCGTTATTTTAACTGATTTAGAATTATCTCCGGACGAGCAGGAGTGTATTTTCTATTTTCAGGAGACACGAGGACGGACTGGAACGGAAATCGTGGTTATTCCACAATTTTCATGGCACAAGGCGGAAATAATCCGTGTTTTTGGCGCAAAGGAAGAAACAGAGACACTTGTTTCGGATAATAACCAGTTAAAATTTGTTATTGATCGATATAAAGTTGTTCCGGTTCGATTTTATCGATAAAAGGTTGTTACTTTAGCAAATAAAATAATAGTTTCAAAAAAGCTAAATAAAAAAAGAAAATGACCCTTGTCAGTATTTTTTTTTATGATAGAATGACGTCTATCACAGTTAAAAGAAAAAGCCCATCTCTGTGAAAAAACCGATAAATAGAAAAATATATTAAGAAAACAAAGAAATTTGCTTTTTTGCGGTTGGATTCTGTTGACATATCAAAAAATCTGTATAAAATACTCTATTAGTATGGGCCTTTAAGTTTAGACGCTTTTATTGTTAATGTATATAAAAGAAATTTCCTTAATCCCATTTTCATTTTAAACTCGTTCTATTATCAGGTATTACCTGAAATTTCGGGGATAAAAAAATTAAACTTTAGATAGATCGTTTCTCAATTGAGAAGGGAAAGTGTAGAGAGAAATGAAGACAAGAAATGTTTTCGACGCAATTATGGAAACCGGACATGATGAAGATTTTGTCCCAACCGTTACTGACGAATTTTGCCCCACGGACGCTCCTGCTGGTTCTCCGGCTAAAGTGGAAGTTTTGACCGAGCGAGTCCGTAAAGGACTTCCTTTGTGGCATCCGGAAGATCGTGTTTCCTATACCGGTTTGACCGGTGGTTTTCGGCCACGTGATTAATTCTAATAATGTAGTTTGAAACTTTATTTGTTGTCAGCTATATTATTATTCAAGGCGCTTTGTCGCCTTTTTTTATTTCTTGACTTTATTTCTTGACTTCATCGAATCCGATTTTAGTAACGTGGAAAAAGATATCGTGAATAGGCTAAAATGATGACTTGAACCCATGGATTTCACGGATAACCACGAGGAATATATTGGGAGATACAATTTTTATAATTACGACTTCTATAAATTACGACTTTTATAATAATGGGAGTTATGTTTATTTCGGAGACTATTCCGGTGTTTTTTATTCAGGGATCCTGTTATAAATCAATTTGTAATTTCAAATCATGCCGTATCATAGTGCCTCAATATTGGTCTTTTTTAAATACTTGTTTTCAGTGTAACGTCGAAAACAGGTAGTACTATACAGGTAGAACAATAATGAAATTTATTATTGTATCTTTATAATAAAATATCTGTGTTTATCAGTGTTCATCAGTGGTTTATCAGTGGTTTATCAGTGGTTTATCAGTGGTTTATCAGTGGTTTATCAGTGGTTTATCAGTGGTTT
>CAYUAP010000191.1:0-6622 GCA_964442735.1 uncultured Planctomycetaceae bacterium | reverse complement strand
GTCTCGTCCGCAATGCCGGGAAAACAGGCGTCTCGCCTGTTTTATTCCCCAAAAACGGAGTTGACTGGAACGCGGACGTCTCGTCCACACTGCCGGGAACACAGGCCTCCCGCCCGTATTGAAAAAAGAAATTTAAAATGACCTTGAGTATGAAATACAGATTTCAAGAACTACCTAAATAATAATTTATCCATTAACCAAAAGGAAGGATAAAAACATGTTTTTAACGTACATGGAAGGACGACAACAAAAGAACCGTGAAGAAGGCTATAAACAAGGCCATATGGAAGGTATTGAAGAAGACATAATTATTTCAATTATATACCAATTATATACCATTTGAGAAAACATTTTAAAAGGGTTTCTTTAGCAACAGAGGAAAAGCATAAATTGATTCATTCCTGTCCAACATTAGAATTATTTCTTGATAAAGCCTGTGAAGTTCAAACGATGCAGGAATTTACAGTGAATTTAAGTGAAGTGGATTTAAGTGATATGAATAGGGATATGAATAGAGAGTAAAGTGAAATGAAAATAATTGGAATAGGGACCGATATAACGGAGATATCGAGAATAGGTCGAATGTGTACACGGCACAGCGATCATTTTCTCAAACGGGTTTATACAGAGCGTGAATTGGAATATAGTGGAACGAGTAAACAACGGGAGGAACATTTGGCAGCGCGTTGGGCAGCCAAGGAGGCCGTTATGAAGGCACTCGGAACCGGATGGATTTCCGGAATACGTTGGACAGATATCGAAGTATGTAACGAAAATGGAGGGAAGCCCTATTTAAACCTTTATGGGGGAGCTGGGGAAATCGCGAAGGCACTCGGAACGAAGTGGATACACCTAACCCTTTCCCATTCCGGAGATTACGCTGTGGCTTTTGTCATTCTTGAAGGAAATGATTAATGTTCTTTTATCGATGGGGTGGGGCTTGACATATTCCCTGTTTATTGAGAAAATAGATATGTTGGATTCCTTTTAATATAATTTCACCCTAATAGATTGGAGTAACCATAGATGAAGACAAGCAGGAAAAAGCGACTATGGGTTTCTTTTCTTGTTTTTTCATGTATAATAATTGGATTAATCTACCTGTGCATGAATCGCCAATATATAGGATTTATAGTGGGTTCGGAAACTCCGAGTATTGAAAATATAGAAACGGGGGAAGATCCTGTTTTGGGTAACAGCCAAAAATCGTCCGATTTTGAAGAGGAGACAGACGAAGAACTGGCGGAGAGTCAAAAACAGGTAAATGTACCCATGAAATGGATTCCGGCGCAAAAAGTTCTCTCTGGAGCCCCTCCAACCTATATATCATTGGAAGGGGCCATTACTCGTTTTGAACGAAAACATTCGTTTGGTCCAGTGGAGGGGAAAATAGACCCATCGAAACTGGAAATAACCGTAATAGCCCCGAAGGTATCGAAGGTTGTACGACCAGAGATATCTGGAACGGAACTCATACTCCGCTGGTCTAAAATAAACGAAGGTAAAACGGAAGTTATCCTCTCTTTAAAATATGAAAATTTTCCGCCTGTTTTTCTTTCTCTATCTGCGGAAGTCTGGAAGCCGAATTATTTCTGGATGCTCTCTATTGTTGTAGGGGGACTTGGTCTGTTTCTATTTGGTATGCGCAATATGTCTGAAGGTCTTCAGATGATTGCCGGTTCGAGTTTACGGCGGTTGATCGCCTTTTTTACGGACAATCGTTTTCTGGCTGTTGGAATTGGTATTTTGACAACCATGCTGATTCAGTCCAGCAGTGTAACGACGGTTATGGTGGTCGGTTTTATCAACAGCCAGATTATGACCTTGTCACAAGGTATCGGTGTTATTATGGGGGCCAATATAGGAACGACGGTCACCGGCTGGATATTAACGCTAAAGATTGAAGAATACGGACTGTTCATATTGGGTATCAGTTCCTTCTTTTATCTCTTTTCGGGGAAAGAACGGATTCGTTATTTCGCGATGGTGACAATGGGCCTTGGTTTCCTTTTTTTCGGACTCAAAACGATGGGGAGCGGTTTTACCATGTTGAATGAACTCCCCCAATTTACAGGCTGGATTCGTTCCTTTAACGCCGACAGTACCTGGGGCGTTATTACTTGTGTTATGGTGGGATGTATTATTACCATGATCATTCAGTCTTCTGCTGCAACGTTGGGTATTACCATTTCACTAGCTTCCATCGGTGCAATTGAGTTCAGTACGGCGGCGGCTCTTGTTCTGGGAGAAAATGTCGGAACAACGATTACCGCCTTTTTGGCGTCTCTGGGAACAACAGTCAATGCGAGACGGGCCGCCTATTTCCATATAATATTTAATATTATTGGTGTCTGCTGGGTTATTTGCATTTTCCGACCGTTCCTTCTGCCATTTGTCGTTAAGATGGTTAATGTCCATGATGGACAGAATATTGCGGCCGGTATTGCCATGACCCACAGCCTCTTTAATGTAACGAATACGATTCTATTCCTGCCATTTGTTCATGTCTTCGCGAATTTACTGACCCGTTATGTCAAGGTAAAGGAGACGGATCTTCCGAAACATGTTTTAACGAGTTTGGCGATACGTCACATGGAAACGCCCCTGATTGCGGTGGAGCGGTCCCGAGTCGAAATTTCACGAATGATGATTGGTTGTTCCGAATTGGGAAATTGGTTGACGGAACTGGAAAAAGAAGATTACAAAAATGAAAAAATGATTGCGGATTCTTTTCAGCAGGAGGATAATTTTGACCACATGCAAGACGAAGTGATTGATTTTCTAGCCGAACTGTTGTCGAAGAATATCTCGGTGGATACAGCCAATTCAGCTCGAGTACAGCTTCGTTTGGCCGATGAATTGGAAACGATCACCGATTATATTATTTCCATTTTGAAATCCAATTTAAAACTTAAAGAGGCTGGATTGTCACTTCCGCCACAGGAGCGGGCAGACTGTCTTAAACTCCATTTATCCCTAATGGAAGTATGGGAGAAGGTTCGTTCGGTATTTGTTTCACGTATCGATGCTTTTGAGCTTTTACAAGATATTTATACACGGCGCAAGGGCTTTACATTTCAGGTCAAACAGATTCGCGATCGTTTTCTGAAGAGTATGTCGGAGGAGCGTTATGATCCACAAATAATCGTTGCGGTTAATTCACAATTGAACTATTATCGTCGACTCCGGGAACACATACAGAACGTAGTCGAGGCCATGGCGGATAATAAACAGACAGAAAAACTAAACAGATAAATAAAAGAGAGGAATTATAATGGGTATATTGACGGAATCGCAGGCCTGGCAGGCCTTGGAAAAGCACCGAAAAAATATGGAAAATGTCACAATGCGAGATCTGTTTCAACAGGACAAGCAGCGTTTCAAGAAATTTTCATTGACTTTCGGTACACTTCTTTTTGATTATTCGAAGAATCGAATTACGGAAGAGACAATGAAACTTCTTCTGAATTTGGCCAATCAGGCCAAATTAAAAGAGAAGATCGAAGCCATGTTCACAGGCAAGAAGATCAATGTAACGGAACAACGAGCTGTTTTGCATACGGCACTTCGTAATCGTTCGGTCAATCCAGTTCTTGTGGATGGTGTGGATGTTATGCCGCAAATTCGATTGGTTCTTCAGAAAATGAAGGATTTCAGTGAAAAAGTGCGAAGTGGATGCTGGAAGGGGTATACCGGCGAGGCAATTACCGATGTCGTTAATATTGGAATTGGCGGTTCCGACCTGGGCCCTCTAATGGTCTGCGAGGCACTCGCCTATTATAAAGACGGTCCTGCCGTTCATTTCGTCTCGAATATAGATGGAACCCATATTACAGAAACACTAAAGAATCTTAATCCGGCAACCACTTTGTTTGTTGTTGCCTCGAAAACATTTACCACGCTGGAGACCATGACTAATGCGTTATCAGCCAAAAAATGGTTCCTGGATCAGGCTAAAGACGAGACCGCTGTTGCGAAACATTTCGTTGCCCTTTCGACCAATACGATCGCCGTTCAGGAATTTGGTATCGATCCT
Organism: uncultured Planctomycetaceae bacterium; assembly: GCA_964442735.1. Classification (GTDB taxonomy): domain Bacteria; phylum Planctomycetota; class Planctomycetia; order Pirellulales; family Thermoguttaceae; genus JAUNBG01. The sequence goes on along the minus strand of CAYUAP010000191.1, from coordinate 2,586 downwards.
AAAAACATGTTCGAATTCTGGGATTGGGTCGGCGGACGTTATTCCTTGTGGTCCGCAATTGGATTGAGTATCGCACTTGCGGTCGGCTTTGAACGTTTTGACGATCTCCTGTACGGTGCCTATGAAATGGACAATTATTTCCGAACAACACCATTCGAGGAAAATATTCCTGTGATTATGGCCCTCCTGGGTATCTGGTATAATAATTTCTATAATACGGAAAGTTACGCCATTCTTCCATATGACCAGTATTTACATCGTTTTCCTGCCTATCTGCAACAGGGGGATATGGAGAGCAACGGAAAACGAATTAATCGTCAAAACGAAACGGTCAATTATTCAACCGGTCCTATTATTTGGGGAGAACCTGGAACAAATGGACAGCATGCCTTTTATCAACTAATTCATCAGGGAACAAAATTGATTCCAGCCGATTTCATCGCTCCGGTTCGTTCCCATAATAAAATAGGGGATCATCATCAGAAACTATTGGCAAATTTCATTGCGCAGACCGAAGCTCTCATGAAGGGTAAAACACAGGCAGAAGCGGAGGAGGAACTTCGTAAAGCAGGCTGTACCGCGAGTGAAATTGAGCGTCTGGCTCCTTCCAAGGTTTTCCCGGGTAATCGTCCCACGAATACCTTGTTCTTTAAAGAATTGACACCACGGACCCTGGGTCAGATGATCGCGCTTTATGAAATGAAAATTTTCGTTCAAGGTATTATCTGGGATATCAACTCCTTCGATCAGATGGGCGTTGAATTGGGGAAACAATTGGCCAAGGTTGTTCTCCCGGAATTGAATTCACAGGGTCTTGTTACGGCGCATGATTCCTCGACAAATGCCTTAATTCAGTATTATAAAGAAAACAGGGACGAATAATTTTTGTAACCATTCACGAACGATTTCAGAACCACTGATAAACACAGATGACCACAGATGACCACAGATAGTCTGCCGTAAAATACAATATTTTACAATAACAAACTAAACATTTTTATCTATTATAGTAAATAATTTTATCATAAAAAATTTGTTTAACAAAAAACTATCTGTGAAAATCCGTGTTATCCGTGGTTTCACTTTATATCTGTGAACGGTTACTAAATTTTGTTTCTGAAAAATCGGGAGATTCTATGAAAAAAGGAATTTTAAAGAATATTTTACAAAAGGTGGGCAGAACCCCTTTGGTTCGAATCAATCGTTTATCTGACGGCAAGGCGGAAATAGTCGCCAAGGTGGAGTATTTCAATCCGGGGGGTAGTACCAAGGATCGAATCGCATTGGAAATGATCGAAGAGGCGGAGAAGAGTGGCCGTTTATCTCCAGGATGTTTGATTGTGGAGCCAACGAGCGGAAATACCGGAATCGGACTGGCTCTTGTCGCGGTTATTAAAAAATATCGCTTGATCCTGACCATGCCGGAGACTATGAGTATTGAGAGACGCAAACTACTCGCTATTTATGGTGCGGAAATTGAACTAACGCCAGGTGATCAGGGAATGAATGGATCGATAGCCCGCGCAAAACAAATAGTCGAAGAAAATCCTGGGGCATTCATGCCATCACAGTTTGATAATCCGGCAAATCCAATGGCACATCGACGTACAACAGGCAAGGAGATCTGGCAGGATACCAACGGAGAACTGGATGTTTTTGTCGCAACAGTCGGTACTGGTGGTACATTGACAGGGACTGCGCAATATCTTAAAGAGCGTAATCCGAATATTCGTATTGTGGCGGTAGAGCCGGCCGAGTCTCCCGTTTTATCGGGCGGTCAACCAGGCCCCCATAAAATACAGGGTATTGGCGCCGGTTTTGTGCCAAAGGTATTGTCCCGGGAGATTATCGACGAAGTTCTTCCTGTTCGGTCTGATGATGCCATTCAGATGGCCCGAAACGCTGCGTCTCAAGAGGGACTACTGGTCGGCCTCTCTTCCGGGGCTGCTTTATATGCCGCCGTTGAACTATCCAAACGTCCCGAACTGGAAGGAAAACGAATCGTCGTTCTCCTCCCCGATACCGGAGAACGATATCTATCGACAGAATTAATCTCCTGATTTAAACAGAGAACGACCGCAACCGGAAATGATATAAATATTTTGCATCCAAGTCGTGTCCGCTGTTTGACGGATCCTGTCTCCCCTGTTCCTGTCTCCCCTGTTCCAGGGGGCTCCTGTTCCAGGGGGATCCTGTCATGGGAAATTTGAGTTAAAGAAAGAACAACTTGTTATAGACTCAAGGTCGTTATAAAAGTCTATTTTTCAAAACAGCCGGACGCCTGTTTTGGAGGATGCGGACGAAATGTTCGCGTTCCAGGGAAAGAAAATATCATTCCGGTCGGGAGTATAATTATTTTTCATGGAGAGATGGATATAACTCCTGTTTTCAAGGAAATCGGAAATATCCGTTTGCAAAATTAAGCCCTGATTTATCTCGATTCTATTCGTCCTTTTGGATCGGGACCAAACCGATTGGGACCAAACGTTCCATCTATACAACCAAAGACCAACATGATTAGACTACCTACATAGGCAGGGCTGACGCACCATTTTAGGAAAAATAGGTTAGGAATTAGAGAATTTG
>CAYUAP010000190.1:0-6750 GCA_964442735.1 uncultured Planctomycetaceae bacterium | reverse complement strand
TCTGTGTTTATCCGTGATATCCGTGGTTCCAAAATCGTTCGTGAATGGTTACCATTGTTAAACCCAATTTGTATATTGTCTTCATTTTAAGACATTCATTGGAATATCAATCGTGGACATATTCATACAAACAACCAAAAAGGATACCAATTCATGAATCGAATGTTTTTTTCGTTTTTTATTGTAATAGTAATGCTCTTGAGTCAAGAAATTCGAGCGGATTCCGGAAACACTTTACTGACGACAGACCAGATACGCATACGCGACCCCTATATTTTGGTGGATCGAGAGAATTCGACCTATTATATGTATTCGCAGGCGGGGAATCGGGCGGAAAGTCATTTTACCGGTGTTGAAGTATATACGAGTCAAGATCTGAAACATTGGACGGAACCTGTTCCCGTCTTGACCTTGCCAAAAAAACTTCAGGTGAAAATGGTTTGGGCTCCGGAAGTCCATTTTTACAACGGCAAATATTATATGTTTGTTACATTAACTTTTGACGACATAGTTTCGACACCGAGCCCGATCAAGGACAAGAACTGGCCTCCCATGTATAAACGTGGAACCTGGATCTTCCGGGCCGATTCGCCTAAAGGACCATTTCTCCAAATTAAGGAGGGATCACACACGCCCATTGACTGGATGGCTCTGGATGGTACTTTATGGGAAGAAAACGGAAAACCCTATATGATATTTTGCCATGAATGGGTCCAGATAATTGACGGAACCATGAATCTCCTGGAACTGAAAAAAGATCTGTCCGAAACCATTGGAGAACAGAAACTTTTATTTGCGGCATCTTCCGCGCCACATGCCCTGAAGCAGCCAAACGTCGGTAAAGTTACAGACGGCCCCTTTTTATATAAAAGTCCCAAAAGTGGAACTCTTTACATGATTTGGTCCACGTTTGTCTCCGGGGTCAATGGTTATTGCCTTCTTTTAACCCAGTCGGAAAACGGGTCCGTTACCGGTCCGTGGAGTAAATCGACTCTCCTCTATACCAAGGATGGAGGACATGGTATGATCTTTACTTCACTGAAAGGACAACTAATACTGGCTATTCACCTGCCGAACGTTTCTCCTAAAGAAAGTCTGAAACTTCTGGAAATCGTTGATGACGGAACAACTCTAAAAATAAAGGAATTAAATACTTCCGCTAAATAACCTTTCACCATTTTCCACAGACTGTTATGTCCTCCTTTAAGGAGGGCATAACCCGTTTACAGGACAAATATTATCCGATTCGACCCATTCATACATGCTGGAAGTCCCTCAATTGCCTCGTTTTATGATCTTGAAAATGACCGTCAACCATACACCACCCGTGGTTGCGAACACTTAAAAAAAGGAGTTGACTGGAACGCGGACGTCTCGTCCGCACTGCCTGGAAAACAGGCGTCTCGCCTGTTTTATTCCCCTGAAAAACGAAGTTGACTGGAAAACAGTCGTCTCGCCTGTTTTGAAAAATAGACTTTTGTAACAACCTTGAGTATAATAGATAAAAAGGTTTAGTTTGTTATTGTAAAATATTGTATTTTACGGCAGACTATCTGTGTTTATCCGTGATATCCATGGTTTCAAAATCGTTCGTGAATGGTTACAATCGGCGCAGGCGAAGACCTCGCATATACCGATGGAATATTGGTATTCCCGGGAAAATACGCTTAAACAAGATGTACTTTAACGCTTTTACTGTTTTGTTTCTGATAATAAATTTTTAGCGCAGTCGATACAAACTCTTTTTCCATTGACCATTTGTAAACGTGATTCCATAACGCCTTCACCACATATTTCACAGCGAATTGACTTGTGGATGACAGCCCTATGCGGTATTTCCATATCTGGGACACTGAAATTGAATAATTCGTCCAGTTCTGCATTCATCATACGGTCGATTCGTTCCTGTTTGATTTGTGCGAGTTCATTCTTCTGCTCTGGACGCAGTGTTTCCTGTTTGGCACGAAGATCAATTGCGAAATCGGGCTTGAGAACAAGTCGTCCTCGTTTATTATCACTTCGCCGATAGAAGGTGAACGCAACCTTGCCTGTATCGCGAAATATAAAGTTACCTTTTCCGAAGGTACAGCCTGTCAGATATTGGATAGCATCGTCACCACACATATCAGTTTCAGTAACAACAACAATATCTTCATCGCCTGCACGTCCCAATTCGCGCAGGCACCATTCAGCCGCGCGAAGACCAATGGTTAAACCAGGACAATGATGACCATGAAACACAATTGTTCCGTCAATCTGCTCTTGTGTCAAGGTACATTTAGTATTCATTTTTATTCTCCTTTTGGAACAACTAATTTGAAATTGGAAGGTGAATATATCTCTAGGGGAATATCATATATTTCCGATAAAATATCCCCTGTTACCGTTTCCGGAGTTTCATCGGCACGAAGTACTCCATTTTTAAGAAACAAAAAACGATCGGCAATCCGAAACGCGTCACCTAATTCGTGAATACTCAAGAGGACTGCCGAATGATAATGACGAACGAAATGGGATAGATGGCGCATAATCTCCATACGGTTCTTCAGATCGAGCGAACTCAATGGCTCGTCCAGAAGAATTAGTTCTGGTTCCTGAACGAAAATACGTCCTAGCGAGACCTTCTGCAGTTCGCCACCACTCAATTGGTCCAGGGTACGAAGCGATTTATCCCATAGATTCAATCGTTCCAATGTTTTTTCGACCAGCTGATAATCCCGAGGACCAGGGCACCATGACAAATACGGTTTGCGCCCCAATAGAATGGAGTCGAAAACCGTTAATCCGGTAATGCCACACCGCTGGGGCATATAGGCGATTTTTCGGGCCAGGGCGTTCGGTGAATACTCCGTAATAGATATTCCGTTCAATTTTATTTCTCCCTGCTGTGGATTCAGGAAGAGGTCGAGACATCGAAGAAGTGTCGTTTTTCCGGAACCATTGGGACCTAACAAGACGTTTATACTCTCCGGTAAAATGTCAAACGATATATCCGATAAAACGACTCGACTACCGTATCGAAACGATAGATTTTTAACACTCAACATGAAGCCCCTCCTCTCTTCAGTAACAGAAATAAAAATATCGGAGCTCCTATAAATGCGGTCAATATAGAAACCGGCATTAAACGTGGCGCTAATATCAGACGAGCCGCTGTATCGGAAACGAGGAGGAGTCCGGCCCCAAGAAAAAATGACAGGGGTAAAACATAACGATTATCCGATCCTATTAATAATCGGCATAAATGGGGAACAACGAGTCCGACAAACCCAATAATACCCAGAGAAGCAACTAAAATGGAAGTGACAAGAGCGCCTAGTAACATGGTGAATCCACGAACACGATGGACGGCTACTCCCAGTCCACGTGCCGTCTCCTCGCCAAGGGACATGGCATTATAATTCCACCCTTGAAGAAAATACCAAACAGCGATTATCGGAACGATAAAGACAAGAACGCCAATTATCGGCCAGGTTCCACGTTGTGTATCTCCAAACGTCCAGTAGACCATTGCGGCCAATTGCTGTTCCTCTGCTATATACTGGAGCAACATAATTCCAGCCCCGTAAAAGGAACTCAACGCAACTCCCGTTAATATAATGGTCTCCGCTTTTATATGTTTTCTGCCTGCTAAAAGGAGGATTAATAAAGCCGTTAAAAAACTGCACGCAAAAGCTCCCAGTGCAATAGAACTATACGGGAATCCAAATTGAGTAACAATATTGTCCAAATACGCGATTCTTCCTCCGCCGAAAACAACCATACACGCGGCACCAAAAGCCGCCGCGCTTGATATTCCCAAGGTAAAGGGGGAACTGAGAGGATTACGTAAAACCGCTTGCATGGCTGTTCCTGTAATCGATAGCCCCGCACCTGCCAGAAGTGCTATTAACGCCTGTGGAAGACGCGACTGTATAATGATAGAGGCGTTCGTTCCGTCCGTCTCAATTCCGATCAGAATGAAAAAAATCTCCTTTAAGGGAATGGAAACTATTCCCAACGAGATCGAAACACCCAATAAAACAGGAACAAGCAGAATGGAAACGGTCAGAAGAAATATCTTCCAACCGACATAACGTCGATATTTTATGTATAGCGTATGGGATTGTATTTGTTCATTCATTTTTGGAAGTCATTTCGGACAGAGGAACCGGTTTATACAGGATCGGTCTCAAACGGTCAGGACAGCGTGGCATAACCGGATCGTTCAACATAAACTGAAATATCTCTTCTATTTTTTTATTTATATCGACGTCCTTAAACTGTTCTGGATAAACCGTTTTTCCGATAAACCAGGCGTTGGCAATCATTACCGCGAAGTTTATATTATAACTGATATTCGGATACAAGGTATAGACCTGTTTATTTTGTATTGCTTTTATATTACGATAAATTTTTTGATTTTGAAGGTCAGCCAAACCACCGTTATTATCCATATAAACGGTTCCAAGATCAACGAAAAAGAAATCAGGATTCCAGGAAACAAGCTGTTCTTTAGAAACCATGGCCTGTTTTCCACGAATGACTCCCGATTCCAAAACTGCGGCGGGATTCTTTACATGTAACCAGTTAAAAGGGGGATAAACCGGGGCGGTTGAGTTGATTCCATGTGTTCCACGAAAAGAGAGACCACCCAAATAGACACTTGGCCGTTTTTCTTCTGAAATATCCTGTGTCCTGTGTTCAAGTTGGGTAATTTGCTCGTTGATAAAATTTATAATGTTCCGGGCACGATCCTGTTTACCAAATACTTCTCCCAATAACAGAAGTGAACGATCAAACACTGCCCGGTCCTGTCCCAAATCGCCATAGGGTATTACAATAACCGGTATTCCCGTACGTTCCTGAAGAACATTGGGATCGATTCCCGCACCTGGATTCTCAATACGAATTATAACGTCCGGTCTCGGATTACAGTTTAAAATATATTCGATATTGTCACGTCCATGTCCTTCTCCAAAAACGGGTAATTCACCATATTCCGGATGGACAAGACGATAGGGATTGGAAACTTCCAACCGTTTTTCCACCTGCTCTACCGCAACAACTTTATCGGTCACCCCCAAATAGGAGATCATTCGCAGTGAACCGGAACCACTGCAAATAATATGTTGTATCGGTTCCGTTCTGTTCAGATTTTTCCATTCTTCCACAGTCCGAATGGGAGCAGTTTGATGACTCTTTTGTTCCGGAAGACGATTACAACCCATAACCGTCAAGAGCAAGAGTATCATTAGTGTAAAATATAATTGGAAATTCGATCGTGACATTCTGTTAAGATCCATAAAATTGTTTAAACGATTGTTCGGCTTCCAGACATATACCACAAATTTTTGTCCTGTCAATCATAAAGTATTGTTATTTTCGCCGTTTCGCCATTAGAGTGAAACCGTTTCGCCCCCTGCTACTGTAGCTAGTGCCTGGAATATCGTTTGGTTAATGGTATCGGGAATAAATCGAACGGAACCATCTCCCATTAACCCGTTGATACCGCCAGTATGATTACTGCGTGTATAATGGAGTCCAATTTGCCGCCCTCCTCCAGACGAGGGGGCGAAGTCAGGATAAAGTGAATTAGGTGGTAAATACGTTATAACCATTGTATAACCGGTTCGTGCCAGCAACCAGGTACAGCCGCGATAACCATACCAATTGACGGCATTACTAACATAATTGTCTAAATCGGCATTCGTTGGATTATTGACATTGGCTGCCGCCTTCGATATGGCACTGGTACGGCACACCTGACGTTTACGGTCCCCTTCCTTCGTGGTATCACGGTGATTTCCCAATAGGGATTCCGCCATGACAATGGTATTACTGCTTCCATCGGTCATGGTATTGAAACCGCAATGGGAATCCATATAAAAGAGACCATCAGTACGATTGGCATATTCAAATGTATTGTCTTTTCCAGATCCAATGACCATCATATAATTTAATCCACGAAGAGTCACCGGAGCCGGATTGTCACCCATTTGATATTCCGTGTAGAGATCTATTTCTCCATCACTAGGACATCGGAATATTTCTATTTCCTCCCGGGCAGCATCCTGATGTGCCGTATTAAAATATTTTGCGCCACCAGGACCTATTAAAACAGGTTGTGTATAATCAATTAAACCGTGTAACGAAGACTGCTCAAAAAAAGGAAGTAATTTAGCCTGGATGGAAAAACCCACTCCAGAACTGTCATAGCCCGGAAAAACGTTATGCAATGAATGATAATTATGAAGTGCCAATCCGAACTGTTTAAGATTGTTCGTGCACTGCATTCTCCGGGCCGCCTCCCGGGCCGCCTGAACGGCCGGAAGAAGTAACGCTATCAGAATACCTATAATCGCTATTACTACCAACAGTTCTACCAACGTAAACGCTCTTTTTTTATATGACCTTGTATTCATACTATTTTACCTTTAGATTTTACCTTTATATATTTAAAAGAGTAAATATCTGTCCTTTGTGATATTATCATTTCAATAAAACGTAATACCTTTATTATAAAGATTGACAATAAACAGACAAGTAGGTTAAAAAAATAATATGGTATTTTATGTGGTAACTGTAGTATACAGAATTATTCTCCAAAACAAAAATCCACAGGCGTCAACCATATTCTTCCAACGTTCTCTCAACGTTCTCTCAACGTCAACACAACGTTTCCCGGAATGAAACTTCTTTTTCGGTTTGTAACCGTTCACGGATAGTTTTTTGGCAAACAAACTTTTTTATGATAAAATTATTTATTAT
>CAYUAP010000189.1:0-6789 GCA_964442735.1 uncultured Planctomycetaceae bacterium | reverse complement strand
CGACAGTATTATAAGATGAAGGGATAAAAAGAGAGCAATCGCTCCGGGATAAAAATTTTCGGATTTTGTATCGCCCGACAGTATTATAAGATGGGGGGATAAAAAGAGAGCAATCGTTTCGGGATAAAAATTTTCGGATTATGTATCGCCCGACAGTATATAAGACGGGGGGATAAAAAGAGAGCAATCGCTCTTGAACGAAAATCTTCATACTTTGTAGTGTTCATCAATAGTATAAAGAGAGAAGATAATCAGAAATACAATTTATTACGAAAGGAATTGAATTATGAGTTTTTTTAGAAAATCAAAAGGAGAGGATAAACTTGAGAAAGAAAATACCAGCTTTCTTGAACATATGGTCAGAGCAGATGTGTTATTACAGCAAACCTTGCAGGAGGAGCAGTGAGCTTAACTGGCGTTCCCTTTAGCCGTACTGTCGCAAAACATGCTTGCAAAATGTTATTAGAAAGAAGCCGTATTGAAGATGATGCGATAATCCAAGAAGAGTATCATCGGGAACGAAAGAAAAGTGAAGATGCTAAAAAATCAAAAAGGGCTGTTTTTCAGGTAAGCAATAGTTGACCAGATCGTACGAAAATGTTTATGATCCTCATGTAACATGACTGTTGCTTTGGATTTCAGAAAACATTTTTCCTTCTGACAAATTATTGTTTAATTATAAATGTTTTTCATGGAAACCTATTATTAATAGCGAGTATCAAATGGACAAAATATTACGAGTAACAGGACTTTGTTTGGCAGGAATCGCTGCCATTGTTATATTGATAGGAATGCTCCTGTCAGAAGAAACCAAAAAAGATAGAAAATCGTGGGAGACCAGAATTGAAGTATTTCATAAGAATGGTTCTCTAAATCGATTTTCCGAAGACTCTAAGCAAAACGTTATCGTTGACGGATTTTTAAAGGATGTTGAAAGGTATAGCACTAACTTGGTACGCAAAGAATCATTAGCAGATATACTCTTTTATGCCGGAGTAGCTTCTTTGACAATCGGATTTACCTGTCTGTTTGTTGGAGTTACAGGTGGAATTAAGAAACGTAAGAATATGTTGCAGTCTTTCGAGTAGAGAAACAGAGACATATTCAACTAATAATACAAACAATTGTATTTTCACAATCATTATTGAAGGAGATTTATTATGAAAAATCAAATTAATCACTGTTTATCTGTTGTTGTGTTTTGTATTTCGGTGATTGGTTCAACTCTCTGGGGGCAACAGCCTAATGCAGAGTCTGTTGAAAAAGCTTCGAAAGCTAGTACAATTGCCATTCCTCTTTTTGGACAGGATCTCAACGATCCCCGTATTCCGACCTACAAGGCTGCGGCGGAAAAACCGTATACTGGTCGGACCACGATTGGCATAGCACGAGATTGGGTTGCCAGCATTTTTTATGGAGATACCGTACAAGATGTTCAGGATTCCTACACTATTGAGTATCTGCGGCATTCCCCTTTGGTTGGTCGTGTCATTAAGGGATTCGAAATCAGTAGTATAGATAGTCAAGTTAGCAAAAAGGTTTCTCTGATTGGATGTAAAGCATATCGTGAAGATATTTCCTCTCCCTGGCTGTTGGACTATATGTCTTTGAATCATGTCCAGATTCAGGAAATTCGTCAAATGCGTGGTTTGAAGTAAACAGTTCTTACCGGGGACGTGTTACCTTTTAAGGAGTGAACACGTCCCTAACTAAATACATTGTATTGAATAATTTATAAGGAATATTTCGATGAAACATTCAATTGTTAATTGTGTGATGGCGTTTATTTTTATGACCTTGTCTTGCTTTTTCGATACATTCATCTATGGTGAAGAAAATGTAACGATAAGTCAAACGACTTCATCACAAGTCCAAGTACCTTACGGTTCGGAGTTCAATGATCCTCGTATTGAATCATTACAGGCAAATGCAAAGGAGGAATATGAGAATTATACATTTTGGGGGTACTGGAGAAATATGACAGCATCCATTGTTTTTGGGGATGTTATAGAGGACGTTACCGATGTCTATACGGTCCGTTACAACCGATGGTATCCTCTGGTAGGTCAGCTCTTGAGAGGTTATGAAATCAAATACATAGATGGAAGAATCATAAGTATGGTGGATATAACAGGTTGTACCATGTATAGGGAAAGTACAACATCACCATGGTTGCCAGATTATACATCCTTGGACAAGGATACTATAGTGGCTATACAAACATTGCGAAAATCGAAATAGTGCATAAATGAGTGAACACTCCTGTAATATTGAGAGTTTATTAAATAGCCACACAAGATAGGTTATTAGTAGTTCGCAGTATAGGATATTGTTGATAACAACAAAACATTACAGTGATTTGGACAAGGTTCAAGTACTGGAGGTTTTGTCTTCACAAAAAGATAATACTCGAACTACATACAATTGATTTATTTCAATAGATTCAGTTCTGTAAAGCAAAACAACATATAAAAGGATATTACGACCATGTCTGACAACAAGATACCATTATCATTCCATCATATCGCTTTCGGCTATTCCGATAATCGATATTTGTTATTTAAAGACGTCGATTTAACGCTTCAACAAGGTGAATTGTGTATTTTGACCGGAGAAAACGGGTCGGGAAAAAGTACACTAATGAGTCTTGCAACCGGTAGTATGGTTCCCACCAAAGGAGAGGTTCAGGTTTTTGGAAAGAATCCTGTAACGATGGACCGGATACCGGAAATAGGGTTAATATCAGAACCCCTCCATAGCCAAACCAGTACAATTCCGCCATGGTTTACAGGACAACATATTGCTCGTTGGCTGGAAAATCTTGGATCTGTTTCTGAAACGCAATTATACGAGGTAGCAGAACGACTACAACTGTCAACAGATTTAATGATTCGACCGATTTATACGTATTCAAAAGGACAACGACAAAGATTTCTATTGGCGACTGTTCTTGCGCGAAAGCCAAAGTTGATTCTTGCTGATGAGCCGTTGGAAGGAATTGATTCGGAAAGTCGGCCGTTGATATGCCAGAATTTTAAAATGTTTGTTAATCAAGGGGGAACATTACTGTGGATCTCGCACCAGTTGGACGAAACGCTTTGTTATGCGGACCGGTTTTTTACGCTGGAAAATCGTCAGATTATAGAACGACCATCCAATCAGTATACGGTCCAGTACGAAAATAATGGTAAAATCCTAAACAAGACGCAGATCACATCCTTAATACAGATATCCGGGATCATCAAAAGACAAATGCAGAATCATTCAGAAGTGGTTATTCGTGTTAATAAGAATCATGATATTTAATAGAAAGATAGTTATGCAATATTTTAAACGTTGTTTTTCTTCGGAGATTTTCAAGGGCATAAGCCTTATCATGTCCGGTACATATTGGATTTACATATATCCAATACTTGCAATTGGATATATTTTGCTGGTTCTGTCAGGCTTAGGAATTTCGGAATCCGGGCAAGCGGAATTTTTCGGTCGAACAATACCTCCAATGAGAGGAATGTCTCCCGATGAAAATCTTCGTTTTTGCTTTTGCGGTTTTGTGAACCATTTTTGGTGGATTGCCATGATGATGCTTTCTTTTGGTGGAATGAAAGCAGTTCTTTCCACTTGGGACCAGAACTTTTTGAACTTTGTTCGATTCAGCAGAAAAAGTCGATTCTATTTGGAATCGTTACGATGGTGTTGTTTTAGTTTGAGTCTCATTGTAATCGTCAGTCCCTTTTTTTTCGCGGCTTTTCTGGGGTACTGGCAAATGGGGATGTCGACAGGCGAAGCAGGGAAACTTTTGTGTTGTTCGATTTCTTCATTGTTATTAACAGGAATATTGATTTATGTGGCGGGCAGTTGTAAACTTCCGGACTATTATAGCGGTTTGTTCTTTACTTGTCCTCTCATATTAACGGGAATCCAAATGTTTTTGGTTAGTCGAGGGGTCGTTGATGCTCGTCACTGGTTCATTCCTCTGGTTCCCTACTGTTATGATACTCAGACAAATTCATCAGAAACAGCATTGTTGACTTCGTTGTGTTTACTGGCTCTTCTCTTTACAATAAGAGTTTGGCTTTGTAGAAAAACGGTATAATAGGATATATCATTATCAAAAGTACCATTTCAATCATGAATTATCACAATTCGTTGGCCGCCCACCCCTTTCACCCACTGAAGTACCTTGGTCTTGGAATAGGGGTACTGGCGGTCAAGTTTCAGGTGGGGAATGGTGTCTTCTTTGATGTATTCCTGAACAGAGCTGCTGGAGAGGCCAAGGAGTAAGGCGACTTGAACCTGATTCATGACTTCGGGGTAGTCAGACGACTGGGGAACGTTCTTTTTGCGATTGAACATGGCATTCCTTGCAACAATCGCCAATATGTTTCCATGAAAAAAGAGTTTAAACATCGTCAGTTTGTAGTGACGAATGAAGAAAAATATGTTGCGATTGTTAATGAAAATGGCCCGATTGGCACAATTCATTGGGCTGGGGCGAAAGCTTATTGTCTATGGTTATGTTCTATATCCACATTAGTATTTCGTCTACCCACGGAGTCTGAATGGGAATATACGACCAGGATTTGATTGGACAAGTGTTTTTGATATCCTTAATATTTTGGGCCTTAACGAACAATATACCTCAACACTCCTTGGTATTTTTCAAGTTTGTCCTTACTTGGAAGAAATTTATCCAACACATGATAAAGTCGGTCTTCGTTGATCTTGTCCACCGGCATACCGAAACACCTCTTAAAAAGACAACACGGATTAGTGCATAAGTTTAAGGTTATCCCAGCCGGGAGGCGGATCCGCATTTCCTTGTATCCCAAGGAATTTATCCCCATTTTGAAAAACATGATCTAAAGATGTTGACGCTTTTATTGTACCACCATCTTTGGTTTGGAATGTATTGCGGTCAAGGATCACATCACTCCATTTTTCCGCCATGTCAAGTGATGGTGGATCGGATGGATCACTGGAATGATCATTCATTATACGATCAGCGTTACGGCGATTCATTTCCATTAACTGCCGTGTTTTCATTTTAAAGTATTGGTTTTGGATCTCATTGGCATACTTTCGATTCAACATCTGGAATTCCGGACGAAGCACCGAGTTTTGTACGAACATTTCGAAAACGCTTTTCCAATGATTGAATTCCGATTCCGATTCCGTTGTATAAAGAAGAATGACCGGACAAAACCATTGAATCATTCGCGATGTTCCAGTATTCCCCATGATATTATTGTTCACAACGGTAATTTCACAACCGATACTCATACAAAGCATTTCAATCCAATAGGTTTTTCCGTCTTGCCCCACAACTTCATATCTGTGATCGGCGACCGTTCCCTCTTGTCCGTTCACCTTTAGTCTGGAATTGATCGTGGACAGGATCGAGCCGAGTTTCTCCGAAACATTCTTTGCAAAAGTCCGGGCAGTCGAATTTACCAACGCAAGCAAGTCTTTTTTAACCGGCTTTTTCTCAATGAGTTTTACAGACGAAGCTTTAAGCAATTGATGGCAAATCCAATCGCATAACTCATCGGCGCTTTTGTACCGCAGTCTTGTCGAGTAAGAGCCCATGTCAACTCCATCTTGACGAGGAATGAATGGAACCGCCACATTATCGACAAAATTTTGATCGGAGATGTAGGACATAACGACCCGTTCATTGGGAGACGTTACGATCAAGGTCGCGATTCCTGGTAAATCCAAAGAAATGTTATGCCAATTAACACTGCATGACGCTTTCCAGCCGGAGGGTACAATACTGTCGAAAACGGCAACTCCACTTATGGGATCCATCAGTTTGGCCCTTTGAAAAAGAAAACCGTTCGGTGACTTTTCCTCTGAAATGGATCCTTTAAGAACCTTTGACATTATTCCTGATGTTGCGTCCGAACGCTGTTTTTGCTCATTGGACGATGAAGAGTTTCCCGCCTTGTCTGTTTCCTCATCATCAAAGAAAATATCTTCGTCCATTGCGTCCGAACGCTGTTTTTGCTCATTGGACGATGAAGAGTTTCCCGCCTTGTCTGTTTCCTCATCATCAAAGAAAATATCTTCGTCCATTGCGTCCGAACGCTGTTTTTGCTCATGGGACGATGAAGAGTTTCCCGCCTTGTGTATTCCCTCACTATCAACGAAAACATCTTCGTCCGCAGAATCATCTTCGTCCGTTGTCTTCATTGGAGTACTTTCTGCAAAAACAGACTTTTGCATTACAGGAGACAACATCAAGAAACATAACATCAATATACACAGATCTGTGAGAACAAAAATCTTTTCAAAATGAATTCTATTTGTATTGTGTTTCATCTTGACCTTTCAATATTTATACTACTGTACGGTTCAACTGTACGGTTCAACTCGAAAATGGGGGATGGATTACAAAGGGTAGAGGGAATCCTGTATCATAAAGAGAAACACGCATTTTTCTTTCACTGGAGTTTCTCCATGAACCAATCAATATTATTCCATCCCCAAGACATACTCCATCCCCAAGACATAACTTCATCCCCAAGGCATACTCCATCCCCAAGGCATACTTCATCCCCAAGACATAACTTCATCCCCAAGGCATAACTTCATCCCCAAGGCATACTCCATCCCCAAGGCATACTTCATCTCCAAGGCATACTTCATCTCCAAGGCATACTTCATCCCCAAGGCATACTTCATCCCCAAGACATACTCCATCCCCAAGGCATACTTCATCCCCAAGGCATACTTCATCCCCAAGGCATACTCCATCCCCAAGGCATACTTCATCCCCAAGACATA